>JBEDUQ010000061.1:0-32665 GCA_040414855.1 Actinomycetota bacterium
CAGGTCGCGCCGGGCGCTGGTGGCGTCGCCGATCAGGTAGGGCGCTCCGTAGGGCAGCAGGGCCTCCTGCCCTGGGCGGCTCTGGGTGGTCGTCACGCAGCGGGCTCCTGGCGGTTGAGGGATCGGCGGGCGGTCGGCCTGGTCAGTGTAGATGCACGGCGGGCGGGCCGTCGGGGCCGGTCGCCGGCCTGTGGGCAAACGGTTGACGCGGCCGCTCCCCCCGGCCATCCTCGCATCGGCCTGGCCGTCGGCGGCCGGAACGCCAGGAAAGGAGGAGCCGCCATCGACGCGAAGCGGCGCTTGCCGGTGGTCACGATCGCGCTGATCGTGGCCGTCTCGGCGGTCAGCCTCGTGTCCTACGCGCATCCCGCCGTCACCGAGGCGCTCGAACGCCGGCCCGGCGCGCTCGGCCACTGGCAGCTCTGGCGGCTGGTCTCGCCGCTGCTGGGGGGGCTGGTCGTGGGGGTCTGGCTCGCGCTGATCCATGACATCCACGGCCCGGCGCTGCTCGCCGGCCTGGGTACCGGGGTGCTGCTGCTGGTCCTCGTCCCTGGGCTCACCGGCCGCCAGAGCGGCGGGGACCTGTTCAACCGGCTGGCGGGGCTCGGCCCGGGCGCGGGCGCCGCAAGAGCCCGGACCGCCGGCCCGACCACCGAACGGCTGGGAGGACCGCATGGCCACCGGTGACGGGCAGGGCCCGCGGCGCAGCTATCTCAGGACCCGCGACCGGGTGATCCACCGCGCGGGCTGCTTCGCCGCGCTCGGCGGGTCGCCATGGGCGTGGGCGGAGGGCATGACCGCCGCCGAGCTGGCCGAGGAGGCTACCTCCAGGACTTACGGGCAGTGCGAGTACTGCATGCCCGAGCACATGTGGCCGGACCCGGAGGACCCCGACGACCCGCGCGGCACCTACGGGAGCGGGCCGCCCCCGCTGCTCGACCGGATCCGGCTCGCCTACGAGCACATGACCAGGGCGGTCGAGCTGGACACCGACAAGGCGAGGTGGCTGGCGGACCAGGGCGACCTGCGCGGCGCCGCCAGCGCGCACCGCGACGCCTGGGGTTGGGAGCAGACCGCCAAGGTGCTCGCCCTCTACGTTCCCGAGGTGCTAGAGGGGACCGCCGGCGGCGAGGACCCTGCCCGGAACAGCGACCCCGGACCTCAGACCATGCCGGAGTAGGCGATCACGCCCCGCTGGCAGGCGTCGACCGCCTGGCGCGCGGTGTCGGCCAGGTCCGGGTCGTCGGCGACCGCGGCGACCTGCTGGAGCAGGTCGATCAGCTGCTTGGTGACGCGCACGAAGTCGCCTGGCGTGATCTCCTCGTCGGTCAGCACGTCCTCGAGCGTGTCGCCCTTGGCCCAGCGATAGGCCAGGTCGGCGAAGCCGGGGTCGAGCGGCCGGGTCAGCTCCAACCCCTCGGACTCCTCGTGCCCGTGGATCTCGCCCTGGAGCTCGGCCAGCTCGCGCAGCGCGTGACGGACCGCCGGAGTCGGCGGCGCCAGATCCTCGCCGGTCGGCACGTCGCCGCCGCGGGTCTCGTAGACCAGGCTCGACACGCAGGCGGCCAGCTCGGAAGCGTTCAGCTCGCGCCAGACGCCCCGGTGGATCGCCTCGACCACCAGCAGGTCCGACTCGCTGTATACCCTCCGCAGGGTCTCGCCCTTGGGCGTCAGCGCGAACCCCTCGACGTATTCGAGCCGGCCGAGCACGTTCATCACCCGGTCGAAGGTCCGCACCAGCGAGCCGGTGCGGCGCTGCACCCGGCTGGCGATCCGGTCGGTCTCGCGCTGGAGCTGGTCCCAGCGCACCATCCAGCGCTCGTGCTCGGGCAGGTCGGGGCAGCGGTGGACCGGGTGCTCGCGGAGCCGCCCGCGCAGCTCGCCCAGCTCGGCGTCGTCGGCGGCGCTGGCCCGCCGGCGGCTCGGCCGCGCCGGCCGGGGCGGGTCCATCGCCGACAGCGCCTCGGCGACGCGCGCCTTGAACCGGGGGCTCTTAGGGCTGAAGGGTCGCGGCAGGTCGATCCTGCCGACCACCACCGGGCGGGTGCCGAGGTCGCGCACCGCGACCCTGCGGACGCGCCGGTCCTCGGTGAGCACCAGCACCCCGGTGCCGCCGCCGCGGCCGCCCGCCGGGCCGATCACCGCCGCGAGCCCCCGCCGGCGCCCGCCGGGGAGGTGCAGGACCATGCCGGGCTGGAGCGAGCGCAGCGCGCTGGAGGCCTCCTCGTCGCGGGCGCGCCGGTCGGCGTCGGCCAGGCTGCTCTCGCGGGCGCGGATCTGGCGGCGCAGGTCCCAGTACTCGCCGATGTCGCCGCGGTCGCAGGCGGCCGAGCGGAGGTAGCCGGTCAGGAACTCGCGGTTGCGCGCCAGCGTCCGCTCCGAGCCGTGCACGGTCCGGTCGATCAGGAACTGCGCGAACGACGACGCCAGCAGCCGCTCTGCCGCCGGTCGCGTGTAGTTGGCGACCAGGTTGACCGCCATGTTGTAGGAAGGCCGGAACGAGGAGATCAGCGGGTAGGTCCGTGTCGATGCGAGCGAGGCAATCCGGTCGAAGGGGACGAACGGCTGGTGCAGCACCACGGCGGCGCCGCGGGTGTCGATCCCCCGCCGGCCGGCACGCCCGGTGAGCTGGGTGTACTCGCCGGCGGTGAGCAGCTCGTGGCGCTCGCCGTCCCACTTGGAGAGCCGCTCGATCGCCACCGTCCGGGCCGGCATGTTGATCCCCAGCGACAGCGTCTCGGTGGCGAACACGACCTTGACCAGGCCCTGCGCGAACAGCTCCTCGACCGCCTCCTTGAACAGCGGCAGCATGCCGGCGTGGTGGCTGGCGACCCCCCGCTGGAGCGACTCCGAGAGGTCGGCGTAGCCGAGCGCGTCGAGGTCGGCGGGGTCGAGCTGGCTCACCCGGAGCTCGAAGAACTCCGCGATCCGGTCGCGTTCGTCGGCGGTGGTCAGCCGGACGTTGGCCGCGCGGCACTGCGCCAGCGCCTGGTCGCAGCCGGCCCGCGAGAAGATGAAGTAGATCGCCGGCAGCAGTCCGCTCTCCTCGAGCAGGTCGACCACCTCGACCCTCGACGGCACCCAGTCGCGCCGGTTCGCCTGCGGCCCGGCGCGGCCGCGGCCGCCGTGGCGGCCCTTGGTGTCGCGCCCGGACCGCCACTGGAGCTCGCCGCGCCGCAGCAGCGACGGGTTGGGGGCGAGCTCGCCGTCGCCGGCGACGAACATCGGGTGCAGCTCGCGGCCGATCAGGTAGTAGTTGTCGAGCGGCACCGGGCGGCGCTCCTCGATCACCACCTCGGTGGCGCCCCGCGTGGCCTCCAGCCACTGGCCGAACTCCTCGGCGTTGGAGACGGTGGCCGACAGCGCGGCGACCTTGACGTCGACCGGGAGGTTGATCAGCACCTCCTCCCAGACCGCGCCGCGCACCCGGTCCTGGAGGTAGTGGACCTCGTCCATGACCACGTAGCGGAGCCCGGCCAGGGTCGGGCTGCCCTCGTAGAGCATGTTGCGGAGCACCTCGGTGGTCATCACCACCACCGGCGCCTCGCCGTTGATCGAGTTGTCGCCGGTCAGCAGCCCGACGTTGCGGGCGTGGTGGCGCGCCACGAAGTCGCCGAACTTCTGGTTGGAGAGCGCCTTCAGGGGAGTGGTGTAGAACGCCTTGCCGCCCTCGCGCAGCGCCAGCCAGACCGCGAACTCCCCCACCACGGTCTTGCCCGCGCCGGTCGGCGCCGCCACCAGGGCGCCACGACCGGACGCCAGTGCCAGGCACCCGCGCCGCTGGAACTCGTCCAGCTCGAACGGGTACGCGCGCGCGAACTCCTCGACCAGCGCCCCGGCGTCGGGCGCGACCCCCTCGGCTTCGACCGGCATGATCCGCAGCTCATCCATGACGCTGCCATGCTGCCACCTCGGGCGCCGGCGTGCGCCGAAGGCCACCCCTGGCCGCCCGGATCGGTTCACGCCGGCGGCCGCACGGATCTATGCTCGGGATGTCACGAGCCTTGCCGGAGGTGATTTGGCTTGCGTCGATACCTGGTGGTCGGCAATCAGACCCTGGGTGGCGAGCAGCTGCTCATCTCCGTGCGCGAGCGGCTCCAGGCCGGGCCGTGCCACTTCCACGTGGTGGTGCCGGCCACCCCTGCCAGCCGGCTCGACCAGGAGTACGTTTCCAGCGTGCCGGAACATGTCCGAATCCGGAGGACCTATAAGCTGCCGGTGACCCAAATCACCGGTCCGGCCCACGCTGGGCCGATGTGGACGACCAAGGAGTAACCAGATGGCATCCAGGACAGCCGTCGACCAGCGCGGGCAACCACGCGCCACCACCCTGCGAAGCGACAGGTGGTGGCTCCAGCCGCTGGTCACCGTCCTGGTGCTGCTCGGCTTCATCGTCTACGGCGTCTGGGTCGCCTTCGTCGACAAGAACTACTTCGCCGACCCCTACATCTCGCCGTTCTACTCGCCGTGCCTGGCCGCCAAGTGCGGCGACCACGCCACCTGGGCGCTGTTCGGGAGCTGGTGGCCCTTGTCGCCGGCGCTGCTGGTGCTGCCCTTCCCGCTCGGCTTCCGCCTGACCTGCTACTACTACCGCAAGGCGTACTACCGGTCGTTCTGGTGGGCGCCGCCGGCCTGCGCGGTCCGCGACGCCCGGGTGCGCTACACCGGTGAGACCAAGTTCCCCCTGATCCTCCAGAACATCCACCGCTACTTCTTCTACCTGGCGCTTCCCTTCCCGATCATCCTGCTGTGGGACGGGATCCAGGGCTTCCACTTCCCCGACGGCTGGGGAATGGGGCTCGGCTCGCTGATCCTGGTCGCCAACGCGGTGCTGCTCGGGCTCTACACCGTCTCCTGCCACTCGTGCCGCCACCTCTGCGGCGGCCACGTCGACAAGTTCTCGAAGGCGCCGGTCCGCTTCTGGCTCTGGCGCAAGGTGTCGGTCCTCAACTCCCGCCACATGCTGTACGCCTGGGTCAGCCTGGTGTTCGTGGCCCTGACCGACCTGTACGTGCGCCTGGTCGCGACCGGTGCGATCCACGACCCGAGGTTCTTCTAACCATGGCTGAACACCAGACCCACGAGTACGACGTCGTCGTCATCGGTGCCGGCGGCGCCGGGCTCCGCGCCGCCATCGAGTCCGCCTCGCGCGGCGCCAGGACCGCGATCGTGTGCAAGTCCCTGCTGGGCAAGGCGCACACCGTGATGGCGGAGGGCGGCGTCGCCGCGGCGCTCGGCAACGTCTACCCGGAGGACAACTGGCGCGTCCACTTCCGGGACACCATGCGCGGCGGCAAGATGCTGAACAACTGGCGCATGGCGCAGCTCCACGCGCAGGAGGCGCCCGCCCGCGTGTTCGAGCTCGAGGAGTGGGGCGCGCTCTTCGACCGCACCCCCGACGGGCGCATCCTCCAGCGCGACTTCGGCGGCCACCGCTACGCGCGGCTGGCCCACGTCGGCGACCGCACCGGGCTGGAGATGATCCGGACCCTCCAGCACAAGGCCGTCGGCGGGGCCAGCGTCGACGTGTTCATGGAGTGCACGGTCACCCGGCTGCTCACCGGCGACTCCGGCGCGATCGCCGGCGCCTTCGGCTACTGGCGGGAGACCGGCCGCTTCGTGGTCTTCCGCGCCAAGTCCGTGGTCATCGCGACCGGCGGGATCGGCAAGGCCTGGCAGATCACCTCGAACTCCTGGGAGTACACCGGCGACGGCCACGCGCTCGCGCTGGAGGCGGGCGCGGACCTGATCGACATGGAGTTCGTGCAGTTCCACCCGACGGGGATGGTCTGGCCGCCGTCGGTGCGCGGGATCCTGGTGACCGAGGGCGTCCGCGGCGACGGCGGCGTGCTCCGAAACTCCGAGGGCAAGCGCTTCATGTTCGACTACATCCCGGACATGTTCCGCTCGGAGACCGCCGAGACCGAGGAGGAGGCCGACCGCTGGTACAACGACCGCAAGGGCAACCGGCGGACGCCTGACCTGCTGCCGCGCGACGAGGTCGCGCGGGCGATCAACACCGAGGTCAAGGAGGGCCGCGGCACCGAGCACGGCGGCGTGTACCTGGACGTGGCCTCGCGCCGCAGCGCCGACGACATCAAGCGGCGCCTGCCGGGCATGTACCACCAGTTCAAGGAGCTGGCCGACGTCGACATCACCAAGGAGCCGATGGAGGTCGGACCGACCTGCCACTACGTGATGGGCGGCGTGCGCGTCGATCCCGACACGCAGGCGGCGTCGATCCCGGGGCTGTTCGCCGCGGGCGAGGCGGCCGGCGGCATGCACGGCGCCAACCGGCTCGGCGGCAACTCGCTGAGCGACCTGCTGGTGTTCGGCCGCCGTGCCGGCCAGTACGCCGCCGAGCACGCGCTCGGCCAGCCGGACATGCCGACCCTCGACGAGGGGCAGATCGCCGCCACCGCCGCCGCCGCGCTGGCGCCGTTCGACCGCGAGTCGGGAGAGAACCCCTACGCCCTGCACGCGGAGCTACAGGAGACAATGCAGGAGCTGGTCGGGATCATCCGCACCGAGGGCGAGCTGAAGAGCGCGCTCGAGAAGCTCGCGCTGCTCCGCGACCGCGCCGGCAAGGTCCGCGTCGAGGGCAACCGGCAGTACAACCCGGGCTGGCACCTGTCGCTGGACCTGGACTCGATGCTGACGGTGTCCGAGTGCGTCGCCACCGCCGCACTCGAGCGCAAGGAAAGCCGCGGGGGCCACACCCGCGACGACTACCCCAAGGCCGACCCCGAGCTGGGCAAGGTCAACATGGTGCTGCGCCGCGACGGCACCGAGCTCCGGCTGCGACGCGAGCCGCTGCCGGAGATGCCAGAGGACCTGCGACAGCTCTTCGAGGAGAAGTGACATGAGCTACGACCTGACCCTTCGGCTGTGGCGCGGCGACGCCGGGGGCGGCGAGCTGCGCGACTACGTGGTCCCGGTCGAGGACGGCGAGGTGGTGCTCGACGCCATCCACCGCGTGCAGGCCACCCAGGCCAACGACCTGGCGGTGCGCTGGAACTGCAAGGCCGGCCGCTGCGGCTCGTGCAGCGCCGAGGTGAACGGCAAGCCACGGCTGATGTGCATGACCAGGCTGAACCTCTACGACCCCGCCGAGCCGATCACGGTCACGCCGATCAAGACCTTCCCGATCATCCGCGACCTGGTCACCGACGTCTCGTTCAACTACGAGATGGCCAAGAAGGTCCCGCAGTTCCAGCCGGGGCCCAAGGAGCCGGACGGCACCTACCGGATGCAGCAGCGCGACATCGACCGGCCGCAGGAGTTCCACAAGTGCATCGAGTGCTTCCTGTGCCAGAACGTCTGCCACGTCATCCGTGACCACGAGGAGAACAAGCCGTCCTTCGCGGGGCCGCGGATGTTCATCCGCTACGCCGAGCTGGAGATGCACCCGCTGGACACCAACGACCGGCGCGAGCTGATCACGGGGCAGGCGGGCGTCGGGCTCTGCAACATCACCAAGTGCTGCACCGAGGTCTGCCCCGAGGGCATCCACATCACCGACAACGCGATCATCCCCTTGAAGGAGCGGGTGGTGGACCGCTCCTACGATCCGCTCGCGTGGATCGGCCGCAGGCTCAAGGGGAAGAAGGACCAGGACTGACAGGCGGCTCCCCGGTCGGCGGCTCCCCGGCCGCCGACCGCCCCGACGCCGCCGACAGCGCCGGGGGCCGCTCGCCGGCGAGCACGGCGATCGCCGAGGCGACCACCTCGAAGCTCGCGGGCGCTCCGCCGGCCGGCTCGCCGTCGACGTGGACGGCGACCGGGCGGTCGGCCTCCAGGGCGACCTCCCTGGCGCGGTGGCAGCTCACCGCCGGGTGCTCGACGTGCCTGCCGGAGAACACCTTGGGGAAGGTCCTGAGAAAGCCCGCCTTGGACAGCTCGCCCGAGACGATCACCACGTCGAGCAGCCCGTCGTCCAGCATCGCCGCGGGCGCGATCCGCATCCCGCCGCCGTAGCTCTGGCTGTTGGCGACCGCGACCAGCCAGGCGCTGGTCTCGATCACCTGGTCGTCCAGGCGCAACCGGAAGCCCACCGCGCGCCCGACCGCCAGCTCGGCGAGCACGCCGCCGGCGTAGCGCAGCAGCGACGGCGCCCACGACAGCCTCCGGTTGCTGATCCGGCTCACCTCGGCGTCGAAGCCGGCGCCGGCGGCGTTGAGGACGAACAGCTCGCCGGTCCTGACCAGGTCGATCCGCCTGCGGACGTAGGTCGGCAACAGGGTGGCGGCGGCGATCGGGTCGGCGTGCGGGAGCCCGAGGTTGCGGGCGGCGTCGTTGCCGCCACCCGCCGGGATCACGCCGAGCGCCGCGGTCGCGCGCGAGGCCGCCGGCGCGGTTGCCAGCCCCGCGGCGCAGGCGCCGACGGTCCCGTCGCCACCCATCGCCAGCACGGCGTCCATCGAGCCGGCGGCCTTGCGCGCGGCCGCGGTGGCGTCCTGGAGCGAGCTGGTCCGGTACGGCTCGGGGTCGATCCCGACCGCCCGCAGGCGCGCCAGCACCTCGGGCAGCAGCCGCCGGGAGCGGCCGCCACCGGCCGCGGGATTGTGCACGAGCAGCGCGCGCATGTCGCGGAGCCCTTCGGTCGACGCCGGGCCGCGGCGAGCGCGGCCGGGCCGTGAGGTTGGCGTGCTTGCTGCGACGGGTCAGGTGAGGTGAAGCGCTACGGGGCTATGGGGTGCCGGTCGGGCTGGGCGCCTGACCGGGCGCCTGACCGGGCGTCTGGCCGGGGACCTGGCCGGGGATCTGGCTGGGGTCGATCGGCTGCCCGTTCTGGTCGACGCCGAGGCCGCCCGGCGGCGCCTGGGCCGCGCCGGTGCGGTTGCCGAAGCCGGTGCTCGACTCGCCGGGCATCTGCTGGCTGACGGGAAGGTGGTACTGGGCCATCACCCTGGCGAGCATCGACGCCGCCGAGTCCATCGCCTCGCTCGCCTTGGAGGCGTCGCCCTGCGCCTGGGTGACCAGCTTGGTGGCGAGGTCGCCGGTCGCCGCGCCGGCGATCTGGTAGCCGGCCGCGGCCTGGCCGTAGAAGCCGAAGGCGGTCGAGTAGGCGTCGCGGACGCCGTTCAGCATCGGCACATGGCCGCCGACCTGGTTGGGCGGCGCCCCGGTGAACGCGGTGACCTGCTCGGGCGTGCCGACGGTGATGCCGGCGACCTTCTGCTGGAGCTCGCCGAGCTTGGCGGACCAGCCGCTGGCGCGGAGCTGGAGGTCCTTGCCCTTGAGCTTGCCGCTGCTGAAGTCGGCCGCGGTGGCCATGCCGGGGACCTGCTGCGTACCGGCGCCGAGCACCTGGCTGAGCTGGTCCGTCTGGACCCGCACCTGGTCGGAGAAGCGGCGCACGTCGTCGCGGCTCCAGCCCATCTGCATCCGGTTCCAGGCGGTGAACAGCGTGATGGCGAGCACGATCACCGCCAGCATCACCGGGAAGGCGGTTGCGCGGTACCACGGCTGCCGCCGCTCCAGGATCTGCGCGCGGGGCGCGGTGGCGGGCCGCCGGACCGGCCGGCCGGCACTCCGCTTGGTCTTCCCTTTGATCGCCACTCGTCCTAGCTCCCTTGGTCCAGTTCCGCCGCCTGTTCAGCCCGGCGTCGCGCCCGGCCCGGCTCGATGACGAATTTTGCCACGACCGCCGCGGCAAAATAGAAGATCCACATCGGAACCGCCATCGCGAACAGGCTGATGGGGTCCTGGCTCGGCGTGACCACCGCCGCCACCACGATGATCACCGCGATCGCCGGCCGCCACGCCTTGAGCATGGCCTGTGACGACAGCACGCCGACCATCGACAGGAATACCAGGACCAGCGGGAACTCGAAGGTGAGGCCGAAGGCGAGCCCCATGAACAGCACGAAGCGCAGGTAGTTGCCCGCCTGGAAGAAGGTGGCGAGGTTGTCGCCGCCGATCGCGACCAGGAAGCCGATCGCCTTGGGCAGGGTGAAGAAGGCCACCGCAACCCCCATCGCGAACAGGATCGTGCTCGACGCGGCGAACGGGACCGCGTAGCGCTTCTCGTTGCGCCGCAGGCCTGGCGTGATGAAGCGCCAGAGCTGGTAGGCGATGATCGGCATCGCCAGCAAGAGGCCGACGGTCAGCGACAGGCGGATGCGGATGCCGAACGGCTCCAGCGGCGACAGCGCCAGCAGCCGGCACCCGCCCTCGGCGGTGGCGATCCGGTACTTGCCGGGAATGCTGCAGTACGAGCGCGTGACGAAGCCGAGCAACGGCTGATAGAGCCAGAAGAACGAGGCCAGGGTTGTGACCGCCAGGGCAAGGCAGGAGCGGACGATCCGGTCACGCAGCTCCGCGATGTGCTCGAGGATGGACATCTCGGCTTCGGGGTTCTCCCGAAGCCGCGTCCGGCGCCAGCGCCGCAGAACGGGTGCGCGCACTCGTAGAAGGGGGATCGAAGGGGCTTACGCCGAAGGACCACGCTCCTCGGGGCCGCCAGTGGTCTCGCGGGCCTCGGGCTTGTCCTTCTTGTCGTTCTCGCTGGCCTCCGTGATGCCCTTCTTGAATTCCTTGATGCCGAGGCCGACGTTGCGCCCCATGGCGGGAAGACGGCTCGCACCGAAGAGCACCGCGATGACCACGATGACCCAAATCCATTCCGGACCCATCTATATGCTCCTTTGCGTCGACCCTGGCGAGGTCTCGACGTCCCGGTAGAGTCTACCCTCCGGAAGGGCCATCCGGGCAGGGGAGCAGGACTCCCCAACCGTCCTTAGAGGCTCTGTCCACCAGCTTCCATCACCGTTCACCAACCCGCCAACCGCCAGCACTTCAGCGTCTCCGCCCGCCGCCCCCGCTCCGCTGCCGGAGCGCCTGCCGCTGCTGAAGCCGCGCCGTCAGCTCCGCCGTCTCCTGGCTCTTGGTCGCCAGCTCCTCGAGAGTCGGCGCCAGCTTCTGGCTCATCTCGTTCATGCTGGTCATGAGCGACTTGAGGTTAGCCAGCAGACGCCAGACCGTCCAGCCGACCGTGATCAGCACGCCGAGCCAGAAGACACCGAGCGCGATGGCGACGATGACGGGCAGATCGACCTCCAGAGCAGCGGCGACAGACGGCGACCTATGCTACCGGTTCGCCTCGGGATTCGGCATCCCGACCAGATCGGGTCGTTCGCCCCGGTTCCGCGGCCGACCCGCGGCTCAGGCGCCGGCGGAGGCGGCGGGCCGCTGGTAGGCGGCGAGGCTGGCGCGGGCGGCCTCGGCGACCGCGTGGCGGAGCTCGAGCGGGCTCACCGGCTCGGCCTCGGGCGCGAGCCGCAGCACCAGGCGCACCACCCAGGCCAGCTCGTGGGTGGCCAGCCGCACGCGGAGGCGACCGTCGGGGCGCCGCTCGCTGGTCAGGATCGGCAGCCACTCGGCGATCCACTCGGCACGGTGGTCGAGGTCCAGATCGCAGACCAGGCCCTGGGTGAATGCGCCGCCCCACGGGCTCTCGCTGTAGCTGGCCGGGTCGAAGCCGGCGGGACGCTCGAACGGCTCGTCGGTCGGCTCGACGGTGACCACGCGGTCGAGACGGAACAGCCGCTCGCCCGCGGCGAGGTGGCAGTAGCCGGCGACGTACCAGTGGCCGGCGGTCGCGAACACCAGCCAGGGGTCGACCTTGCGCTGGCTGAGGTCGCCGCGCGAGCCACTGTAGTACTCCATCACCACCCGCCGGTTGCCGGCGGCCGCGCGCGAGAGGGTGGCACGGTGGCTGCGCTCGGGCTCGTCGCCGCCGAGGTCGAACGAGACCCGGCTGGCCAGGTCCTGCATGCGGTCGAGCTGGTCGGCGGGAAGGACCGCCTCGAGCTTGGCGAGCGCGCGGGTCAGGGCGCCGTGCTCGTCCAGCTCGCGGAGGCTCGCCAGCGCCCGGCCGGCGAGGTAGAGCCCCGCGGCCTCGCGCCAGGTGAGCCGCGGCGCGCGGGCGAAGTAGTCGGCCAGGCCGATGTGGACCCGCTCGCCGTCGACCCACGCCTCCATCAGGTCGCCGGGACCGTACGGCGGCACGCCGGACATGAACAGCAGCTCGAGGTCGGCGGCGAGCATCTCGGGGGTCATCGCGAAGCGGGCGCAGACCTCGTCGACGGTCGCCTCGGGATGTGCCATCACCCACGGCACCAGGGCGAGCAGCCGCTGGAGGCGGCCGGCGGCGCTGGCGTCGGCGCCGCGGTGGGTGATCGGGCCGCGGCTCACGGCCGCGCTCCGGAGCTCATCGCCGCTCTCCGACCAGCTCCAACAGCCGGCTGAGCCGGTCGCGCGCCTGCTCGCGCAGCTCCTCGGGCTCGATCACCTCGACGCCGTTGCCGATCGCCCAGTCGACGAAGCCGTCGCGCTCCATGATCGGCATCCGCAGGGTCACGCGGCCGTCGGGGCCCGGGTCGCCGTCCGGCTTGGCGCCGCGCAGCTCGGCCAGGCGCGCCGCCGCCCTGCCGGCGCGGACGGTGGCGATCGGCGATGCGTCCGGCTCGCCCGCGGTCGGCAGCACGTCGCTGGCGTCGAACCAGTCGGGCACCTCGAACTCGGGCCCGCGGCCGGTCGGCTTGGCCATCCGCACCGCCGACTGGATCCGCGACAACCGGAACGACCGCAGCGCGCCCCTGCCGGTGTCGTGGCCGGCCACGTACCAGGTGCCGCGCCGGTGCACCAGGGCGTAGGGGTCGACCTCGCGCTCGCTCGGCGGCCGTGCCACCGGCCGGTAGGTGAAGACGATGCGCTTGCGGGTGGTGACCGCCTCGATCAGGGTCGCGAGCTGCGGGCTGGCGCCGGCGAGGTTGGCGCGCAACGCGTCGGGCCCGGCGGCGGGGTCGAGGTCGAGCTTGGAGAGGCCGGCGAGCGCCGACGGGTCGCTGTCCGCGCCAGCCCACGCCCGGGCGGCCAGCGCCAGCGCGGCGCGTTCATCGGGCGCGAGGTCCAGCCGGGGCATGGCGTAGGCGGTCGGGTCGATGAAGTAGCCCTCTTCGCTGCCCCACGGATCGATCGGGCCGCGCTCGACCGGGACCCCGAGCCCGCGCAGCTCTTCCTTGTCGCGTTCGAACATGCGACGCAGGCTCTCGCCCGTCGCCTCGTAGCCGGGCACCAGCTCGGCCACCTGATCGAGCGTCAGCGGCCGATGAGTGTCCAGCAGCAGAGCGACCAGATTGACCAGCCGTTCGACCTTGCGCATCGGCGCATGCTACCTCGTGCCTCGGGGACAGCTCATCGTTCGGTCTGCTGGACTCTAGCAGCTTTGGCGCCTGGAATCGAACACCAGTTCAAACGAAAATCCCCGGTCAGGTCACAATCCGACCAAGGCAACCGTCGGTGGAGGCCTGTCGGGCCCGTGCCGCTTGAACTAATCGGACATTTGGTGGAAACTCGTCCGGCGACCCGTCCCGGCCGCCGTGATGCCGGCGTGACGCATGATGCTGGCGGCATCAGTACGAACGGACGTATGTTCCAATCACCTCCGAGGACATCGAGCACCTCACGGCGGAACGGGAGCAGACAATGGCAGCGCGACCGGGGGGAGCCAAGACGGCGGACGCGATCAGGAACGCCGCCGTGGACCTCTTCTACAAGCACGGCTACGAGACGACCAGCCTCCGTGGCATCGCCGGGGTCGTCGGCATCCAGGTGGGCAGCCTCTACAACCACATCAACTCCAAGGAGAAGCTGCTCTACTCGATCATGTCCGAGGTGATGCACGACCTGCTGGCGAGCCTCGAGAAGGCGCTGGAGCCCTACACCGACCCGGTCGACCGGCTGCGGGCGGCGGTCGAGTGCCACGTGATGTTCCACGCCGAGCGCGCCAAGGAGGTCTTCGTCGGCAACTCGGAGCTGCGCAGCCTCACCAAGCCCAACCGCCGTGCCGTGGTCGAGCTTCGCGACCGCTACGAGGCGATCTTCCGCGGGATCCTCGAGCGGGGCGCGGACGCCGGGGTGTTCTACTTCACCGACGCCAAGCTGCTCACCTACGCGATCGTCGCCACCGGCACCCAGGTCTCCTCGTGGTACAAGCCCCGCGGGCGTCTGAGCCTCCAGGAGATCGCCTCGGTCTACTCCGATTTCGTGCTGCGCGGGGTCACCAACAAGGAGCCGCAGGTCGGCTTCGGCGAGGTGCTCCAGGCCTCGAGCTGACGCGCCCAGGCCACCTTTACTGACGAACGCTAGTTCGTCTATGCTGCTGGGATGGAGCTGGCCGGACTGTTCACCTCGGCCGCCGGCGCGGTCCGGCTGCTCGGGACCCGCTGTCCCGCCTGCGGGACCTACGCCTTTCCCTCCAGGGCCGTCTGCGGCAACTGCGGCTGCCGCACGCTCGAGGCGGCGGAGCTGTCGGGCGAGGGCAACGTCCATGCCTTCACCACCGTGCGGACGCCGCCGGCCGGCTTCGACGCGCCCTACCTCGCCGCCGTGGTCGACCTCGACGAGGGCCCGAGGGTGTTCGCGATGCTGACCGCCGAGCCGCCGGAACCGCCCGCGGGGCCTTCGGGTCCGGCCGGGACGCCGGGCGCCACGGCCGGGGCAGCGGGCCCCGGGCCGTCTGGCCCGGCCGAGCCGCCGGGCGCCAGGGCCGAACCGCCCTCGGGCGCCAGGGTCCGGGCGGTGCCGGCGAGGGTGCGGGACGGCCGGGCGGGCTTCGCCTTCGAGCCGGTGCCGTGAAGGGCGTCCACGTCGCCGGGGTCGGCATGACCCGCTTCGGCAAGTTCCCCGACCGGGGCCTCGGCGACCTCGGCGCCGGGGCGGTGCTGGCCGCGCTGGACGACGCCGGCATCGGCGGCGGCGAGGTCCAGGTCGCCTACGCAGGCCACGCCAGGACCGGCCGCCTGCACGGCCGCGAGAACGGCGTCGGCCAGCTGGTGCTGTGGCACGCCGGCATCCGCGAGCTGCCGGTCACCGGCGTCGGGAACTTCTGCGCCTCAGGGTCGTCGGCGTTCCGCGAGGCGGTGATCGCGGTCCTGTCCGGCCTCTACGACGTGGCCCTGGCGATCGGCATCGAGAAGCTCTCGACCCGCGCCGAGAAGGGCCGGCCGCTGACCTCGGACGGCATGGAGCTGGAGGGCGAGCTGGGCTTCACCCCGCCGGCGTTCTTCGCGCTCAGCGCCCAGCGCTACATGGCCTTGACCGGCGCGACCCCGGAGACCTTCGCGATGGTGGCGGTCAAGAACCGCCGCCACGCCGCCCACAACCCCTACGCCCAGTACCGCACGCCGCTGACGGTCGCCGAGGTGCTCGGCTCGCCGATGGTCGCCGACCCGCTGACGCGCCTGTCCTGCTGCCCGACCGGCGATGGCGCCGCCGCGGCGGTGGTGGTCTCCGACCGGGCGGCGCGGCGGATCGGCGGGCGGCGGATGGTCCGGGTCGCGGCCACCAGCCTCGCCTCCGGCGGCTACCGGGCCGCCGACCTCGCCTCGTTCGACATCGACGTGCGCGCCGCCAGGGGCGCCTACGAGCTGGCCGGCATCGACCCGTCCGAGGTGGACGTCGCCGAGGTCCACGACGCCTTCACCGCCACCGAGGTCATCCACTACGAGGACCTGCTGCTCTGCAAGCGCGGCGACGGACCGCGCATGGTCCACGACGGCGACACCGCCATCGGCGGGCGGCTGCCGGTCTCGACCAGCGGCGGCCTGCTGTCCAAGGGGCACCCGCTGGGCGCGACCGGGATCGCCCAGGTGCACGAGATCGTCACCCAGCTCCGCGGGGAGGCCGGACCGCGCCAGGTCGACGGCGCCCGGGTCGGCCTCACCCACGCCGTCGGCGGCTTCCTCGACGGCGACGAGGCCTCCAGCGCCGTCCACCTGTTCGTGCGGGAGGGCGCCCCCGGGCCGGGCCACTGAACGACAACCGGAGGGTCGAGTGGAGGTACGCGCACAGCTTTCCGCCAGCGTCTGGCAGGTCAAGGTCGAGCCGGGCCAGCAGGTCGCCGTCGGCGACACGCTGGTCATCCTCGAGTCGATGAAGATGGAGATCCCGGTGGAGGCCGAGCGGGCCGGCGTGGTCCGCGAGGTCCTGGTCAAGCCCGACGACCTGGTGCAGCAGGGCGACCCGCTGGTCACGCTCGAGCCGTCGTCGTAGGGAGGCGCCGTGGACGTCGCCAGCGTGCTCACGCGAAGCGTCAGGCACTTCCCGCGGCGCCCGGCCGTGATCGACGGCGGCCGGACGATCGACTACGCGACCCTCGGCGAGCGCGTCGACCGGCTCGCCAACGGGCTGCTCGGCCTCGGCCTGCGGCCCGGCGACCGGGTCGTCGACCTCCAGCACAACGCCCACACCTACATCGAGACCGACCTCGCGCTCGCCAGGGCGGGCCTGGTCCGGGTGGCGGTGAACCCGCGGCTGACTCCGGGCGACTGGGCCTTCATCACCGCCGACTCCGGTGCCAGGGCGCTGGTCTACGGGCGCGGCTTCGCCGGTCCGGCCGGGGAGCTGCTCGACAAGGTCGACGGGATCGACCTGGTGATCGGCGTCGAGCGCGGCGTCGAGCGCGGGCCCGGACGCGACTACGAGGAGGTCCTCGCCGCCGCCTCGCCGTCGCCGCCGCCCGCCCGCGCCGTGGCGGCGGACGAGCTGGTCTCGCTGAACTACTCCTCCGGCACCACCGGGCGGCCGAAGGGCTGCATGCGCACGGTCGGCAACCGCATGGCCAGCCTGCGCGACATGCTGGTCGACGTGTTCGAGGGCGGCCTCGGCCCCGGCGACGTCTGGCTGCACGCCGGCCCGCTGACCCACGCCTCGGGGCTGTTCGTGCTCCCCCACCTGGCCGCCGGCGCCTGCCAGGTGGTGCTGCCGGGCTTCGACGCGGCCGCCGTACTCGGCCTGATCGCGCGTCACCGCGTCAGCGGCACGGTGCTGGTGCCGACCATGGTCGAGCGGGTGGTCGCCGAGCGCCCCGCCGCCGCCGGCCTGGCGAGCCTGCGGCGGGTCACCTACGCCGGCGCGCCGATGGCGGCCGACCGCATCCAGGCCGCCAACCAGGTGCTCGGCGGGACCATGGTGCAGTTCTACGGCATGGTCGAGGCGATCCCGCCGCTCACCGTGCTGCGCCACGACGACCACGGGCACCCGGACCGGCTCGGCTCGGCCGGCCGCGCGGTGCTCGGCGCCGAGCTGGACCTGGTCGACGAGGACGGCAACAGCGTGCCCGACGGGGCCGAGGGCGAGCTGGTGGTCCGCGGCGACCACGTCATGGCCGGCTACTGGGGACTCCAGGACGCCACCGGCAAGGCGATCCGCGACGGCGCCCTGTGGACCGGCGACATGGCCAGGCGGACGCCGGACGGCTACGTGACCATCATCGACCGCCGCAACGACATGATCATCACCGGCGGCTACAACGTCTTTCCCCGCGAGGTCGAGGAGGTGATTGCCGCCGACCCGGCCGTCGCCGAGGTCGCGGTGGTCGGGCTGCCCGACCCGGAGTGGGGCCAGGCGGTGACCGCGCTGGTGGTCGCCGGCCCCGGCGCGCCGGTCGACCTGGACGGCCTCCGCGACCGCTGCCTTCAGCTCGCCGGGTTCAAGCGGCCCAAGCGCATCGAGCTGGTCGGCGCGCTGCCCAAGACCCCGGCCGGCAAGGTCGACAAGAAGGCCCTGCGGCGATGAGCCAGCCGCGGACGACCCGGTCGGGCCTTCCCCTGGAGGAGCTGTACGGCCCGGCGTCGGTGGCCGCGGCGGGCGGCGGCGACCCCGGCCGGCCCGGCGAGCCGCCGTTCACCCGCGGGATCACCCCGCGCATGTACCTCGACCAGCCGTGGATCATGGGCCAGTACGCGGGCTTCGGCTCCGCCGAGGAGACCAACGCGCGCTACAAGCTGCTGCTGGAGCGCGGCCAGACCGGCTTCTCGGTGGCGCTCGACCTGCCGACCCAGATGGGCTACGACTCCGACCACCCGCTGGCGCGCGGCGAGGTCGGCAAGGTCGGGGTCGCCATCGACTCGCTGGATGACATGGAGACCCTGTTCCGCGACATCCCGCTGGAGCAGGTCCGGCAGGTCCGCACCACCGCCAACGCCATCGGCCACATCTGGCTCGCGCTGGTGGTGGCGATGTGCGAGCGGCGGGGCGAGGACCCCGACCGCATCCGGATCCTGATCCAGAACGACGTCCTCAAGGAGTACGTGGCCCGCGGCACCTACATCTATCCCCCGGCGGCCGGGCTCGGGGTGGTCACCGACGTGATCGGCTACTGCGCCGAGCGGCTGCCGAGCTGGACGCCGCTGACGATGAGCGGCTACCACATCCGCGAGGCCGGCTCCGACGCTGTCCAGGAGCTCGGCTACACCTTCGCCAACGGGATCGCCTACTGCCAGGCGGCGGTCGACCGGGGCCTGGCGGTGGACTCGTTCGCGCCCAAGCTGTTCACCTTCCTGTCGTCCGGGCTCGACCTGCTCGAGGAGGTCGCCAAGTTCCGCGCGGCCCGGCGGGTCTGGGACCGGATCATGGCCGAGCGCTTCGCCGCCGGGGAGGCGAGCAGGCGCCTCAACATCTTCGCCTTCTCGGCCGGCTCGAACCTGACCGCCCAGCAGCCGATGGTCAACGTCGCCAGGGTCACCATCGAGGCGCTGGCCGCCGTGCTCGGTGGCGTCCAGACGCTGCATACCTCCGCCTACGACGAGGCGCTGTCGACTCCCACCGAGGCGGCGGCGACGATCGCGCTGCGAACCCAGCAGGTGCTGCTGGAGGAGACCGGGCTGGCCGGCACGGTCGACCCGCTCGGCGGCGCCTGGTCGGTGGAGGCGCTCACCGCCGAGCTGGAGCGGCGGGTGCTGGCCCAGATCCGCGAGATCGACGAGCTGGGCGGGGCGCTGGCGTGCATCGAGTCGGGCTGGATGGCCGACCAGATCGCCGAGCGCGCCTTCGAGGACCAGTTGGAGGTCGAGAAGGGCACGCGCCGGGTGGTCGGCGTCAACTGCCACGTCGACCAGCGCGAGACCGTCGAGGCCGAGCCGTTCGTGGTGGACCCGGCGATCGAGGCCGGCCAGGTCGGCCGGCTCCGGCGGCTCCGCGCCACCCGGGACGACGCCAGGACGAGGGCTGCGCTCGATGCGCTGGAGGCGACCGCGCGGGCCGGCGAGCCGATCGTCGAGGCGACCATCGAGGCGGTCCGCTCGCTGGCGACCGTGGGCGAGATCAGCGACCGGCTGCGCGCCGTCTACGGCAGCTACCGGGAGGTGCGCGCATGAGTGAGCCGGAGGCGTCCACGGCCCTGCTGGAGCTGCGGGGCGTCTGCAAGTCGTTCGGCGGCCAGCTGGTGCTCGACCACGTCGACCTGGCGATCGACCAGGGCGAGGTGGTCGTGGTGGTGGGGCCGAGCGGGTCGGGCAAGAGCACGCTGCTGCGCTGCGTCAACTTCATCGCGCCGCCCGACAGCGGCACCATCTGGTTCGACGGCCGCTGGTGGCGGGCGCCACGGCACAGTGCCTGGAACCCGCTGGCCGGGCACGGCGAGGAGCGCGACCTGACCCGGCTGCGCGCCGAGGTCGGCATGGTCTTCCAGCACTTCAACGTCTTCCCGCACCTGACCGCCTGCCAGAACGTCTGTCTCGGCCTGACCAGGGTGAGCCGGCTCTCCAAGAGCGACGCGGAGGCCAAGGCGCACGACCACCTGGAGCGGGTCGGGCTCGGCGCCAAGCTCCACGAGTACCCGGAGCGCCTGTCCGGCGGCCAGAAGCAGCGGGTGGCGATCGCCAGGGCGCTCGCCCTGGAGCCGAAGCTGATGCTGTTCGACGAGGCCACCTCGGCGCTCGACCCCGAGCTGATCGGCGGGATCCTCGAGGAGATGCGCAAGCTCGCCGCCGCCGGCATGACCATGGTGGTGGTCACCCACGAGCTGCGCTTCGCCATGGAGGCGGCCGACCGCATGGTGTTCATGGACCACGGCCGGATCGTCGAGCAGGGCACGCCGGCGAGCTTTCGCGACCCGTCCCACGAGCGGACCAAGGCGTTCCTCAACGCCATCCTCCAGTGAACGGCTACCAGTTCAACTGGTCGGTGGTCGGCGACAACCTCGGCGGCCTGGTCAACGGCCTGGTGATCACCCTCGAGGTGGCGTGCGCCGGGATGGCGATCGCGATGGCGGTCGGGCTGCTGGTGGCCGTGCTGCGGATGTCACGGATGCCGGTGCTGTCGGTCCCCGCCGCGGCCTACATCCAGGTGCTGCGGGGCGTGCCGCTGTTCGTGTTCCTGTTCTGGCTCTACTACGGGCTCGCGAAGCTGCTCGGGATCGCGCTCGGCCCGTTCGTGGCCGGCGCGCTGGCGCTCGGGCTCACGGGCTCGGCCTACATGGCCGAGGTCTACCGCGGCGGCCTCCAGGCGGTCGACCCCGGCCAGCGCGAGGCGGCGTTGGCGATGGGCCTGAGCCGCTGGCAGGCGTTCAGGGACGTGGTCTCGCCCCAGGCGCTGCGGCTGGTGATCCCGCCGACCGTCAACGTGTTCGTGGGCCTGCTCAAGGGCGCGACCATCGTCTCGATCATCGGCGTCGCCGACATGCTCTACCTCGCCCAGGTCGTGTCGCTGCGGACCTTCACCCCGTTCGAGCTCTACACGGTCGCCGGGCTGGTGCTGGTCGCGGTCACCGTGGCCATCGCCGGCTTCGCCTACGCGCTGGAGCGCCGAAGCTCACGGGGGGTGCGGGTTGCCTGACGGGCTGTTCGCGCCGGTGCTGGCGCTGGACCTGGACTTCGCGCCGGTGTGGCAGAGCGCGAGCGTGCTGCTGCGGGGCTTCGGCATCGCGCTGGTGGTGGCCGCCGGCGCGATCGCCATCGCGATCGTGGCCGGGCTGCTGGTCGCGCTGGCGCGGCTCTCGCCGCTGCCGCCGCTGCGCTGGCTGGCGTTCGCCTACACCCAGCTGTTCCGTGGCATCGCCCTGTACGTGCTGATCATCTGGGTCTACTTCGGGCTGGCGGTGGCCGCCGACGTCAACTTCAACCCGATCCCTGCGGGCATCACCACGCTCGCGCTGCTCAACTCGGCCTACCTGTCGGAGACCTTCCGTGCCGGCATCCTCGCGGTCGACCGCGGCCAGCGCGAGGCCGCCATGGCCATGGGACTGAGCCGCTGGCAGGCGTTCAGGGACGTGGTCGCGCCGCAGGCGCTGCGCGTGGTGGTCCCCGCCACCGGCAACCAGTTCGTCGACGCGGTCAAGGACTCGGCGATCCTCAGCGTGATCGGCGTGCCCGAGCTGATGCGCGAGACCCAGCGCCTGGCCCAGTTCTACTTCCGCCCGTTCGAGTTCTACACCGCCGCCGGCGCCCTGTACCTGGCCGCGGTGTTCGCGATCAGCTACGGCTTCCGCCGCCTGGAGCGCCGCCTCGGCTGGGCGCGGGTCGCTCCCCGCGCCCGCCTCTTCTCCTGGCCCCTCACCCGCGGCACCGGAAGGGTCGGTCCGCGGGCGACCTGAGCCGTCCCTCCCCGTACTGACCGCGGGTGCGGGCGCTAGTTGGGGGAGCGGACGCCGCTGATGGCCGACTTCGGCGGCTGCTGGGGCTGCTGGGGCTGCTGGGGCTGCTGGGGCTGCTGGGGCTGCTGGGGCTGCCGCGGCTGGTCGAGCTTGGCGGGCGGCGCCGGCTCCTGGCGTCGCTCCATGGCCGCGTCGGGACGCCGCTCGGGGGTGGCCAGGACCGGCGTCGTCGCGGTGTTCGCCGGCACCGGGGCGTTGTCCTTGTCGGCCTCGGCCTGCTTGGCCGGGGCGGGCGCGGCCGTGGCGGCGGGTGGCTCCTTGGCGGCGGGCTCCGGGGCTGACTTGCCCGCGGCACCGGCGGGCGCCTCGTTGCCGGCGTCCTTGGACGCGGCCGGCGCCTGCCTGGCGGGCTGCTTCCCGCCCTCGGGGCCGGACTCCGTCTCGGCGCCCTCCTCGGGACCGCGGACCTCGTCGAGGAAGCCGGAGAGATCGGCCTCGACACTGCCGAGGTAGGTCAGCAGGCTGTCGCGGTACTCGCGCAGGCGGCTCGACTCGCTGTCGAGCGCGGAGCGCTCGCGGTTGGCCCTCGACAGCATCTGCTCGGCGGCCTGGCGGGCGGCGTCGAGACGGGTCTCGGCGTCGTGCTCCGCGCTCGCGCGCATCCGCTCGGCGGTCTCGGTGACCTCGCTGAGAATGCGCTCGCGCCGCTCCTCCGCCTCCTCCATCCGGCGCTTGCTGGCCCGCTCGATCTCCTCGATGCGCTTCTCCGCCGCCGCGATCGCGTCGGCGCCGTGCTTGCGCGCGTCGCCGACGATCCCCGCGGCGCGGCCCTTGGCCTCCTCGAGCAGGACCTTGGCCGAGCGGCCCGCCTCGTCGAGCACCTTGGCGGCCTGCGAACCGAGGTGCTCGAACGACGGCGGCGGCTGGTTGCGCAGCGAGCCCAGCTCGTGCCGCAGATGCACGGCCTCGCGCTCGGCCGTGTCGGCGCGGTCCCCCTGCTCGGCGAGCCGCTTGGTCAGGTCCTCGATGTAGGCGGCCACCTGCTGGCCCTTGCGACCCCGAAGCGGGATGTCGAGGGCCGGGAGCTGGACGTTGCCAGGCTCCTCGTCGTGGTGGGGCTCGAACACGCTCATGGTCACTCCCCGGAACGTTGGCTTCCGCGCGGGGATTCTGATCCCTCCGACAAGCCGGGGCAATTCGGCAAGGCCATTTTATCGATCGGAACCGACATTTGGGTCAGGCCGGCTGCGTCCCCCGAAGCTGGCGGCTCTGCGGGGCAGCGGGACCGGACGGTTCTCGGCGATCCAGCGGTCGATCGTCGCCCACCAGTCGTAGAGCCAGCGGACCCGCGCGTCGTTGCCCTCGGGTATCTCCGCGGCGGTGACCCGCCACCAGCGTGCCTTGAGGACCTGCTCCATCGGCATGCTGCGCCAGATGTCGCCGATGGTCACCAGGTCCTCCAGTCCGGTGTGGGCGACGAAGATCACGTCGGCGGTCGGCGCGGCCGCGATCGCGGTCAGCGCGCCGCCGGTGTGCGGCGGCATCAGGTTGCGCATGGCGCGGGCGCGCCGCGCCTGCTCGGTGCGGTGCTGCCGCTCGAGGCGCTCGATCGCCCGGGCGCGGCGGCGCGCGGTGAAGTTACCGCCCTCGGGAAAGATCACCAGCGCGTCGGTCGGCCCGAGGTCGGCGGCCAGCCGCTCGATCTCGGCGCGCACCCTGCCGGCGCCGGCCTGCCTGGCGTTCACGAACGCGTGCGGCAGCCGGTTGATGACCACGTCGAGGCCGGGGTCGAGCTGGAGCATCGCCTTCAGCACCACCCTGGGTCGCCGCTGGTAGTCGGCGAGCAGCCGGTGGACCAGCAGGAACGAGTCGCCCGGCCCGGCGTGGCGGCTCAGCACGATCACCGGCCGCGTGCGGCGCGAGGCCAGCTCCGCCGCTGTCAGCTCGGGCTCCTCGACCTCGATCCGCAGCCGGAACACCCGGGTCGCGGCCCGGAACACGGTGTCGAGGAACCAGCGCAGGATCGCGTAGTGGCGCTCCAGGTAGGGCTCAGAGCGGAGCCGGTCGCCGAAGCCGCTGGCGATCCACAGGCCGAGGCAGGCGATCAGCGCCGCGCTCTCCAGCACCAGCCAGACCAGCGCCAGCCAGAGCAGCCGCAGCGCCCGCCAGCGGCCGGGCAGCCACGGCGACACCGCCACCGCGACCAGCACCAGCGGCGGCAGGGTGACCACCGCGCCCAACGTGAACGCCAGCAGCAGCGGTGCCAGCAGCAGGCGGCGGACGACCCTCGGCGGGAGCATGGCTCATCCCGGCCCGTCGGCGGCGGCGAGATAGGCGGCGGAGGCCTGGTGCGCGCGCTCGATGTGCTCGTCGACGCGCGAGAAGTCGCGGTAGCGGAGCTGCGACAGCTCGGCCCCGGCGCGGCTCCCGTCGATGCCGGCCGGGAGGACGTGGACGGTCACGCCGCCGGGAAGCGAGGCCATCTCCTCGGCGAACCGGTAGCGGCGGGCGATCTCGAACGCGACCAGTGCGACCTCCCACGGCCGCCTCGGCACCGTCAGCGGTGTCTCGATACGGCCGACATGCAAAACGTAGACCTCGCGAGCGCCGAGCGCGACCGCGCGGCCGATCGGGATGCTGTGCACGAGGCCGCCGTCGAAGAAGTGCTCACCGCCGATGCTGACCGGCGGCAGCAGGCCGGGCACGGCGGCGGAGGCGAGCACCGCCGGCACGATCGGCCCGTCGCTGAACCAGTGCGCGGCCGCCCGCTCCACGCTCGCGGCGACGCACTGGAACGGGACCGCCAGCTGCTCGAAGCGCCGGACCGGCAGCAGCTCGTCGAGCATCCGGCGCAGCGGCTCGTTGGAGTGCAGATGGGTCCCGGAGCGGGCGAGCGTGGCGACGCGCCCGAACAGCGAGCCGGCGAAGGCGTCGCCGACGCCCTCGTCCCGCCAGAGCGCGCCGAGCCGCTCCACCGCCCGGGAGGGGTCGGCGGCCACCAGCACGCCGTTGAGCGCGCCGACCGAGGTGCCGACGATCAGGTCGGGGCGGATGCCGGCCTCGGCCAGCGCCTGGAGCATGCCGACCTCGTGCGCGCCGAGCACGCCGCCGCCGCCGAGGACGAAGGCGACGTTCCAGTCCCGGTCGGGACGCGCGGCGGCCCGTCCGGCGTGATCACCGCGATTGGCGCTTCGCTCCACTGGTCCTCCTCGGTTACCCGAGATGATTCCATCGCGGAGGGCGCCGGCTCAACGACGCGGACGGCGCGCCGCTCAGGCGTCGAGTTCGGTGTGGCGGAGGCCGGCGGCGTGGCCGTGGCGGCTGAGCAGGTCGGCGACGGCGTCCTCGGCGAAGCGCAGGCCGTCGTGCATGCCGAGGCGGTAGGGCGCGGCGCCTTTGGCGTCGTTGTAGTCCAGCTCCTCGCGGATGCGGGCGAGCAGGTCCGCAAGGCCGGCGGCCAGGTCCGCGCCGGGCTCGGCGACGCGGCCGCGCTGGTCGTGGTCGAGCGAGTCGCGCGGCGGCGACCCGCCCGATTTGCTCACGTCCCGGCCCCGCGGGCGGCGGTTGACGCGCTCGCGGCGCGCCAGTCGGCGGTCACCTCGGCGAGCGCCTCGGGGTCGAAGCCGACCACCACCCGGTCGCCGTAGACCAGTTGCGGGACCACCAGCTCGCCGGTGCGCTCCAGCAGCTCGGCCCGGTGTGCCTCGCTGGCGCGGATGTTGCGGTCCTCGAACGGGACCTCCTGAGCGGAGAGAAACTCCCTCACGCGGCAGCATTCCTGTCAGGTCGGCGTCCTGGCGTCGGTGTTCAGCGTGTACAGCACGATCCCGTCAGGTCCCACGTCACGCCTCCTCGCGGGCGCCGCGGCCAGGCCCGGCCGACCGCACCGCCCTAGGCGGTCCCTCACCCGCCCGACCTCGCCGGCGGCCCGCGCTCGCCGCCCGTCCGCCCCTCCGCGCTCGCTGCCGCTCCGAACGAGCGTTCATTCGCAATCTGGACCATACGGTCCGGGTTCGGGAGCGTCAAGCGCCTTGCGCGGGCGGCTTGACGCTCCCCAGTGGCTAACGTACGTTCGTTTGAGCAGCCGGCCGGGCCGTGGCCGGCGCCAGACGCCGAGGGGGCTGGCGCATGGGACGGTTGGAGGGCCTGGTGGCCGTGATCACCGGGGCCGCCGGCGGGATGGGCGCGGCCTACGCCCGCGGCTTCGCCGCCGAGGGCGCGACCGTGGTGGTCGCCGACCTCGACCTCGCCGGCGCCGAGCGGGTCGCCGCCGAGCTGCCGGGCAAGTCCACGGCGGTGGGCGTCGACGTGGCCGAGGTCGCCTCGGTGCGGGCGATGGTCGACCAGGCGGTCGCCTTCGGCGGCACGCTCGACGTGCTGGTCAACAACGCCGGCATCGGCATCGCCAAGCCGCTGCTCGACTACACCGAGGCGGACTGGGACCGCCAGCTCGCGGTCAACGCCAAGGGCCCGTTCTTCGCGCTCCAGGCGGCCGCCCGGGTGATGATCCCGGCGGGCCGCGGCAAGATCGTCAACGTCGCCTCGACCGCCGCGTTCGTCTCCTCCTCGACCCCCGAGGTCGCCTACGACGTCTCCAAGGGCGCGGTGCGGCAGCTCACCGTCTCGGCGGCGGCCGAGCTGGCGCCGCACGGCATCAACGTCAACGGCATCGCCCCTGGGACCGTGGCCACCGAGCTGACCAGACAGGTGCTCGACACGCCCGAAAAGCGCGCGGTCGCCGCCGCCAAGATCCCGCTCGGCCGCGTCGCCCAGCCGGAGGACCTGGTCGGCACGGCGGTGTTCCTCGCCTCCAGCGACGCCGACTACCTCTGCGGCCACGTCGTCGTCGTCGACGGCGGCTGGCTGCTCTACTGAGATGTCGCTGCGCCGGCGCCTGGCGGGCGCGACCCCGGTGGTCGGGACCTGGGTGAACGGGCGCGACCCCGCCGTGGTCGAGACGCTCGGGGCGGTCGGCTATGACCTGGTGGTGATCGACCTCGAGCACGGCGAGCTCGGCGTCCACCACCTTCCGGACCTGCTGCGGGCGGCGGCCGCGACCGGGACCGCCTCGCTGGTGCGCGCCTCGCACCTGGAGCCCGCCCAGATCGGGAAGGTGCTCGACGCCGGGCCCGACGGCGTGGTGGTGCCCAACGTCACCTCCGCCGCCGAGGCCGAGGCGATCGTCCGCGCCGCGCACTATCCGCCGCGCGGCACCCGCGGCGCCGCGCCGACCGGGCGCGCGCCCGCCTACGGCGCCACGCCGTTCGCCGACTACCGGCGGCGGGTCGAGGCCGAGGTGGTCGTGGTGGTCCAGGTCGAGGGCCCGCAAGGGATGGAGCGGGTCGACGAGATCCTGGAGGTGGACGGCGTGGACGTGCTGTTCATCGGGCCCTTCGACCTGTCGCAGCACATCGGCGTGCCGGGCGAGACCGACCACCCCGAGGTGGTCGCCGCCATGGAGCGCATCGCCGCGGCGGCCGCCCGGCGCGGCATGGCCACCGGCACCTGGGCGGCGGACGCCAAGGCCGCCCGCCGCTGGGCCGAGGCCGGCGTGCGGCTGGTGACCGTCAGCAGCGCCACCGCGATCTTCACCGAGGCCGCCGACGCCTTGCTACGGGCCACGAGAGCGACCTGACGGGGGCTTGCTTTACGAACAAGCGCTTGTTCTAATTCGGGATCCGGCAAAGACGGCAAGGACGGCAAGGACGCCGGCAACGGTAGGAACGGTAGGAACGGCGAGCACGGCAAAGACGGAGGACCGGCGCCGGCCGGGGAGCCGGCGGCCACGGGGCTGGGAGGTTCAGGCATGGACCAGACGCAGCAAAACGGCGATCAAGAGCTCGCGGACGGACCCGGGCACGCGCCCGGCCTCGTCCCCCCGGTCCGCCGGGACTTCCTGCGAAAGGCCGGGCTGGCGATCGGCGTCGGGCTGGCCGCGACCGCGTGCACCTCTGGCAAGAAGTCTTCGGCGAACGCCGCGTCCAGCAGCGCCGGCGACCAGGCGGGCTCCTCGCTGCTCGACACCATCGCCCGCACCAAGAAGGCCAAGCTCGGCGTCGACCTGACCTTCCCGCCGCTCCAGTTCAAGGACCCGGCCAACGGCAACAAGCCCTCCGGCTACTCGGTCGACCTCGCCGTCAACCTGCTCAAGGACCTCGGCGCCGAGCCGGAGTTCGTCGAGGTGCCGTTCGCGCAGCTGTTCGCCGCCCAGGCCGCCGGCCGCTTCGACTTCTCGGGCATCGCCGCGACCATCCTGCCGTCGCGCGCCCAGCGGGTGCTGTTCTCCAGCGAGCCGCTGTTCATCGAGTCCGAGGTGATTCTGCTCAAGCCGGGCTTCAAGATCAACGCGCCGGAGGACCTCAACAAGAGCGGCGTGACCCTGGCGGTGCAGGTCGGCTCGTCGCAGGAGGCGACCGCGCCGCTGCTGTTCCCCAACGCCAAGCTCAAGAGCCTCGAGAACCAGCCGGCGATCCAGGACGTCGCCTCCGGCCGCTCCGACGCGATGCTGCTCAGCGAGTTCAACATCAAGGAGGCGCTCGACAAGAACCCCGGCCTGACCGTCTTCCGCGGGCCGCCGGTGTTCGTCGACTACAACACCTTCTTCATGCCGGCCGCCGACTTCAAGTTCAAGGAGTGGGTCGACAACTGGATCCGCTACCAGACCTCGCACGGCGTGCTCGAGGGGCTCTGGAACAAGTACGTCGGCGACAACGCCCGCAAGATCGGCCTGCCGTCGATCGCCATCAAGTCCCCGTTCATCCCCTCGCAGCTCTAGCCGGACGGTGATCACCCGGCTCTGGATGGGACTGCGCCGGCCGGGGACGTCGGCCGAGGAGTTCCGGGCGCACTGGCGCGGGGTGCACGCCGGCCTCGGCGCCAGGCTCCCCGGCCTGCGGCGCTACGTGCAGAACCATCCGCTCAACGGGGACGGGCTGCCGCCGTGGCCGTGGTTCGACGGCTGCTCCGAGCTGGACTTCGACGACGTGGCGGCGATGCGCGCCTGCTTCGACTCGCCGGCGATGCGCGAGGCCGACGCCGACGAGGCGCACTTCGCCGACCCCGGGCGCTTCGCGCTGGCGATCACCCGGCGGGAGGTGCTGGCGGACCGCGGGCCCGGGCCCGGCTCGGTCCGCCTGCTCACCTTCCTGCGCGCCAACCCGGCCAGCGGCGCGGGCGGCCTGCTGGAGGCGCTGCGCGGGCCGTACGCGGAGGCGGTCGCCGCCACCGGCCCGCTGCGCCACGAGCGGCTGGTGGTGCTCCCGGAGGCGCACGCCGGCGAGGTCCCGCCGGCCTGCGACGCGGTCGACGCGATCTGGTTCGAGTCGCCGGCCGCCGGGCGCGCCTGGCTCGGCTCTCCGGCGGCCGGCCGCGCGGCCCTGCACCTGGCCGGGCACGCCTTCGGCACCGAGCGCGCCCTGGTCGCGCCGCTGACGATCCTCGGCTGGAGCTGAGCCCGGCGTTCGACAGCCTGCCCGCCGCCGCCGCATCATCGCGGGCATGAGCGACCCTCAGCAGCCTCTTCCGGACCGCGGCGCGGAGCGCATACGCGACTATCTCGACAAGCTGTTCTCGCTGCGAGGGCTGGTCGCGGTGGTGACCGGCGGCAGCTCCGGCATCGGCGGCGCGATCGCCGGGGCGCTCGGCCGTGCCGGCGCCAGCGTCGTGCTGGTCGCCCGGGGCGAGCCCGCGCTGCGCGAGGCCGCCGCGGGCCTGGAGCGCGACGGCGTGCGCGCAGCCTGGGTGGCCGCCGACCTCGGCGACCGGCGGGCGCTGGAGCGCTGCGCCGCCCAGGCCACCCTGCCGTTTGGCGAGCCCGACGTGCTGGTGAACGCCGCCGGTGTGAACCTGCGCCCGCCGCTGGAGGCGCTCGGGGTGGCCGAGTGGGACCGGACCATGGCGGTGAACCTCGACGCGGCCTTCCTGCTCGGCCAGCGCTACGGTCCGGCGATGGCGTCGCGCGGCTTCGGGCGGATCATCAACCTCGCCTCCCAGCAGTCGATCCGCGCCTTCGGCAACAGCGGCGCCTACGGCGTCTCCAAGGCCGCGATCGCCGCGCTCACCCGCTCCCAGGCGGAGGCCTGGTCGAGCCGGGGCGTGTGCTGCAACGCGATCGCGCCGGGGTTCGTCCTCACCCCGCTGGCGCGGGCGGCCCTGGAGGACCCCGGGCGCGCCCGCGCGCTCGCCGCGCGCACGATGATCGGGCGAAACGGCGAGCTCGACGACTTCCCCGGCGTCGCCGTGTTCCTCGCCAGCCGCGCCTCCGGCTATCTCACCGGCCAGACGCTGTTCGTCGACGGCGGCTTCTCCTCCACCTGAGCGCTGGGGACGCGCTCCCGAGCCGCCTCAGGGCCCCAGCAGGAGGTCGCCGGTCTTCCAGTCTCGGGCCACCACCTGGCCGGTGGGCAGGACGACCGCCGCGTACGGTTGGCGGCCGATCCGGATCCGCTCACGGATGCTCAGGTCGGCGGGATCGAGAACCAGCACGTCCCGTGAGCCCGGCCGGGGCACGACCACGTGGCGCTCGTCGGGAGGCCACGCCAGGCGACCCAGAACCGTGCGCGGCCCTCCGAAGCGATCGCCGGTCACCTGCCAGTCGCGTCGATCGACCCGCACGACGGTGTCATAGTCCATCGCCCAGACCTCCGGCGCGTGCCTGCGCACGTAGGGCTCAGGAACGCCCAGGTGGCCGGTCAGCCGGACCCGTTGGATGACCGCCGCCGAGTCTGGCGCGCACAGCACCAGGTCGGACGATCGCGCGACCCCAAAGAGCAGCTCCTCGGTCTCTGGCACGGTCGCGACCGCCACAACCGCTTGATAGAACTGGTCGTAGGTCGGGTCGTCGAACCAATTCAGTCGGGTCACCGTCGCCCGCTCGGGACCGATGACGACCACGAAGTATCCCGCCGCACCGGTCGCCGAATCATTCAGGTAGCCGACGTGCGCCCGCTCGAGGCCGTGCCACGCGGCCGGATCGCCCGTCATCTCCGGCCGCCGACCGCGCACGTCGACCTGGGCCACGGCGACGTCCGGCCGCGCATACGACTGGGCGGTAATCAGCAGACGGTCCCCGTTGAAGTGGTGGACAGCCGTGAACAGGTCACCCGGGCCCCCTCGAACCACGAGCTCGCGGGCATCGCTCAGGGGGAATGCGCTGGCGGTCCCGGTTCGAGAGTCGAAGCGCCACAGGCTGCCGTGATCGGCCCAACCGAGGTTGGCGACGACATATCTCTCCGACGGGTCAGTGATCATCGGGACCAATCATGCCGGTTCACGGACGTCCAGCCACGGTGTGGCCGATCGCAGAAGCTCCCAGATGGGTCAGTCAGAACTCGAGCAGCTGGGAGGGCTCGACGATGAGCACGTCACCAGCAGGTCCAAGCTCCAGAGCCTTCTCGTACCAGGGGGCGAGTGGCGTCGGTCCGGGCATGGGGCGGCGACGGCCGACTTGACGCGCGATCTCGGCCAGCACAATCGACGCGGCGAATCGCAACGGCGCACGCTCGATGGGCTCCAGATCGAGGGATGCAATACGCACGCGGTCGGAGGCGCGAGTGGCGATCTCGTCGGGCTGGGCGCCCACAACGATCAGCTGCCGCCGTCCATGCGCGAGTCGCTGCCGCTGAAGCGAAGCTCCGTGGCCGGACGGCGTCACGACAACGATCTCGTCGAAGCCCGCGGCGCTTTCGACGGTTGCGCGATGCACGCGTAGCGGGTTCTTGTGGCGGCGCGCCGCGGCGTGTGCCTCTCGACGCACCGCCGCGGGACCGTCGAACCAGCCGGCGCCGCGATCCTCCAGCAGGACATCGCGATAGCCAAACGCGGCCGCCGAGCGCAGGCTTGACCCGACCTCGACATGGTCGTCTCCGACCAGCAGCAGCACCGGCCTTCGGCGTTCCGGCCGCGCCGCACCCGCTTGAGCGCCCGAGCCGCGCAACACGTACCAGCCGGCCACTGCCGCTGCCGCCGCGACGTTGAGCGTGTTGACGGTGCGTGACAGCGTCGGGATCACAACGGTTTCGTCTGCGGCTGCAAGCGTGGTTTGCGACAGACCGCGGCGCTCGTTGCCAACCGCGAGGGTCGCGTGTCGCCGGAGCGGTCGCCGGCCATAGACCGGGCGCGCGCCAGGGGCATTCTCGACGGCGATCAGTTGTCCGTTGATCGACGGCGAACATGACATTCCCAGAAGACACGCTGCGTCTTGGATCCGCGCAAGGTTGGCAGGATTGTCCACCCCTCCGGCGTAAATGGTGAGACTCAACCGAGAAGCGCCCGCAATCGCGCCGCGGTCGCTTCCGCGCGCGCCTCATGGTCGCGGGTGCGCGCGCCGCATTCGCCACGCAGCCGGCGCTCGTGCTGCAGCAGGTGATGCCCGAGCTCATGGGCAAGGACGTGGCCCAGCATGAAGCGCCGCAGGCTGTCTCCCGGCCATGACACGACACCTTCCGGATCCAGCCTCGCGCCCGCAGCACAAACACGCGCCCGATCGAGCGGCGCCAGTGTCCATCCAAGCCGCCAAGGAGATGGCGCCTGCTCGTACAGCACGATCCGTCCCGGCCCAATCAACCGCCCCAAAGGCAGCCGTGCGCCGGCCCGCGGAGCCGATGACAACTCGACCAGTTCGACGCCGTAGTAGATTTCCTCGCCGAAGACCTTCAATGCGTTGCGGACATCACCAGGCGACGCCGGGTGATGTCGGCCCGGTGTCGGCCTGCGTGCGCGTACTGCAGGAAACACCGCCCTTCGTGCGGCACGGATCCGACGCGGATCGCTGTGCAGACTTTTAGCCATGAACCCGTGGTGGGGCAAATGACCAAGCCATTTCACCGAGCGGCCGGCGGGTGACGAACACGTACTCCTGGCTGTCGTCGGCGAACGGCTCACGCGCAAAGCCGCCGTACAGCGCCTCCACCTCCAGCCCGGCGACGTCCACCAGCCCCAGCCACTCGTTCTTGGTCGCCCACCACAGCGAGCTCCTGGCGCCGCCGTCGCTGATGATGTCGACCCGGTTGTCGCCCACGGCATAGCGGATGGTGTGCGCCACGGGCTCCTGCTCGTGCACGCCGTCGGCGCGCACGGCCAGCCGGTGGTCGAACGCGAAGGCGTTCCAGGCAAACCGCCCACCCGGCTGGAGCGAAGCGGCGACGCGCTCGAACGTGACCCGGCGGTCGGCCCAGGTCGGCAGGTGCAACAGCGCGATGCCGATCACCGGATGGCCGGTCGCCTGTGCGACCGGGATCGCGACCCGGCCGTTGCCGACCGCAAGCTCCACCAGCGGCCCCTCCGCGG
>JBEDUQ010000062.1:0-76797 GCA_040414855.1 Actinomycetota bacterium
GCGCTCACGTCCACGCTTGCCAGCGCGGCGATCACGACGAACAAGCACAGCGCGAGCCCAATCAGCGACACGGAACCACGTTCTGGTTCCTCTCGGCCGCCGCGATGGACGACCCCGCCCCGCACGACCCGGCGAGGCCGGGTTCCGCTGCCGTCGCCGCGGGTCGCGGTGTCGCTCCACCGGGGCAACGGCGCCACGCGGCGAAGCGTTGAACCCCCACCGTCGACGGTCATGGACCCGCGGGCTGGACCGCGAGGCCAGGCTCGCGCAACGCAACCCCCTCCCCCCGAACGGTCACGGTCGGGGCGCCGAACGGCAGCCGTGTGGCCAACTCGACGGTAACCCGCACGCGATCCTGTCCCTCAGCGGACACCGTCACGCGCGCGGTCCGGCCCGCCGGTATCACGGCCCTGGCGGCGGCCGCCGCTCGGACTTGGCCGCCTCCGAGCGCGGCTTCCCTGGCGCCCTCTCGAGCGGCTCCCTGCGCCAGCACCTGGTCACGGGCGACGGCGATGACGCCGACCATCGCGAGCGTGACGGCGACCAGCAACGGGACCACTCCCACCATCTCCACGGTGACCGAGCCGCGCTGCTGTCGCCTCTCGCGAGGGTCCAGGCGCCGGCCTCCTGGCGAATGGCCCGTCGGCGGGTCGCGCCAGCCGCACCCCACGATGGGGGGCCTTCGGAGGACCGGCTCGGGCGGCGGAATCGGGTCCGGCGGTGCGGCCGGAGCGGGTGAAAGGACGAGCGGGCTTTGCGGCCGGGCGGGCGGGACGGTGGGAGCGCCACCGTCCCGCACGCCCGTGGGCTGGGCGGTCATCCGATTCCCAGCAGGCTGTGCACCTGCTTCATGACGAGGTCGAGAAGAGCGGTGACGGCGCCCTTCCGTGCCCATGCGAGCGCGAGGCTCGCGATCGTCGCGGAAACGACAATGAGGAGTGCGTATTCAGTGGTTTGACTTCCTCGCTCGGGATCCTCGGCGAGGAGGCGGCGGATGACGGGCATGACGAGTCCTCCTTGGCGACTCAGTTGTTGGATGGCGGCTATGGCCCGAGTAGTCGGGCGCGGAGATGGGGCGGCCCCGAGGTCGTTGCTCAGCGGGCGAGCGCGCGGAGCGCCCCGACCATCGTGGGGACCACTACGAGCAGGACAAACGCTGGGAGGAAGCAGAAGACCAGCGGGAAGGCGAGACGAACGGCGGCACGGCCGGCCTCGGCCTCGGCTCGCAGGCGCGCGCGGCTGCGCAGGGCCTCGGCCCGCGCCGCCAGCGCCTCGGCTGGAGGGGCTCCCCAGCGCTCGGCGGCCTCGAGTGCGCCGGCGGCAGCCCGGAGCTCATCCAGGCCAGTGCGCTCCCCAACGGCACGAAGCGCGGCGGCGGGTGTGCTCCCCATGTCGAGGTCCACCGTGGCCTTGGCGAGCTCGGCTCTCAGGACCTCGGGACCTCGCTCGGCGACCCGGACGAGCGACCGGTACGGGTTAAGGCCCGCGAGCAGGCATGCGCTGAGCAGGTCGATGACTGCCGGAGCCGCCGAGGCCCGCACCGCGCGGAGCTTCCTCGCCGACCGGCGGCGGGAGCCGCGGACGGCGAGCACGACGCCGACCGCCGCGGCGAGCAGCAGCACGGCTGCTCCAGGTCCAGCGGAGTACGCGACTCCAGCGGACGCCGTCGCCAGCACACCACCGCCCATGAGCCGCGTCTTCCTGGCAGCATGTCGTGGCAACGTGGGAACGGCGGCGCGCGAAGTCACTGGATGACTGCCCAACCCGCGCGATGGCCCAGCGCGGCCCAGCGGATGCCCCACGGACCCCGCGATGCCGGCGGCCTCTGCCCCAGGTCCTGAAGCCGCATGCACCCCAAGCCTCGGCATGGACAACGAGGCGACCGACCGCGCACCGGCCTCCGACCCCCTACTGGCCTCCGACCGTGCACCGGCCTCCGACCGTGGACCCGGGCGATCGTCGCCTGCGGGTGGCGTCCACACCGCAGCGTGAGGAACGCTCACGACCTCGGTCCTCCGCGAGCTGCTCATCCGGGGCGACCGGCTCGGAGGGCGGACTCGGCGGTGGCTGTGTCGCCACGCGGCCACGACGAGCGCTCCGAAGAGACCTCCGGCGAGGCCACCGATCACGAAGGCGGTCATGGGGCGCCCCGGACGATCCGCCGTGCCCAGAGCATGCCGATGCCCTCGAGTGTGGCCGCCGCGGCGAGCGTCGACCACCCGGCGCGTCCGCGGATGAGGAAGGCGGCATCCGAAGGCGCGGTGAGGAACAGCACCGCCACGAAGACAGGGGCCATGCCGGCGACGACCCTCGCGGAAAGGCGCGCCTGGGCGGTCGCGGCGAGTCGCGCCTGCTCACCGCGGAGCCGGTCGGCCGCCGCGGCGGCGACCCCAGCGAGCACGCGCCCAGGTGGCGCTCCGGTCTGCTCGGCCAGGTCGAGCGCCTCGCCCGCGAGCGTCAGCTCCGTCAGCTCGTACTTGCTCCCGACCTCCGCGAGGGCCTTGCCGGCGCCGGACCCGAGGTCGCACGCCCTGACGGCTTCGCCGAGCACCGCGGTCAAGGACGGTGGGCAGGTCTCCGAGGCGGCGACCAGCGCTCGCCGAGGCGCCACTCCCGCGGTGATCGCTGCTCTGAGGATGTCCAGGGCTTCCGGAACGTCCGCCTGCATCGCCCGCCGCCGCCGCGCGACCAAGAAGCGCCGGCCGTGGATCCAGCGGCCAGCAGCCGCGCCCGACCCGAAACCTCGGTCGGGCGGCGGGCTCGAATCGGACGGCTCCCCCTCGGACGGCTCCCGAAAGGAATGGTCGCGCAACCCCTCCAGGCGAGGCCGGCCCCGCTGGACCGTGCTCCGCGGGCCTCGCTGCGCGAGGACGAGCAAGAGCACGGCGAAGACGATCAGGCAGGCCGGGGCGACGACATTCATCGGACCCGCCCCGCCGACGACACTGGCGTGAGCCGCCGCTGGTCGATTCGCTCGAAGGCATCGTGGACAGACGGGTCGAGGCGCTCCGCCCAGGTAGGGACGTGACCGGTCGCGACCAGCCCTGGTCCGCCCGTTGCGACCCGGAGGAGCTTTGCCCGGGCGCGGCCATGCTCGTCGGCGGCGAGCTCCGCGACCGCGGTCACGCGGCGGCCGTCCGGACCGCGCTCCAGGTGGACGGCGGCGCCGAGACCGCCTGCAATCAGCCGCCGCACGACCTCGAGGACGGCGCCCGGTGCGGCGAGCGCCATCGCCTCGAGGCGGGCCGGAATCTCGTCCGGGCCACCGGCATGCAGGGTCGTGAGCAGCCCTCGATGACCGGTATTCGCGGCCTGGAGCAGGTCGAAGGCCTCCGGCCCACGCACCTCGCCGACGACGATGCGGTCGGGTCGCATCCGCAGCGCATTGCGCACGAGCTCCCGAAGCGGCACCTCGCCGCGGCCCTCCACATTTGGCGGCCGGGCCTCCAGGCGCACGACGTGCGGGCCTGGCAGCTGGAGCTCGGCGGCATCCTCGACAACGACGACGCGGTCGCGACTCGGGATCGCCGCGCCGAGCACGTTGAGCATGGTGGTCTTGCCGCTGCCCGTGGCGCCTGAGACGGCGATCGCGACGCCGGCGGCGACCATGGCCTCCAGGAGCCTGCCGGTGGTCCCGTCCATCGTCCCGCTCTCGATCAGCTCGGCAAGGGAGCGGCGCCGACGAGCGAACGTGCGGATGGTGACCAGCGGACCATCGGGAGCGATCGGCGGCAGGACCGCGTGGAAGCGCTGGCCACCCGGGAGCCGGGCGTCGACCCATGGACGCGACTCGTCGACGCGCAACCCGAGTGGCGCGACGACCCGCTGGATCAGCGCGGCCAGCGCGGCGGCGGACGGCAGGCGCACCGAGGTCAGCTCGAGCCTGCCCTGGCGATCCACCCAGACCTCGCTGGGACCGTTGACCAGGACGTCGGTCACCGAGGGGTCCGCCAGCAGGGGCGCGAGCGGTCCGAGGCCGGCCAGTTCGTCGGTGACCGAACGCACCGTGGCCGCGAATGTCGCCGCCGGCTGGACGACACCCTCCTCCCGCAATGCCGCCGCCACAGCCAGGCGCAGATCACCGCTCCCGGAGCCGGCGTGGCCGCTCCCCCACAGGCGGCGCTGGACCCGATCGGTCAGCGATGGCTCGGGCAGTGCCGCCTCTGTTGCGGTCATCCCGCCACCGCTCTCAGGGGCGGCGGGAACGGCGACAGCCGGTTGGCAAGCGTCACCATCGCTTGCACCGCCGCAAGATCTTGGCGGTCCAGCAGGATCATGCCGTCCTCCGCCGCGGCGGCGAGCTCAGCGGGAGCGGCGGGGATGAGCGCCCAGAGCCGCTCTTCGAGCGCGGAGCGCACGTCCCGGCTCGCCAGCGGGGCGCGTGCCCGTGTGCCGGTGACCACCGCACCGCCGGTCTCGCGGTCATGGCCCAACGCGACCCAGGCGTCCAACTCGGTTTGCAGCGCGCGCACCGCGGCGGTCTCGGAACGACCCACGGCGAGCAGGAGGTCGGTCCTCGCGAGGACGGCGTCCACGTCGGCCCCGTTCCGGACCGGGAGGTCGACGACCATCACCGGGTACGCCGAACCGGCGGCCTCCAGGACGGCGTCGACCACCCAGGGATCGGGCAGCGGCTCGGGAACGCCATCCGCGAGCCCGGTGAGCGGCAGCACAGAGAGTCCCTGCATTGGCTGGCTCAGCGCGGAGAACAGCGCCATGCCATCCAGCGAGCCCGCCGTCGGGGCGAGCGCCGACCAGGTGCGGACGCCGGGCGCGAGGTCGAGCCGGAATGCCAGGCCACCCGAGAGATCGGCGAGCAGGACCGGCCGAGGTCCCCAGCGCGACCATGCGCCGGCAAGGTGGGTCGCAAGCGTGGTCGTGCCGGCGCCGCCATGGACGCCTCGAACAGCGACCAGCATTGTCGGGGACGCGGTGGGCTCGGTCTCAGGCTCTGAGGCGGTTGCCAGGCGGGTCAGCTCGCCCGGCAGGTCCGCCGCGCCATCCGGCCAGGCGAGCAGTCCCCGCGCGCCGACCGCGAGCGCCGCGCGCAGGTCGGCAGGACGGCCGTCGTCACCGATGGCCAGTAACGGCACCGGAGAGGCAGCGGGGACGTCTCCGAGCAATGCACAGCTGACCAGCGCCACCGACGCGCCGCCGGCGAGGGCGGCCCCGAGTGCCGCGGCTTCGGGAGCGGCCACGACCGCGCGCCAGCCGGCGACGGTCTCGACCGCATGGCGCAGCGAATCGGCGGTGCCCGGATCCTCATGTGCGATCACGACCAACGGCGTGCGATCGCGAACGTTGTCCAGCGCCACGGCGGGTCTCCTTCGTTCGAGAGAGGGGTGGGCGGGCACGAGGAGGCTGGGGGGCCGTACCCGCCGGCCGGCTCGATGGGGGCGATCCGGCCAGGCAAGAATGGGCCGCGCGACAACCGGGGAAAAGGTGGGGGCGCGAAATTGTGGATAACCGAGGCGGGCTTCGGTTCGGGACCACCGCCGAGGCCGGTTTCACGATTCGGCGATTTCCACTCGTCGGCGCGAGACCGCTCTGAACTGGGCAGATGGCCGCTGACCAGCTGTGGATAGAGAACTTCACGTGTGCGTTCCTCCGCGTAAGCTCTCGCTGGAGCTCGGAGCCGGTCGGAACGGCCGAGGCGGCAAAGTCCGCCCGTCAGTCTGCCCGCACTCAGGGATCCGAACGGGGAGGGACCTGTAACCTATGGCGGCGCGACGCGGTCTAGACCAGGTTCCGACCCACCTTGCAGCACGAAACCACCGCCGGCGGCCGAACTTGGAGAGCTTGGCGTCGATGTGACGTAGGACAGCCGTCGTCGGGGTATGACCGTCACCACGAGGTGTCAGCGAGCATATGAGCGTTGCTTTTGTCTTTCCTGGTCAGGGGAGCCAGGCCCCTCGCATGGGCCTGGACTGGGCGAGTGCGTCCGACACCGGCGAGGATCTGTACGGGTGGGCAAGCACCTGTCTTGGCTGGGACCTGACCAAGACACTGGAGAGCGCCTCCCCCGACGAGCTCCGCCAGACCTACATCGCCCAGCCGGCGATCTTCTCGGTCTCGGTCGCGGCGCTCCGGGCGCTCCAGCAGGCCGGCATCCAGCCCGCCTACGTGGCGGGCCACTCGCTCGGTGAGCTCTCCGCGCTGGTCGCGGCGGGCGCGCTGTCGTTCGAGGCCGGTCTCATGCTGGTCGCCCGCCGCGCCGAGGCGATGCAGCGCGCCGCCGACGCCCGCCCTGGGTCCATGAGCTCGATCATCGGCCTCTCGGTTGAGGGCGTCGAGATGGCGGTGGCCGGCGCGCGCGGCGGCAACGTCCTGGCGATCGCCAATGACAACGCTCCGGGCAACGTCGTGGTGTCGGGCGAGTGGCCCGCGCTAGAGCGGCTCCCCGCGGCCGCAAAGGAGCTGGGTGCCAAGCGGGTGCTCCCGCTGAACGTCGGCGGAGCCTTCCATTCGCCGCTGATGGCGCCGGCGGCGGACATCTTCCGCTCGTCGCTCTCCGCCGCGCCGCTCCGCGACACGACCATCCCGGTGATCGCCAACGCGACCGCCGAGCCGGTGACCAGTGCGGAAGAGCTCCGCGAGCTGCTGGCGCGGCAGCTCACTGGACCGGTCCGCTGGACCGAGTCGGTGCGGCGGCTCGCCGACCTGGGCGTCGACACCTTCGTGGAGGTCGGCCCAGGGACGGTGCTGTCCGGGCTGATCAAGCGCACCGTCGAAGGTGTGCGGGTGCTCTCGGCCGGGGACGCCCAGAGCGTGGCCAAGGTCGCCGAGGCGCTCAGCGAGCGTGGCGAGGCCGGCGAGGGCGAGGACCAGGGAGTGGACCAAGGAGTGGACCAAGGAGAGGTGGTCGTTCTCCCCGACCGGTTCGCGGTCTCTCCGAGCCACGGACGCTTCTACCCGGCGACCTTCTCGCGGTTCACCGATGAGGGACCGTATGTGGAGCGTGGGGACCTGCTGGGCGAGGTCCGCAACGGTGCCGCGACCATCCCGGTTCGGAGCGCGTTCCGCGGTCAGGTCATGGCGCACCTGGCCTGGGAGGGCGAGCTGGTGACACCGGGCCAGATCCTGTTGAGCCTTCGACCCTTCTAGCGGATTTCAGAGGCTTTCAGCATCGAGACAACGTCGAGTTTGCGGACTTCGAGATCTGAAGGGATCCGGGACCGTCGACAAGGGGGGCAAAGCGTCCCGGATGAGAAAGGAGCTGTAGTGGCCGCCGAGATCGTAGGGCTGGGGACCGCCGTGCCCCCGAACGTCCTCACCAACGCGGACCTCGAGCAGTTGGTCGACACCAATGACCAGTGGATCACGGAGCGGACCGGGATCAAGGAGCGGCGCATCGCCGGGCCGGAAGAGTCGACCGGCTCGCTTGGCAGGATGGCCGCGAGGCGAGCCCTTTCGGTGGCCGGTCTCGAACCCGACGACATCGACCTGCTGGTGGTGGCGACCGCTTCGCCCGACCATCCGCTGCCCTCGGCCTCCTGCATCCTCCAGCTCGAGCTGGGCCTGACCCGCTGCGCAGCGATGGACGTCATCGCCGGCTGCGCCGGGTTCGTGTACGCGTTGGCGACGGCCGCGCAGTTCGTCGAGTCGGGCGCCGCCAAGACCGCGCTGGTGGTCGGCGCGGAGACGCTCTCCCGGATCGTCGACTACGCCGACCGGTCGACCTGCATCCTGTTCGGCGACGGCGCCGGCGCTGTGGTGCTGCGCAAGGGCGAGCGGGGCATCCGGTCGTTCTCGCTCGGCTCCGACGGGACGCGGTCGCGACTCCTCATGACCCCGGCCGGCGGCTCGCGGTTCCCCGCCACGTCCCGCACGGTCGCCGCGCGCAAGCACTACATCCTCATGGAGGGCCGCGAGGTCTTCAAGGGCGCGGTGACCGCCATGGCGGCGTCGAGCCTCGAGGCGATCGAGCGCTCCGGGCTCCAGGCCGACGACATCGACCTGGTGGTCCCCCACCAGGCGAACCAGCGAATCATCGAGGCCACCGCGCGACGGCTGAAGATCCCGATGAGCGACGTGGTGATGAACATCTCCAGGTACGGAAACACGTCCGCCGCCTCCATCCCGATCGCGATCGCCGAGGCTTGGGAGCAGGGTCAGATCAAGCCGGGTCAGAAGCTGCTGCTCACCGCGTTCGGGGCCGGGCTCGCCTGGGGCTCTCTGGTGCTCGACTGGACGCTGTCGCCGCCTGCCGAGCCCGCTCCCGAGGAGCCCACTAGTTCCGCCATGCCGATCGTGCGGGGCCTGCGCGACGGCACCTTGTGGGACGACGTCGACCTGGTCGCAGCGACGGTCGGCAAGCTCCCAACCGACGCTCCCGAGGCATCGACGTCGTGACCACCGCGAGCAACGAACCGGAGCCCCGCGACCTGGGACCCCCGCCCGAGGGCGGTCAGCGGGAGCTGGCGGGACGGACGGCGCTGGTCACCGGCGCGTCCGGCGTGATCGGGCGCGCGTGCGCCGTCGCACTCGCCGGCCAGGGCGCCCGCGTGGTCGTCGCCTGGTCGAGCGACGAGCAGGGCGCGACCGAGACCGCCGACCAGGTAAAGGCGGCCGGCGCCGAGGCGATCCTGGCTCAGGCGGACCTGACACAGCCCTCCGCGGCCAAGGAGCTGGTCACAGCCGCGGGTCCCGACGGCGTCGACATCCTGGTGAACAACGCCGGGGCGACCCGTGACGGGCTCCTGCTCCGGATGAAGGACGAAGACTTCCAGCGGATCCTCGACTTGAATCTCGTCGCCGCCTTCCGTTGCACCCGCGAGTCGCTTCGGGGCATGCTTCGGCGGCGCTGGGGCCGGATCATCTCCATCTCGAGCGTGGTTGGGCTGGTCGGCAACCCCGGCCAGGCCAACTACTCCGCCGCGAAGGCTGGCCTGATCGGCCTCAGCCTGAGCGTGGCCCGAGAGGTCGCCAACCGAGGGATCACCGTCAACGTGGTGGCCCCTGGGTATGTCCCATCGCCTCTGACCGACGCGATGAGCGAGGATGCCAAGCAGACCATCCTCGACTCGATTCCGGCCGGCCGGATGTGCACCGCCGAAGAGGTGGCCGGCGCCGTCAGCTACTTCGTCAGCGAGCGGGCGGCCTACGTCACCGGGCAGGTGCTCGCGATCGACGGCGGCATGACGATGGGCAGGTAGCGCCTGGACGAATCCCGTGATTGACGAGCAATCGGGCCGGGCAGAGTGACCGGAGCGACACCGGCAGGCAATCTGTCGCGAAGTCGGTAGAGTGCCTGCACCCAACAGCACAGCACGAAGGAGAAGGGCAAGATGGCGCAGTCGCGCGAGGAAGTCGTCGACACCATGCGGGAGGTTCTCGCCTCCGAGCTCGGCGTCGACTCGGACAAGATCACCGCCGACGCTCGCTTCAAGGAGGACCTGGACGCGGACTCGCTCGACCTCGTTGAGGTCGTCCTCGCGCTCGAGGAGAAGTTCGGCATAGAGATCCCTGACGACGAGATCGCCGGCGTGAAGACCGTCGGCGAGGCCGCCGACCTGGTGATCTCCAAGCAGACGGCGGTGGGGTAGCAGCGTGAGGCGCGTCGTCGTCACCGGGCTCGGAGCGGTCACTCCGGTTGGCGTCGGAGTCAAGGCCTACTGGGATGCCATCACCACGGGGCGCTCTGGCCTTGGGCCGCTGACCCGGGTCGACCCTGACCTGATCCCGTCCAAGGTGGCCGCCGAGTGCAGCGACTTCGACCCGACGGTTTCGCTCGGAGCCAAGCAGGCGCGCCGGTTCGACCGCACGACCCAGTTCGCCATGACCGCGGCTCGCGAGGCATGGGAGGACTCGGGGATCGAGGGCAAGGTCGACAAGGACGAGACCGGCGTGCTGTTCGCGACCGGGATCGGCGGGATCAGCTCGCTGCTCGCCAGCGACAAGGTGCTGCACGCCAAGGGCCCTGACCGGGTTTCGCCGTTCACAGTCCCGCAACTGATGCCGAACGCGTCCGCCGGCCAGATCGCCATGGCCCTGGGGCTGCGAGGGCCGAACTTCTGCACGACAACGGCTTGCGCCGCGTCCAACCATGCGTTGGGTCTCGCCTTCCAGGCAATTCGCCTGGGTGAGGCCGACGCGATGGTGGCGGGGGGGGCCGAGGCGGCCTTCGTCGACATCGCCTTGGTCGCGTTCGCACAGATGACAGCCTTGTCGACGAAGTTCAACGATCGCCCCACCGAGGCGTCGCGGCCGTTCGACTCGCTACGCGATGGCTTCGTGATGGGTGAGGGCGCGGGCGCGCTCATCCTCGAGGAGCGGGACCATGCCCTGGCTCGGGGTGCGACCGTCCACGCGGAGATGATCGGCTTCGGCCAGTCGGCCGATGCCTTCCACATCACCGCGCCTTCGGAGGACGGAAGCGGCGCGGCGCTCGCCATGCGGCGGGCGCTGCGATCCGCGGAGATCCCGGCCGAGGAGGTCGGCTACATCAACGCCCACGCCACCTCGACGCCGACCGGCGACGTCTCCGAGGCCAAGGCCATCCGTCTCGCCTTCGGCGACCACGCGGACCGGGTCGCCGTCTCCGCCACCAAGTCGATGATCGGTCACCTCTTTGGAGCTGCCGGAGCGGTCGAGGGAGTCGCCACGGTCCTCGCCATCCGCGACGGCATCCTGCCGCCCACCATGAACCTGACCCACCCCGATCCGGCCTGCGACCTCGACCTGATCCCCAACCAGGCGCGCAAGACCCAGGTCGAGGTTGCCATGTCGAACGGGTTCGGCTTCGGCGGCCACAACGCCGTGGTCATGTTCAGGCGCCACCACGAGTAGCGCCGCTCGCGAGCTCCGGGGCCAGGCCGCGCTGTGGGCCTGGCCCTTCGCTCGCAGCCGGGCTGCGGACCGCCCGACCGACCCCGTTTCCAGGCTGGGCCGCGGCACATAACCGTCGAAGGGCGTGAACCTCGAGCGGCCGCGTAGGGCCGGTGAGGGGCGGGAATGATCGGCATATGAAGCTGTATCCCGAGACGCCCGGGCGCAGGTTCCGGCAGGTCCTGGTCGACCTGCTGGTCTTGGCGTGGGTGGCCGCGTGGGCTCTGGCGGGTCGCGAGGTTCACCGGCTGATCGACCAGCTGGCCAAGCCCGGGGTGGCGGTCGAGCAGGCCGGCGACCGGGTGGCGAGCAGCATCGGCGCGGTTCAGGACCAGGTCGGCCGGTTGCCGGCGATCGGCAACGACCTCCGAGCGCCGTTCGGGCGGCTCGGGGAGGCCGGGCATGCGCTTGCGCAGGCTGGGGCCTCACAACAGCACGTCGTGCACCAGCTGGCGCTGTGGCTCGGGGTCCTGGTCGCGCTGATCCCGGTCGTGGTCGTGGTCGCGATCTGGCTTCCTGGCCGAGTGCGTTGGGTCCGGGAGGCGAGCGTGGCCGGCCGGCTCCGCGTGGGTGCCGACTCGGTCGACCTGGGGCTGTTCGCGTTGCGGGCGATCGCGACGCGGCCGCTACCGGAGCTGCGGCGGGTCTCGGACGACCCGCTCGGGGACGTCCAGCGGGGCGACTACCGGGCGCTTGCCGCTCTCGAGCTTCGCTCGCTTGGCCTCCGCCTGGAGGCTCCCGGCTCCGCACGACGACGGCGACGGGCTCGCTGACAGGAAGGGCCTCCCGGCGCCCGCGAGGCCTCCCGGCGCCCGCGAGGCCTCCCGCCGCGCGAGGGGCCTCCCTACCGGCGGGGCCTCGAGAACGCGGTGACCGTGACGCCGATGACCAGGAGGGCGATGGCGGCGGTGGCGACGGCTGGAAGGGGTGCCGCGGCGACTCGCTCGAGGATGGAACCTGAGTCCCGAGGTCGTGACGACCGGTGCTCGAAACCGAGGGGGGAGGCGCGGCCTGCGCGCGGCGGGGCGGCCGATGGGGCTGTGGTCGTGGGCACGGCCCCGAGGATGGGCGCGTTGGCGGGTGTCTTGGTGGCGAAGCCGTAGGCGAACATGCTCCGCACGTCGGTGTACATGTCGTCGGTCCCCAGCGCGACCGCGATCAGGACCCTGCCATCGCGCTGTTGCGCCGCGACGATGGTGGAGTGTGCGGCGATGGTGTAGCCGGTCTTGATGCCAAGCGCGCCTGGATCTCGACCTTGGCTGACGAGGTGGTTGTGGTTGGTGATGACCTGGACGTGTCCGTCGGGCCAACGGTAATGGGCGGTCCGGCTGGCGACGATCTTGGCCAGCTCGGGACGCTTCAGGAGCGCCCTCCCGATGATCGCCATGTCGGCGGCGCTGGCCTGGTGGCCGGGTGCGTCGAGACCGGACGGGTCACGGAACGTGGAGTCGGTGCAGCCGAGGCTCTTGGCCTTGGCCTGCATGGCGGCGAGAAAGCCGACGCGGCCACCGAGCGGATAGGCGGCAGCCAGGGTCTCGGCGGCGTCGTTGGCCGAGACCATCAGCATGGTCGCCAGGAGGTCGTGCCGGTTGACCTTCATGCCCTGCTGGTATCCCAACCGGGTCCCGTCGACGTTCGCGGCCGCCCGCGGCACGACGAAGACCTTGTCAGCCGGATAGACCTGCTCGGCGACCAGAGCGGTGAGGATCTTGGTGGTCGATGCGATCAGCACGGGTTTGTGGGCGTCGCGCTGCCAGAGCACGGCTCCGGTGGCGGCGTCCATGAGGACGCCCGTGCGCGCCGTGACACGCGGCGCTGGGGCAGCTGCCACGGCCGGGGCCGCGAGCGCCCCTAGGAACACCGCGACGATCAGGGGCGCGAGCAGGCGACGCATCAATTGGGGGAAGCGTGGGAGGAAAGGCACCGCAATAGGCTGCACGATCCCAGGTATGAAGGGCAACTGCGACGAACCAGACGAGATCGCCACAACATCTGAACGCGCCCTGGCCTGATGGGGGATCGCCGCTCGGCCGGCGACGGAACCGACCCGCGCGACTGGGCGCTGGGGTCCGACCGGCGGCGGGGCGGCGACGGGACCCGACCCGCGCCACGGTCCGCTGCGAAATCGTCTGCGAGATCGCCGCACGGCGTACGGCCGGCCTGACGGACTGACGGGGTCGGCCCCAAACGCGCAGGGCCCTCCACAGGTATGGAGGGCCCGGGGTCGCGAGGGCGCCGACCATCCGCCCTGGAACGACCGGATGGCCGGCGTCGTCGCAGTCTGCCCGGACGACGGTGCCCGCGACCGTCGAACGGGTGGTTCGCCGGGGACGGTTGCCGCCGGCCCTTCCCGGCCAGCGATCGTCCCGGTTGCTGGAAACCGCCCGCCCGGCCCTTCGACCGGGGCACGGAACCCAGCGGCGATGAACCAAGGGTGACACAATCTCCGGAGCTTTGCCGTCGCTTTCCGCGCCTTGTTCCCAAAGCGTTCCCATATAGGGTGCGCATCGCCCCCCACAGATACGATGCCGTGCGATTCCGCCCTATAACTATTTATCGTCCCATATACCTCGTAGAACACAAGCAGGACGCACAGGTGGCACGTTTCAAAGGGATCTTCTACGCGAGTCGGTCGCAATTTGGCGCGATTTTGCATTGTGCTCCCAGAGGCGGCAACCTCTTCAGGCGCCCTGAGCCGTCCCCAGCTTCGTGGCGCCCCTTGGAGATCGCTCGGGCAGTTCCGGCTGGGGCGAGCCTGGCCCGTACCGGAGCAAGCGCAGGACGCAGGACGGTGTGACCAATGAGCCAGACGGATAGCGGACGGCATCTGGCGAGTCCCCCTCGAAAGCGCTCGAAGGGACGCTCCATCCTCGTCGTCGGGCTGGTCGTCCTGGTCGCGCTGGCGGGCGGATTCGGTGCCTACATGCTGGTGAACCGCCCGGGCGGCGCCGCCGCGTGCGGCTCGGACAAGCTCCAGCTCCAGGTGGTCGCCGACCCCGACCAGGCCGGGCTCCTCCAGCAGGCGGCGCGGGACTACGCGACCACCGACCCGCAGGTCGGCGACCGCTGTGTGAGCGTGAACGTCCGCACCTTGGACTCGCCGGAGGCGACCGCCGCGCTCGCGACCGGCTGGACCGACCAGGCCGCCGGCCCGCGCCCCGACGTCTGGGTACCGGCCGCGTCGACCTGGACCACCGAGCTCCAGCTCCAGCTCACCGAGCTGCACCGGCCTGACATCGTGCCCGGCGACCATCCGAGCATCGCCACCTCGCCGATCGTGATCGCGATGCCCCGGCCGATGGCGCAGGCGCTCGGCTGGCCACAGCGGCAGCTCGGCTGGGCGGACCTCTCGACCGCGCTCCAGAACCCGGCTGGCTGGGCTGCCTTCGGCCACCCGGACTGGGGGCCGTTCAAGCTCGGCAAGACGGACCCGAAGCTCTCCGAGGCCGGCCTCGGGGCGCTGCTCAGCGCCGGCGCCGCGGTCCTGGGCCCGGACGCGCAGAACCCGACCGAGGCCCAGCTCAAGACCAAGGCCCAGGAGCTCGGGTCGATGATCTTCCAGGTATCGCGCTCCCCCGGCGACGAGACCGACACCACCGGCACGCTGCTCGCCAACCTCCAGCGCGCCGACCAGACCAACAGGGCGCTCCAGTACGTCTCGGCGGTCCCGCTCTCCGAGAAGTCGGTGTGGGACTACAACCAGGGCAAGGCGCTGGACGATCCCTCGGCCGCCACTGACCGCGGCAAGCCCAAGGTGCCGCTGGCCGCCGTGTACCCGAAAGAGGGCACGCTCCAGGCGGACTACCCGTGGGTCGTGTTGCAAGCCCCGTGGGTCGACGACGCCAAGCGCGCCGCCGCGAGCGACTTCCTGCTCTACCTCAAGTCCCCCGCGATCCAGGCGAGGTTCCAGGCCGACGGCTTCCGCAGCGCGCGCGGCCAGGCCGGACCCGAGATCAGCGAGAGCGCCGGCCTGCTCCCGAGCCAGCCGGCGCGGGTGCTGCCCGCGCCGGCGCCGCTGGTGGTCGGCGCGACGCTCAAGGCGTGGGACCAGACCAAGCGGATCGCCAACCTGCTGGCCGTCTATGACGTGTCGGGCTCGATGGCCGAGACGGTCCCGGGCAGCGGCAAGACCAAGATCGAGCTCGCCCGGGAAGCGGCGATGGCCTCGCTGCGGCTGTTCACCAACGAGAGCGACGTCGGCACCTGGGAGTTCTCGACCCACCTCGACGGCACCCGCGACTACCGGCAGGCGGTCCCGATCCGCCCGATGGGGAGCAGCATCGGCGGCGGCAAGACCCAGCTCCAGGCGCTCCAGGCGCACCTGGCCGGTCTGGCGCCGACCCAGGGCGACACCGCCCTCTACAACACCGCCGTCGCGGCCTACGACTACGTGAAGCAGCACTACGCGCCCGACCGCCTCAACCTGGTGGTGCTGATGACCGACGGGCGCAACGACACCCAGGGCGGGCTCACACTCGATCAGGTCCTCCAGCACCTGAAGCAGGGCCAGTCGGACGACAAGCCGGTCCACATCCTGAGCTTCGCGTACGGGCAGGACGCCGACGTCGCCGCGCTCACCCAGATCAGCCAGGCGACCGGCGGCGCGGTCTTCACGGCTCCCAACCCGGCGGACATCGTCCGGGTCTTCGTGACCGCGCTCGCGAACTTCTGAGCCGCGAGTCTCGGCGATCGGCGCTGATCCCGGAGACCGGTCCGATCCACCCGGGGCGCCCCAGCGACGGGGGCGCCCCGTCCGGTCTCCGGCGACGGCGCCCGGCGGGTCGGCGGGTCGCCCGCGACCTACCGGTATGATCCCCACGGAGGCGTCCGGGTCCTGGTGGGCTCCGCGGTCTTCAAAACCGTTGAGGCGGGCGTCCCCCGCCTGGCGGGTTCGATTCCCGTCCGCCTCCGCCACCTGGGACGATGGCTCCGCGACGAGGCGTGGCCGGGTCTTGCTCGGCGAAGCTGGGTCGCCTACTCGGGGCTCTCCTGGGTGGTGGCCGGGTAGTGCTCGGCCCACCACCTGGTCCACCGGCTGTCCAGGTCGCCGAACCGGGTGTCGTCGAGCCGGTAGGTGGTCAGGATGGCCATGGTGGTGCCGCCGGAGACGGCCGAGGGCGCGCCGACGGCGACCAGCAGGCCATCGTGGCCCCAGGCGTCGACGGTGACTCCGAGCTGGTGGTCGGAGTGGAACCACACCTCGCCCGACACCTCCTCGCCCATCAGGGTCGTGGCGTAGGCGCTGCCGGGAGGCTGCTGAGCGGGCCCGCCCAACCCGAGCCGCTCGATGATCGACCCGGAGTCCTCGCCGTGGTGGGAGAAGAACAGCGTGCGGCGCGCCACGCCGGGCTGGCGCTCGAGGGCGAACTTCAGTTGGTGCAAGAACGAGATCCAGCCTTCGGTGATGTCGTCGTAGTAGGCGTCCCACTCCGGGTTGGCGCCCAGCGGGGCGCGGGTAATCGTGATCCGGGTGCCGCCGCCGTCGGGGATGAGGGTGAACCGGTCGCCGTCCCCGAGCGTCAGGACGCGCGCGCCGGGGTCCTCGGTCACGCCGGTGAAGTAGATCAGATCGATCTCGCTGTCCAGGTCGCCGGCGTGCCAGCCGTGCCATTGGCGGATCGTGTCCTTGTCGCGGAGCGCCTGCCAGACGGCGTCGGGAGGGGAGGCGATCGTGACCTCGATATGCGGTGTCTTGCGGTCGGCGTCGTCCATCAGTTGCCTCCTGACCCTGCCTCGGATGTGCTGGACGTGCTGGACGTGCTGGACGCGCGCGCCGCGGGATACCCGCCCGCGACGATGCGGTAGGCGCGGCCGTGCCGCTGGTCGTAGCGGGCGAGGAGCTGCCGGAGGGTGTCGGCGAGCTCGTCGGTGAAGCGGTGCACGCTGGCCGGGTCGGCGAACCGCGCCTCGGCCTCGATGGTGAAGGTGAGCAGCTTCTTCCCGGTCTCGTCGGCCTTGACCTGCATGCGGGCCACGTCCCGGACGGTCGTGGCGGCGGCCTCGACCAGGTGCTCGGCGGCGTACTGGTCCTGGATGCGGTCGATCTCGGCGGCCTCGTCGCGGTCGTCGTGGCGCATCACGGTCGGGTCCACCACGACGGCGCCGGGTTTGGCCCGCACGATCCGCTCGATGAAGCCGCGCCGCTGACGCAGCTCGACAAGCTCCACCAGCCCGGCCGTCTCCAGCGTGCGCAGGTGGTAGTTCACCCGCTGCCTGGGCAGGCCAAGCGCGGCGGCGAGCTGGGTCGCCGACGACGGGTCGCGGAGCCGGTTGAGGAGCTTGCGGCGCAGCGGAGACAGGGCGGTTAGGACCCGGTCGGGCTCGTCGAGGTAAGTCATGCCACTGGCCATGCGGCCATGGTGGAATTGACAATTTGATTTGTCAATAGTTCTACGTGGCTTCCCGCATGGGGACTGCTGACCACGGGCAAGGGAGCCAGCTGGTCAGCTGTGGGACGCTTCGGGGCACGCTCGGCTCAGTTGGGGTGCTGGTCGGCGAGGTGCAGCTCGGCGGCGATCGTGGCGCGCAGGAGCTCGATGTTCCCCAGGGCGTCGGTGCTGTCGAGGAACTGATCGACGGCGCCGGTCCGGGGCAACTGCCGGATCGTTGGGTCGGTGATGCGCTTCAGCAGCGCCGAGCTGAATCGTTCAGCGCCCAGGACTCGGTATGGCCGGTCGTGGAAGCCGCGGGTGCGGGTGTCGACCGGTGCGGTGAGCTCGAGCTGGTTGTGCAGAGCCGCGATCGCCTCGTAGGCATCGCACAGGTGCCGCTGGCGGGTGTGCCAGTCAGTTGCCGAGATGGCGCCGGCGAGCATGGGGTTGAGCGCGACGGCCGCCGGCAGGCGGGCAAAGGCGGTGCCGAGCCACTTGCTGTAGGGCGGATAGCGGCGTCCCATGAGCAGACACAGCCGCATCAGGTCGCGGACCAGCCGCGCCGCGACGACCGCCGATCCGAGCTCGTCACCGACCTCGCCGCAGCGGCCGACGAACGCCTCTTCCTGGGCGATGCGCTGCCACTGGCAGGCCAGCACGTAGAGCCAGACGTCACGCGGATACCAGCGCAGGCATGAGCGGGCCTGGTTGAGGGTGTCGAGGCCGTCGTGGAAGACCTCACCGGCGGTGATCTCGGCCAGCCGCTGAGTGGGCGTGGCGAGCCAGTCGAGTGTGGTCACCCCCTGCCGTGGGTCGAACCCCAGCCACAAGGGGAGCCACGAACCCAGCGCGATGATCTCGACGCGATGCCTTGCGGGCCGGTCGGGCTCGCGGGTGTGAAGGAACCTGGTGGGATAGCCGCGAAAGGCGGCGGGCAGCCGCTGGGAGAGCTGTTCGCTGATCCCGTCCGCGTGACGGGTGGCGTCGTCGGAGGTCAAGAACAACTGAAGGCGCGGCCCCCAGTCGTGGTCGGCGGAACGCTCGGTGTCGAAGCCGAGGACCTCCGACCCCTGGCCCAGCAGCGCGGCCGAGTGCGGAAGGTGTGGGAATGCCTCCTCGATCAGCGGGCGCACCGCCTCGGCGTAGAACTGTCGTGCCAGCTCCACCCCTGGGATGAACGACGCGGTCATGCCGGTGAGCATGGCGGGCCGTGGATGCGTCGGCATTCGATTTTCCGGACCGACCCCCGTGGCCGTCTCACCGGTCGGGCGCGCCGGTCGACGGTCGACGCCCCGCCCTCGACACCGGCCACTCCCCTCGCCAATTTTCATCGATTTCTCATCGGGCAATTATCATTGATTTCTCATCAGGTTCTAATCTGCCATGTCGTTTGAATTTCGCTAGCCTCGCTCTATCGACTCATGCACGCATTTATGTCATCATCGGGCCATAGGACCGCGAAGGACTCGATGCAGTCTGGTCTGACATGCCACCCTGCATCGCTATTTCGTCTCGATGAAGGCAACGCCGCCGTCGTGGGTCATCGGGAATTCCCGCTCCTCCTCCCGCGCCCTGCCGAGCTGGCTAAGTCGGCATCGCTGGGAAGGGATGGTTCTTGGCCGTGCCACAGGCTTGCTGGCAGTCACGCCCAGCTTCTGTGCACGCCGCAGCGCCGGATGAGCGCCATCTCCCCTCCATGACCAGCTCCGCCAGGAGGTCGCCGCCGGCCAACCCCTGCCTGGTCGCGAGCTCCACCTCACGCCCTCCACGGTGCGCGCCCTGGGCCGGTCCTCGGCGTCGAGCAATCGCAACAGGGAGATTGGACGTTGGCCCTTCCACGCATCCTGCTTGCCGTGCCGCTCATAGCGGCCGGCGCGTTCCTCCCCGCCGTCGGCCACGCACCCGCAAAGGCACCGGCCGGTGTCGTCGGCATGGGCCATGAAGCCTTCACCACCAAAGAGACGACTATCCAGCGGGGCGCCAGCCTCAGGTTCGTGAACGACTCGCGCTACATGCACATCATCGGGCCCGGCCGCGACGGCACGCTCGCCGCGACCGCCGGAGAGCCCATGCAGCGCCGCGTCCTCATGCCGGAGAACGCCAGCTACACGACGGCGCCGTTCACCACGCCGGGCACCTTCTACTTCGCCTGTTCGATGCATCCGGAGATGACGGTCAAGGTCGTCGTCACCGGTTGAGCTGCTGCTCGTCCGAGACGTGCGAGCAGCGGGACGTGACCGGCAGCCGGCCACGTCGGGTCTGGGTCACCGAGTTTTCGGGAAGGAGGTCAACATGTCGGCTCTCATCAGCAGCGTCAAGCACGTGCGCTACGCGATGGGTTCCCTGGCCGCGGTGCTGTTTGCGTCGGCCGCCGGCGCGGCGCTGTAAGCCACGCGGATCGCTCGGCGGCCACCACGGCCCGCCGAACGCGGTGAGCGACGCGACCGGGCGGCGTCCACGCGGGCGACGCCCGGTCGCGGCCTCCAGGAGGAGAAGAGGGAGCGGAAGTGTTGGAGACCGGTGTCCGGCAGTTCCGGTTGGCGATGGGAATGGTATGGGGCCGTCGACTCGATACCCGCAACCTCGCCCGGCTCGTTGACGACGCACTCGCCACGCTCGAGGAGTTCGGCGAACCGGGCGCGGACGCGGGGCAGGTGATCGACGGACCGCTCAACGATCCCGCGGCCCGGCGGGACCTCGCGACCCGTGGCGTGCGGCGGACCGCCGCCCGGCTCGCGACGCAGTCGCCGTTCTACGCGCGCCGGTTCGCCGCAGCCGGCGTGGATCCCAAGCGTCTCGAGCTCAAGGGCCTCGGCGCCATCCCGGTAACCCTGAAGCGCGACCTGGTCGAGCGACGGGACGACTTCCAGTGCGCCGACGTCGCACGCTACCTGGCGACCCGCACCACCGGCACCACCGGACGTCCGGCCGAGATCTGGCTGTCCCGCTACGAGATGGAGATCTGGCCGGCCCTGGGCGCCCTGGCCAGCGTCATCCGCGGCGAGCTCCTGCCGGACGACGTCCTCCAGGTCAATGTCAGCTCCCGCGCCACCGGCAGCGTCCACCTGAACGCCGCGGGGTGCCGACTGGTCGGCGCCGCCTGCCGGGTGCTCGGCATCGTCCCGGTCGACGAGGCGCTCGACAGCCTGGCCGACCGGGGAGCGACGCAACTGGCGACGGTCCCGAGCTACCTCGCCGAGCTCGAGGTCGCCGCGCGGCGGCGTGGGATGGGACCGAGGGACTTCCGGTTGCGCAGCATCGACGTCGGCGGCGAGGTCATATCCCCCAGCCTGGCGCGGGCGGCCCGCGAGACGTTCGGCGCCCCCAGCATCCGGGACCTGTTCGCCATGACCGAGGTCGTGCCGGTCTTCGGGCGCACCTGCGCCGAGGGTCACCTGCATTTCGACATCAACCTGGGGCTCGTCGAGTATCTGGACGTCGAGACCGGCGGGCCGGCCGAGCCCGGCGCGCTGGCCACCGTCGTGGTCACGCCGTACTTCCCCTACCGTGACTGCATGCCGGTGTTCCGGTACGATACCCGCGACGTCGTCAGATGCCTGCCTGCGGACGCGATCACCTGCGAGCTGGCCGGCCTGCCGGGCACCGGCCCGATCGAAGGCAAGGCCGACCACCTGTTGCGGCTCGGGCCGACCGAGGTCGTGACCACACGGCAGTTGGTCGAAGCCATCGAGGCGCTGCCCACCCGACCCTGGCCGGCACGGTTCCGCGCGAGCGTCGACGACCGACGACTTCGGCTCACGCTACCGGTCTCGGCGATCACGGGCCTCGACCAGGCCGAGGTGGCGCGCCACTTCGGCGACCGCGGCCTCGACCTGGACCTCGCGCTCGTGGGCGACGAAGAGGCGACCGCCCTGCGTCCCCTGCGCAGCGACCTGCACGAGACGACCTTCGCCGCCCGCCCAGCGCTCATCGGAGCCTGACATGGACCTGAGCAGCTCCCAGACGTTCCTCTCCATCTTCCAGTTGTGCGTGACCATCGTCGGCGCGATGGCGGCCTGCTTGGGCGCGCTGTTCTACCTGCGCCGGGTGCGCCTGGAGCGTCCGGCGATTGGCAGGTTCAACGGTCGCGACGTCATGATCCTGTTCGCGTTCCTGGTGCTGCTGCCCGGGTTCTACCTGTTGCTGCCGCAGTGGGCGCTCACCAGTGTGCTGGTGGTGACCTTCGCGGCGACGGTGTCCATCGGCTTTCGACCGGTGCTCTCCCCGACCCTGCTGTGGCTCGGCATCGGCGTGCTGATCGGTGTGGACCTCTGGATGGGGCAGCACATGATCAATGACGTCCACAATTGGCAGTTCGTGTGGGGCGAGAACAGCATCGTCGTGCTGCTCGCGGCGATCTCGGTCGCCAACCTGTACGTGCAGGGAGGCATGCAGCTGCGGCACGTGGCCTGGTTCGCGGGCGGTCTCGCGGTCTACGACTCGGTCTTCACCCTGCTGTTCCCGGTGTCGAACTCGCTCATCCGTGAGTTCGTCAACCACCCCCTCTTCCCGGCGATGGGCATGCGGATCGGCTTCGACGAAGCCATCGTCGGTCTTGGCGACCTGCTGGTCTACGCCGGGTTCACCCTCTGCGCGTACAAGGCCTACGGCCGGCCGGGGCTCCGGTTGGCGCTGCCCCTCGTCCTGGTGTTCGGTGCGGTCATGCCCGCGCTCTCCGGGCTGCTCATCAACTACGTCGACCTCCGCCTGGACGTCGTCGTCCCGGCGCAGACCTGGTTCGGGCCGGCGGCGGTTATCGGATACCTGTGGCTCCGCCGCCGCTACGGTCGTGAGCGCACCATGAAGGAGTACCTGACCAGCGTCGACGCGGCGCGTCGCGCGCCGCCGGACAGCGCCGCGATTCCCGAGGAGCCGAAGGTCGAGTCCAAGCCGGTATCCGCCTGAGCGTCGCGGGCCGGCTGCGCCTCGAAGACTCCCCTCTCCGCCGGCCGGCGCTGGACGGCAGCCGGTCGTGCTATGTGCACCACCGTGGTGGTCGGCGGCTATCCTGCCTGAGTGGCCCCCGGGCGAGGCGGGCCGACGGATGACCTGCCGGTGAAGGGGGAGCGCGCGTGCGGTATGAGATCGTCGCCGAGGCGTACCGGGACCTGGAGGCCGCCAGCGGGCGGCTGGCGCTGATCGACCGGCTTGCCAAGCTCCTGGAACAGACCCCGACCGAGCTGCTGCCCACCGTCTGCTACCTCTGCCAGGGCCTGATCGCGCCCGACTTTGCGGGGGTGGAGCTCGGCCTGGCCGAGCGGCTGGCCGCACGCGCGGTTGCCGAGGCCGCCGGCACCACCCCCAACCAGGTGCTCGGCGGCGCCGGGCAGAGCGGGGACCTGGGCCTGACCGCCGAGCAGCTCCTCGCCGAAACGGCAGGGTCGCGGCCGGCCAGCCTGGAGGTCGGGGTGGTGTTCGACACGCTGCACCAGATCGCCGCGGCGGAAGGCACTGGCTCGCAGGGCCGCAAGCTGGCCGGGCTGGTCGGCCTGCTCCAGCAGGCGACCCCGCTGGAGGCCCGCTACCTGCTGCGTCTGGTCATGAGCACGCTGCGGCTGGGGATCGGCACCCCCACGATCCTGGACGCGCTGGCGACGGTGTACGCCGGCGGCCGCAAGGCCAGGCCGGTGCTGGAGCGGGCCTACAACATCTGCTCCGACCTTGGCCTGGTCGCCTCGACCCTGGCCACGGGCGGGCTGGCCGAGGTGGAGCGGATGCGGGTGCGCGCCGGCAACCCGGTCCGGCCCATGCTGGCCCAGCGGATGAGCAGCCCGGCCGAGATCCTGGCCAAGCTGGGTGAGAGCTGCGCGGCCGAGTACAAGTACGACGGCATTCGGGTGCAGGCCCACCGCACCGCCGACGGACGCCTGGAGCTGTTCACCCGGCGCCTGGATCGCGTCTCCACCCAGTTCCCGGAGGTGGTGGAGCTCCTGGACCAGAGCCTTGGGCCCCGGGAGGCGATCCTGGAGGGCGAGGTGGTCGCCTTCGACCCGGCCTCCGGGGAGCTGCGCCCCTTCCAGGACGTGATGTTCCGGCGACGCAAGCACGGCATCAGCGACGCGGTCCGCGACTACCCCGTCAGCCTGTTCTGCTTCGAGCTGCTGTACGCCGACGGCCAGGACCTCACCCGCCTGCCCTACCTGGAGCGGCGGGCTGAGCTGACCCGGGCGGTCACGCCCTCGGCGCGGCTGCGGCTGGCCACCGCCACCGAGGTCAGCGACGAGGCGGCGCTGGAGCGGGCCTTCGAGCAGGCCGTGGCCGAGGGCTGCGAGGGGTTGATCTGCAAGTCCCTCAGCCCCACCGTCGGCTACCAGGCCGGCGCGCGCGGCTGGTCGTGGATCAAGCTCAAGCGGGACTACCGCACCGAACTGACCGACACCCTGGACCTGGTCGTGGTGGGCGGGCTGGCGGGGCGTGGCCGCCGCGCCGGGATGTACGGGGCGCTGCTGCTGGCGGTCTACGACGCCGCCACCGACCGCTTTCAGACGATCTGCAAGTGCGGCACCGGCTTCTCCGACGCCGACCTGGCCGCGTTGCCCGCCCGGCTGGCGCCGCTGACCCGGGCCCAACAGCCCGCGCGGGTGGATTCCCGCTGGGGCGCGGACGTGTGGTTGGAGCCCACCCTGGTGGTCGAGGTGCTGGCCGCCGAGCTCACCCTGTCCCCCAACCACACCGCCGGGTGGGGCACGTTCAGGGAGGACGCCGGTCTGGCATTGCGGTTCCCCCGCTTCACCGGCCGCTGGCGCGACGACAAGGCCGCCACCGACGCCACCACCGTCACCGAGGTCGTCCAGATGTACCGCACCGCCCGGCGGATACCCGCCGGCGGCGAAGGGTCACCCTGAGAAGGCGACGGTCATGAAGACCACCCCGCCGGCGGATGCGGTGGATCCACCGTCGCGGCTTGTTCGGCGCCTGGTGGGCGCCCTTGCGGCGGGCCTGCTGATCGTCTTCTGGGGCCTGCTGGCCCTGATCGCGATCCCGATCGCGCTGACGCCCTGTCGCGCCGAAGGTTCGGGCTGCCTGGGGCAAGCCTTCCTGCTGGGCGCGGTTGCAGGCGTGGTTGCCGTGGTGGCCGCCTGGCCGGTGCTGTACCTGCTGCGGGTCCGTCCCGCCTGGCCGGTGGCGCTGATCGGGCCGATCACCCTGGGCGGGCTGGGATGGCTTGCGATCGATGGGCTTGGTCGGGGATGGGCCTTGCTGCCGCTGCTCCCGTCGCTGTCCTACGGTGTCGGCGCCCTTGCCGCCGATGCCAAGGTGAGGTGGCCATGGCGCGTCGGGATAGCGGTCCTGGTCGTGGCGGCCTACCCGCTCGCCCCGCTGCTGCGCGACCACCGAACCGACGCCGGGCTGCAGCGCTATCGGCGATGGGAAATGCGGATCACGACGGTGCCGCCCTGGTCGTGGCACCGGTCCGCCCAGTCGCTCAGGGTCGCCTCCATCGCCCCGCCGAGCTCGGCCTCGACCGGCCCGTCGGTGCACCACGGCATCTGGTCGGCGTTCATGCGCGGAGTCCTCTGCTCCAGGCCCCCGAGTCGTGAGAACGTTATCACGCAGGCTGGCGGGACTCGCGGGTCGAGGCGCCGGTCGAGACGCCGGTCGACAGGCACATCGCGTCACCAGTCCAGGATCGAGCCGTCGGGAGCCGCCGCGAGGTGCGGCGGGGGTGACTTGCCCGGGTGGGCCGCCGCGACCCTCTCGACCAGCTCGAGCCCGATCCCGGGACGCGTCGGCGGCCGCACGTAGCCGTCGTGGACGTCGAGCGGACCGTCCACGATCTCGGAGCGCCACGGCACGTCGTCGCGCACCTGCTCGAGGATCAGGAAGTTCGGCAGGGCGAGCGCCATGTGGATGCTCACCATGGTCCCGATCGGACCGTTCGGGTTGTGCGGGGCCACGCAGACGAAGGAAGGCTCGGCGAGCGTCGCGAGCCTGCGGAGCTGCGTGACGCCTCCGCAATAGCAGACGTTCGGCTGGATGACGGCGCAGGCGCGTCGCTCCACCAGCTCGCGGAACTCCTGGAGGGACGCGAGGCGCTCGCCGGCCGCGATCGGGATCGGGAGTGCCCTTGCCACCTCGAGCAGTGCACCCACGTCCCCCGGCTGGCAGGGCTCCTCCAGGAAATAGGGGCGGAGCGGCTCGAGCATGCGACCCAGCTGGATCGCCAGGGCCGGCGTCGTCCGACCATGAAGGTCGACCATGATGTCCGCCTCGTCCCCGGCCGCCTCGCGCACCGTGCCGACGAGCTCTTCGGCCTTTCGCATCGCCGCCACCCCTTCGAGCGGCCGAGCCGGCGCCATCGGATACACCTTCATCGCGTCGAAGCCCGCCTCCCGGGCGGCTCGGGCGGCGTTCGCCCAGGCCTCCGGCCGCATCGCATCCCCGCCGAGCTCCGAACCGAGGTTGACGTAGGTCCGAACGCGATCGCGGACCGGGCCTCCAAGGAGCTCGAACAGGGGAACGCCGAGGGCCTTCGCCTTGATGTCCCAAAGCGCCTGGTCGACCCCTGAAATCGCGGTCGTCACGACGATGCCGCCCCTGAAGTACGGCGCTCGCGACATCACCTGCCAGAGCCGCTCGACCGCCCGGGGATCCTGGCCGACGAGCAGCGGTTCGAGGTCCTCCACCGCTCCGATGACGGAGCGGGTGTGCCATCCGAGCGACGCCTCTCCCCATCCGACCAGGCCCGGCTCGTCGGTCCGGACCCGGACGAAGATCCAGTCCCGGTCGCCCGCGTCGACGACCGTCGTGGAGACGTCCGAGATCAGCACGCTCGGCGACCTACTGGAAGAGGATCACCGTGTAGAGGGGCACGCGCTCCAGCTCGACCCGGTGCATCTCGCGACGGTCGCGACTGAAGCCGAGATGGCAGCCGACCTCGCCCGACGGGCTGATGGCCGTGACCGTGCGGAAGGGTCGCGACAGCCGGACGTCGAGGGTCATGCGGTCGAGCACGGGCACCTCGTCGCGTTCCTCGTCGTAGTCGTACCGGATGATGTGGACCGCGGCCTCCTTGTCGCTGACGCGATGGAGGTTGATCGCGAAGTCGATGGATGCGGGCTCGACGACGACCTGCGGGCCGCCGGCGAAGTCCTTGGCGTGCACCTCGGTCGAGCGGACCAGATGGGGATGGCCGAGCAGCAACGCCCGCCGCGACGCGTCCAGGTTGGCGCCGAGCTCGCCCGTGGCGATGACCCTTCCCCCGTGCTCGAGGTACCCGTGGATCGCGGCGACCTGGGCGGGAGTCAGGTAGGTGCACTCGGGCAGCACGAGCGTCCGGTACCGGGTGAGGTCGTTCGCGGTTATCCAGTCCTGGCGGAGCTCGCCCTCGGGGAAGACCACGACGTCGAACGGCTGATGCTGCTCGACGAGGCCTTCGGTGGCCGCCCAGAACGGGAACCGCACCTTGTAGCCCTTGTGCTCCTCCCAGTCATAGGCGCTCTGGATGCTGAAGGCGACGACGACCTCCGAGAACGTGTCCGTCGAGTAGAGCCGCTCGTGCTCGGCGAGGAAGTCCTGGACCTCGACGGCCACCTCGTGCGGCGCCCAGAAGGAGTCCTCGATCACGCTTCCCATCCACGCGCCGTAGGGCACGCTCATGTTGATGCCCAGCGCCGAGGCTTCGTACTGCATCATCCGGAACTGGTCGTAGGCCTTGCCCTCCTTGAGCTTCGGGAGCAGCTCCGGAGGGACTCCGCCGTAGGGGTTCTCGACGACGATGACGGGCTTGCCGCGCGCGAAGCCGGCGGCGTACCGGCACCAGGCGGGCTGCCGGTAGCCGGTGGCGTTCATCTCGGTGACCAGGATGTCGGCCTTCGGCTCGAAGGGATAGTAGTGCGGCGAGAGGTAGTAGTAGTTGCCCGACACCAGCACGTAGCGGCCCTTCGAGCGCCCGTACTCCTTGATGTAGTCGGCGAGCTCCGCGAAGTAGCCGACGATCGTCCTGCGCTGGAACCGGATGTAGTCCCAGTACAAGGGGGTCGACTCCCGGTCGGACTTGAAGTCGTACCCGCGCTCGAGCAGCCACGATCCGTAGTGGAAGGTCTCGAGGTCGGTGTCCTTCAGCGCCTCGGGTAGCTGGGAGGCCGGCAGCGCCCGCAGGTACGCACGGAAGAGCTTCATGCAGTCCTTGCAGAAGCAACCCCCGTATCCGGTCGCGAAGATCGGCAGGTCGGCCTCGTCCAGCTCGACGCCGGCGACGCCCGCGTCGATCTGGATCCGGATGATGGCCTTGAGGTAGTCGCGCCACACCGGGTTGTTGCGGTCCATCAGGTAGGCGTAGTGGGTGTTGCCCGGGACCTCGACCCAGGTGGAATGGCACGCGGCGCCGTAGATGTCGCGCGAGGTGCACTCTTCGAGGATGTCGGTGACCTTCTCGCCGTCGCTGTTCACCAGCCCATCCGGGAAGTAGTGCTCGAGCGGCTTCCACAGCTTCGGGTAGGTGTTCTGCGTGAACTCGCGGAGCCCGAGGAACCCTGGCTTGCCCACCCCGCGGGTCTCGTTGATCGACAGGACCTTGCTCTCGTCCTCGTTCAGCTCGACGGGGAACTCCCAGCCCTGCACCTCGAACACGATCCCGAACACCTTGATGCCGCGCTCCTGGCAGTGCTGGATGAACTCGGCGTCGTTCATGAAGCCGTAGAAGCGGAAGCGGGAATCGACCTCGCCCCAGGCCTCCTCCTCGAGGTACGGCAGGGAGATCGAGCCCCCGCCGAGCGCGGACCAGACCAGCGAGGTCGCGTGATACGCCTCCAGGTCCTCGATCATCTTCAGCCGCCTGGGCGGCAGGCTGGGGTGGTAGCAGTGTTGCCGCGGGAACCACGCATCGAAGTACACGCCGCGTTCCATGGTCAGGTCAGGCCCTCCCTCCGGGCGTCGAGCCGAGCACGCTTGGCCTAGGCCCCGGTCCAGTCGAACACCATGCCGAGCGAGCGGTCCGGGTGCCGGAGCACCAGCTCGTAGGCTGCCGGGGCATCGGTGAACGGGATGCGGTGGGTGATGAGCGGACCGATGACGACCCGCCGCGAAGCGAGGTCGGCGGCGAGCTCGTCGTTGAACTGGTCGTCCCACCCGCAGGGGAACGCGACCAGCGGTCGCTGGAGATGGGTGGGGTGGAAGTCGATGGCGATCGGGTCGGGATAGTACCCCTGCATCGCGATCCTGCCCTCGGTCCGGATCAGGCCGAGGCAGCGGTCGAACATGGCGCTGACACCCGTCGTGTCGATCGCCACGTCGGCGCCGGCGGGCGCGTCGTCCTGGACCGCGCGTTCGAGCTCGTCGGGCTCGACGACGCGGTCGGCGGAGTGCTGGGCGGCCAGGCTCCGACGCTCGGGGATCAGGTCTGTCGCGACCACCCGCGCCCCGGCCCGGCGGGCGGCCTGCCCGGACATCTGGCCGATCATGCCGAGGCCGATGAGGGCGACGAGGTCGCCGGCCTTCACCCCGGTCAACCGCACGCCGTGTCGCGAGACGCCGGCCATGTGGTACAGCGACGCGTCCGCCAGGTCGACCTCGGGCGCCACGCGCCAGACCTGCGCCCGGTCGGCGACCAGGTAGCCCGAGTGGGAGGCCTGGCACGGACCGGGGTACTTGTGGTCGGGGTCGCTGAAGCGGGTGCCCATCGTGAAGACGTGGTCGCCGGCCTTCAGGTCGGTGACGCCCGAGCCGACGACCTCGACGACCCCGGCCGCCTGGTACCCCGGCGAACAGGGAAAGTAGGCGGAGTAGTCGACGTCGTAGTGACCGTAGCGGCCCGTCAGGGCCCAGCGCTCGGTTCCCTGGCTGATGCCCGAGAAGGCGGTCCTGATCCCCACCTGACCGGGACCGGGGTCGGGAACCTCCACCTCCCGGACCTCGACCCGCTTGGGTTCGGCGAAGACGACGGCATGGGTTCTCACGATCCCCACCCCTCGGTCGTGGCCCGGCTGGGCGGGCGAGGCGGCATTCCTTCGAGGCGGCATTCCCAAGTGAATGTGGAAACGATATCATACGCACCCTGAGCCCTGCGATCGTCGCGCGCGGCTTGCCCATGGGAGGAGCGAGCATCGATGACGAGTCGGCGTGTGATCCCACTACTCCTCGCAACCTGCCTGCTGGTGCTGGCGGCATGTTCGGGAGGCGACAAGGCGGGATCGAGCACAGAGGCCTCGGGCGGGCAGCACGTCACGCTCCGCTATTGGGTCTATCAGTCGGACGGCCCCAACTCGTTCTCCAACGCCCTGGTCAAGGCGTTCGAGAAAGAGAACCCGAACATCAGCGTCAAGGTGACCCAGTACCCGTACGCCAACTACGACGTGAAGGTCACGACGGCGATCGCCGCGCGCAACGCTCCCGACCTGATCCTCGCGTTCAACGTCGACTTCATGCGCAAGGGGTTCCTGCTGCCGCTGGATGACATGGTCAAGCAGTACGGCATCGACCTCTCGAACTTCAACCAGGCGATCCTCAAGGGACCAGGGAACTTCTCCTGCACGTTCGAGGGGAAGCTGTACTGCCTGGGCGCGACCCAGGGCGGCTGGGGGATCTTCTACAACAAGAAGATGTTCGACGCGGCCGGGATCGCCCACCCCGATCCGTGGCCACCGATGACGCTCGACCACTTCGCCGACATCGCCTGCCGCCTGACCAACAAGTCGAAGAAGGTCTGGGGAGCCGCCGTGCCGTCGACGGTGCTGCCCTTCAACCTGATGGTGACGCCCGACGGACGCAGCGTGAAGGGTGTCCTCGACAGCCCCGCGTCGGTCCATGACTTCGACGTGCTGAGCGGGATCGTTCGCAACGGCTGCTCCCCGACCCAGAACGTGATCGACCCCTGGGACGAGTCCGCGGACTACTTCGCCCGCGGCGCGCTGGCGATGGCGGTCTGTGACTTCGACGCCGCCAAGCAGTTCGAGGACGCGGGCATCGACTACGGAGTGACCGGGCCGCCGACGCCGCCCGGGGTCCAGCCGCACTTCGACGTCTACTCCGACAACACCGGCGTCCTCGCGAGCTCGAAGCATCCCAAAGAGGCCGCGAAGTTCCTCGCGTTCCTGACGACCAAGGGGCAGGAGCTCGCCTACCAGACCGAGGGCTCCATCCCCATCGACAACGAGGTGGCGAAGAAGGTCAACTGGGCGCAGGGGATCCCCGGCCGCCTCGACGTCCTCCAGGTGCTCCCCAACGCGACCGCTCCGGTCTTCATCCCGGGCGGGGACGCCGTGTGGGGACCGTACTACGACGCGTGGGACCGGATCGTCTCGGGCGAGCGGAGCACCAAGCAGGCGCTGGACGAGGCGATCCCAGCGATCCAGGCGAACCTCGACAAGGCGTGGAGAACCTGGGAGCAGAAGGGGTAGCGCAGAGGGGGTAGCCCCTCGACGACCTATCGCGCCTTGGTGAGGTTCCCCTCGTAGATGCCCTTGTCGCGGCGGGTGGCGACATGGCGCGGCGCCTCCCCGTTGACGACCCGCACCGCGTCGGCGCACGCCTCGGTGAGGCAGCGCTCGTGGGCGAACGCGACGTTGCCGGCGATGTGCGGGGTGGGCAGGAGGTTGGGCGCGCCGCGGAACCACGCGTCGCTCGGCGGGGGCTCCGGGTCGTAGACGTCGACCGCGGCCCGGAGCTCCTCCGCGCGGACACGGCGCCAGAGGGCCTCCTGCTCGACGACCGCCATTCGGCTCAGCAGGACGAACAGCGACCCGGGAGCGAGCGCGTCGATCACGCTCGCGTCGATGACCCCGAGCGTGGATGGCGTCGGGGGGATCGCGACCACCAGGACGTCGCTCGCCCGGGCGAGCTCGACGAGCGATCCAGCCCGCGTCACGCCGTCCGCATCGGCGGTGGCATCGTCGAGGAGCGGGTCGAACACGCGCACATCGCACCCGAACCCGCTGACGAAGCGGCGGTAGTGCCGGTTGATGCTGCCGTACCCGGCCAGGCCGATGCGACAGTCCGCGAGGTCGCGGAAGACGTACCCGCTGTGGGTCCTGGAGGTGTCGAGCCACCCACCGCTCCGCACCGCGTCGATCGCGCCGGGGATGTCACGCAGCAGCGCCAGCGTGATCGCGACCCCGAACTCGGCCACCGTCGGTGTCATGGTCCTGGAGGTGTCGACGACGGTCACGCCTCTCCGGCTCGCCTCGTCGAGGTCGACCCATCCGAGCCGGTAGTCGAAGGTCCCCGCGATCACCTTGAGACGGGACGCCCGCTGGAGCCGCGCGGCGTCGAAGACGGCCACGTCCCCCACGCTCAGCCACGGCGAGGCGACCACTGCGTCGATCTGGTCGAGCCTCGCGTCGAGCGCCGCCGCCCTCCGCTCGGACGGGTCGTCCACGCTCCACTCGAGGACCTCGACGCTTCCGTGCGGCGTTAGGGCCTGCTCGGCAAGGTCCTGGTATCGCTCTCCGCCGTGGAAGTAGCGGCGGGACCCCTGGCTGGAACGCCACCCGTGGTATTGCGGCGCGACGTACAGGAAGCGCGGGCGGTCGGTCACGTCGATCGAAGCTCCTTGAAGCGGCGCACCGTCTGGGTCATCGCGATCTCGGTGGGGAGGCGCTCCATGCTCGACGCGCCGAAGAAGCCGGCCACGCCGGAGGTCCGCTCCAGCACGTAAGCGGCGTCCTCGGGCTCGGCGATCGGCCCCCCATGGCAGAGCACGATCACCTCCGGGTCGACCTCGACGGCGGCGTCGCGGATCGCCTGGACGAGCTCGACCGACTGGTCGAGCGTCCTGCTGGTCTCCGCGCCGATCGCGCCCCCGGTGGTCAGTCCCATGTGGGCGACGAGCACGTCGGCCCCGGCTCTGGTCATGGCCCGGGCGTCCTCCGGTGAGAACACGTACGGCGTGGTCAGCAGGTCGAGGTCGTGGGCTGTCCGGATCATCTCGACCTCGAGGCCGTAGCCCATCCCGGTCTCCTCGAGGTTCTGGCGGAAGGTGCCGTCGATCAGCCCGACGGTCGGGAAGTTCTGGACACCGGCGAACCCGATGTCCTTGAGCTGCCGGAGGAAGACCGGCATCAGGCGGAAGGGGTCCGTGCCGCAGACTCCGGCGAGCACCGGCGTGTCCTTGACGATCGGCAGGACCTCGGCCGCCATCTCGACCACGATGGCGTTGGCGTCGCCGTACGGCATCAGGCCCGCCAGCGACCCACGACCGGCCATCCGGTAGCGGCCGGAGTTGTAGATGATGATCATGTCGACGCCGCCGGCCTCGGCGCACTTGGCGCTCAGGCCCGTGCCGGCGCCGGCCCCCACGATCGCGCTCCCGCCTGCGAGCTGCGCGCGGAGCCGCTCCAGCGCCTTCGCCCTCACCTTGGGACCTCCTGGAGCATCTCGTGCAACCGGTTTGCCATCGCCAGCGCGAACTCGGGGTCGTTGACGTCCGTGTCGAGCTCGTGAAGCTCCACGTTCGGTCCCAGCCCCTCGCGGACGGCTGAGAAGAGCGCCTCGTCGGCGGCGGGGTCGTAGAAGGGCTCGCCCTTGGTCGCGATCATGGACACGCCCCGGAGCGGTATGAACAGCGCCGTCGGCCCGGTCGCCGCGCTGAGCTTGCGGGCGATCCGCCGGCCCAGCTCGGCGGACTCCTCCGGGGTGGTGCGCATCAAGGTCACGGTCGGGTTGTGCACGTGCAGCCTGCGTGACCGGAACTCGGCGGGCACGGTGTCGCGCGGGCCGAAGTTGACCATGTCGAGCGCCCCGAGCGAGACGACCTGCGGCACGCCCATGCCCCCGGCGACCTCGAGCCGCCGCGGGTGGGCGGGCAGGACGCCGCCGACCAGCTGGTCGCACAGCTCGGTGGTGGTGACGTCGAGGAGCCCCTTGATGAACCCCGCCTTGACCAGCTCCTCCATCGACTGCCCGCCGGTGCCGGTCTGGTGGAAGACGAGCACCTCGTAGCCGAGCTCCTCCAGGTGTCCGCGGGCCGTGGTCACGCATGGCGTGGTCACGCCGAACATCGACGCGCCCAGGAGCGTCCCGCCCCCCACCGGCTCCGGCACCGGCGCCTTCGCCATCCCCGCGATCGCGCCGGCCGCGTTGCCGATGATCCGGGCGGAGATCTGGTTCACGCCGGCCACGTCCACCACCGAGTACATCATCGTGACGTCGACCGCGCCGATGTACGGCCGGGTGTCTCCCGAGGCGACGGTGGACACCATGAGCTTGGGGACGCCGACCGGGAGCTGGCGCATCGCGTGCGTGACCAGCGACGTGCCGCCGGTACCGCCCATCCCGACCACACCGTCCAGCCGGCCGTCCCGGTACAGGCGCTCGAGGATCGCGGCCGCGCCCCGGCTCATCGTCTCGACCGCGGCCCCGCGGTCCCCGGCGGCGGCCAGCTCCGCCACGTCGGCGCCGGCGGCCCGCGCGACCTCGGATCGCCCGATGTCGGGCGGGGTGGTCGCCTCGCCCTGGACGCCGGCGTCGACCAGGATCACGTCGACGCCGTGCTCCCGCAGGCGATCGCGGAGGAACTCGTACTCGGCGCCCTTGGTGTCCAGCGTCCCGACCGCCACGACGGTTGCCATCTATCCTCCCGGCTCGAACCCTGCCAGTTGCGGGACCTGGTGGCCCAGCGCGTCCTCCTCGGTCCGGTGCAGGTGGCCGACCCGGCCACCGGGTGGCGTCCGCGCCTCGAACCAGAAGGCCTCCAGCGTCTCGTAGACCCCGACGACGTCGTGCTCGGTCCCGGTCGGCGTGCAGACGATGTCTCCAGGCCCCACCGTGTAGCTCCTGGACCCGACGACCACCTGGGCTCGACCGGAGAAGACCAGCCAGTACTCGTCGCAGTCGTGGTAGTGGCGGTCGAACCGGCCATCCGGCGGGACGCGGAAGACGCCGGCGCTGGTGACGTCCGACCACGACGGCCGTGCCTCGGGCGAGATCGTGCGGACGACCACCATGTCCTCGTCGCTCGTCATTGGTCCGAACCTCGTCGTCGGCGGTGTCGTCGGCATCGTTGTCCGCACCTGGCCAGGCACAGCCATATGATAACGGTCTCACATTCCGAGGGGCAAGACCGAGCGGCGGCGCTGATCAGGCCGGCGCCGTCTTGACGGCCCGGACCCGGCGCGCGGGCGCGACCGAGGCGCGCTCGACCAGCTCGGTCCGGAAGACCATCGTGCTGGGCCCCCGCTCACGGCCCTCACGGAGCCGGCGCAGCGCAAGCTCCGCCGCGCTCCGGGCCATGTCGGCGACGGGCTGGCGGACGGCGGTCAGGGGCGGCTCGACGATGCTCATCCACTGCACGTCGTCGAAGGCGACGACGGACATGTCTCGTGGCACGCGGAGGCCCTGCTGCTGGAGCGCGATCATGGCGGCCTCGGCGAGGATGTTGTTCGCGGCGAAGATCGCGGTCGGGGTGAGCTCGGCCCGGATCGGTGTCGAGCCCGTCGACCTGACGGTCGACCTGGACGATGACGATGTCCTTGTCCATCAGCTCGGCCAGGCGCCGGCGGTTCTTGGAGGTCGGTGTCACGATCAGGGCGTCGACCCGCATCCCCTCGAGCAGCCTCAGGTACTCCCGCTCGACCCTCGGATCGTCGTCGCTGTTGCAGAGCACGACGTGATAGCCCGCGTCCTTGGCGACGGCCTCGACGTGCCGCGCGATGGCCGAGTAGAAGGGGTTCTCGACGTCGCCGACCAGGAGGCCGACGGTCCGCGTCCGGTTCGTGCGCAGGCTCCGCGCGATCTGGTTGGGCACGTAGCCCAGCTCCCGCGCGGCCTCGGTCACCAGGCGGCGGGTCTCCTCGGCGGCGTAGCCGGAGCCGGCGAGCACCCGCGCGGCCGTCGAGACCGAGACACCAGCCCGCTTCGCCACGTCCGCTACGGTTGCCATCGTCCCCCCCGGCGCTCGCCCGCCACCTCGCCCGGCTACCGGAGGCCGATGGCCGAACGCCACCGGTCCAGCGTGGTCATGTTCGCGACCGACTCCTCCCACGGCAGCACCGCCGGCGAGCGCGCACCGTCACGGACGAGTTGGCTCACGGCGTCGACCTCGACGCCGTACACGTCCACGCCGGCCGCGACCTCGATCGTCTCGGGCGGGGCGTCCCACCGCACGACGCGGATGGGCGCTTCCCGCCCGAGCCGGCCCGGCAGCCAGGGCGACGGCACCTCGATCCAGCCCTCCGACCCGAAGACCCGCACCGAGCTCTGGAGGTTCGCCTGGATCGAGCAGGCCACCCTGGCGAGCAGCCCTCCCTCGAACACGAGGGTCGCGCCGGTCGAATGATCCACGCCGGTGGGGCCGATCGACCCGGCGGCGGCGACCTCGACCGTCTCGACGACCGGGACTCCGGCGGCCGCGGCCGCGACGAGATGGGCCATCGAAGTTGTGTAGCAGCCGACGTCGAGGATGCTCCCGCCGCCGAGGTCGCGGACCAGCAGGTAGTTCGAGGGCGATGGGCCGGCGTCGTAACCAAAGACCGCGTCGACCATGCGAACGTCGCCGATCCGCCCGCTCCGCAGCAGCTCCACGAGGCGGCGGGTCTGCGGATGGCACCGATAGGCGAAAGCCTCCATCAGGAAGACGTCGTTGCGGCGCGCGGCCTCGACGATCTCCACCGCATCCGCGCGCGACATGCCGATGGGCTTCTCGCAGAGCACGCTCTTGCCGGCGTCGGCCGCTCTGATCGCCCATTCCCGGTGCAACGGGTGGTGCGTGGCCACGTACACGAGCTCCACGCCCGGGTCCTCCACGACCCCCAGGTAGTCGAGCGCTCGGGGCGCAGCGTGGGCTCGGGGCGCAGCGTGGGCTCGCGGCGCCCCGTGGGGCAGCGGCTCCGCGAGCTGGGCGGCGAACGCCTCGGCGCGCTCCCGGTCACGGCTCCCGACCGCGACCAGCTCGCCGCACCACGACGTCCGCAACGCTTGCGCGATGATCCGCGCGATCTTGCCGGTCCCGAGGATCCCCCAGCGCAGCTTCTCGCCCGGCTCGCTCATCGCCGGTCGATCATGGGGACGTCGGAGTTCACGTCCGGCCCGAAGAACTTGATGGCGAGCAGCTCGTCGCGCCCGGTGTTGCGGACCTCCACACCGCCGACGGCCCGGTCGTGCGTGACCAGGAGCTCGTCCAGCTCAGGGTCGCCACCCTGAACGGGCAGGCCCCCGTAGGTCCCCGACCCCGACCACACCAGGACGTTGTGGACCCCCGCGTCTCTGGCCAGGTACGAGCAGCCGGGACGCACCACCAGCTTCTTGCCGCTGAACTTCCGCGTGTTGTAGTAGACCCAGAGCTCCTCGCCGCCCTGTTGGCATGACTCCTCGATCAGCAGCGGCGACAGGTGATGGTGCTCGTAGAAATAGGGATCGCCGTTGGCTTCCCAGTCGATCAGCTCGAGGATGAACCGCTCGCCCTTCGTGTCGCGGTCCGAGGCTCTGACGTCCTTCCAGAGCAGCTCCTTCGAAATGATCATGCCCGCGTTCAGGGCCTGGAGCATCGCGAACACGTCGGAGTCCTCCTGGAGCTCGATCGTGAGCGCGCTGCCGGGAGCGTGCACGATCCCCGCGGGGATGTGGAACCCCTGTTCGGGCACCTGCGCGAAGGCGACCGAGTGCTGAAGGATCAGGTCGCTGTTCCAGTCCTCCAGATAGGGCAGGAGCAGCGCGTGGTTGCGCTCCTCCGCCACCGACGGGTGCACGCCGAGGAAGGACTCCGGATGCGGCCCCATGTCCACTCCCGGGGGGAAGTAATACGCCTCGTCCTTCGGACGGCGACCGACCAGGGCCGCATGCTGGCTCCGCTGGTGGAGGTGCAACGGGAGCCGGGTGCTGTAGTCGAAGATCTTGGCCAGCCGCCCGAGCCCCTGGTGCGTCGCGGCATAGGCCTCCCCCATGATCGACGCGGGGTCGGCCTCCACGGCCTCCTTGAGCGTGATCCGGTCCGGGCCGTCGAGCGCCAGGCAGCTGAGCCCTTCCCCATCGGGGCCGACGCGGTTGTCGGCCTGGGTGGTCGACGCGAGCCAGCGCTCGCAGATCGCCCCACGCTCGCCGAGCTCGTAGGCGTCCTCGGGCAGGCCGAGGCGCCGCCCGGGCGGCAGAAAGTCCCGGGCCACCCAGGCGGGCGCGAGGCGAAGGATCCCGTTGCCGTCGGACAGCGCCCGCTCGACGGAATCCCGCATCGCGTCGACGGTCACTGGGACTGACCGCCGTCGGCTCCGATCGACGCGACCTCGCGGTCGCCGTAGATGGCACTGCCGCTCGCCGGGTCGAAGAAGTAGAGCTTCCTGGCGTCGACGAAGATCTCGCACCGACCACCGGCGCGGGCGGTCGTCTCGGGGCCCGCCCTCGCGACGAAGCTCGTGCGCCGGTCGCTGACCTGCTGCTTCAGTTCCTCGAGCGCCTCCGCGTCGATGTCGGCGGCCAGCTCTCTGGTGTCCTCCGTGAGCACCGGCGGAGCGTCCACCGAGAAGTGCAGGTACACGTCCGACCCCATCCCCTCGCGCAGGTCCACGACCACCGGGAACCGGCTCGAAGGGTCGGCCGAGGAGACCAGCGCCGCGTCCTCCAGGTTCTCGGGCCGGATGCCAAGGATCACGGTTCGGTCCCGGAACTCGTTCAGGCGGGGACGGGCGGCGACGACCTCGTCCGGGATGCGGAGCTTGTGGCCGCCGAACTCGACCGCCATGCCTCCATCGGCATCCGAGGAGATGGTGGCCTGGACGAGGTTCATCGCCGGCGAGCCGATGAAGCCCCCGACGAAGAGGTTGGCCGGCGACGAGTACAGCTCCTGGGGCGAGGCCACCTGCTGGAGGACGCCGTTCTTCATCACCGCGACCAGGTCGCCGAGCGTCATCGCCTCGGTCTGGTCGTGGGTGACGTAGACCGTCGTCACCTGGAGGTCCTGCTGGATACGGAGGATCTCCGCGCGCATCTGCACCCGCAGCTTCGCGTCCAGGTTCGACAGCGGCTCGTCCATAAGGAACGCCTGCGGGTTCCGGACGATGGCTCGGCCCATCGCCACGCGTTGTCGCTGCCCGCCCGACAGCTCCCGAGGGCGCTTGTTGAGCAGGCCCTCCAGGTGGAGGACCCGGGCCGCCTCCTGGACCCGGCGCCGCATCTCGTCGCGCTTGATCTTTCGGATCTTCAGGCTGAGCGCCATGTTCTGGTACACGGTCATGTGCGGGTACAGGGCGTAGTTCTGGAAGACCATCGCCACGTCGCGCTCGCCGGGAGGCACCTCGTTGACCTCGCGCCCGCCGATCAGGATCCTGCCCCCCGTGAGGTCCTCGAGGCCCGCGACCATTCGCAGCACGGTCGTCTTGCCGCACCCGGAGGGACCCACCAGCACCATCAGCTTCCCGTCCGGCATCTGGAGGTCCAGGGTGTGCACCGCCTCCGTGCCGTCCGCGAACACCTTGGTGACGCCCTCGAGCCCGATCTCAGCCATGCCAATGCCTCCGGGCTCGGGTCCGCGACGGTCGGGCCATGATCGTCACCCCTTCAGTCCCACGGAGGCGATGCCTCCAATCAGACGCTTTTGCACGAAGAAATAGAGGACGACGCAGGGAAGGATCGTGATCAGGTTGGCGGCCATCGTCAGGTTCCATGGCGTGTCGGCGCGCGTCACCAGATTGGCCAGCCCGATCGCGACCGTGAATTTCGACTCGTTGTCGAGATAGATGAGCGGCCCCAGCAGGTTGTTCCAGCTCGCGAGAAAGGTGAAGACCGCGCAGACGGTGATCACCGGAGTCGAGAGCGGCAGGACGATGCGGTAGAAGATCTGCCAGGTGTTGAGCCCGTCGACCCTGGCCGCGTCGTCGAGGTCTTTCGGGATCGTCCGCATGTATTGCCGGATGAGGAAGATGAAGAACGCCGATCCCGTGAACGACGGCACGATCAGCGGCAGGTACGAGCCGTACCAGCCGATCTTCACGAAGAACAGGAATTGCGGGACCATCAGCGCCTGCCACGGGATGAGCATCGTGACGATCAGGACGTAGAAGAGCACCTTGCTGCCGCGGAACCGCAGGCGGGCGAAGGCGAAGCCGACGACCGAACACGACAGGACCACGCCGAGGATGTTCGCGACCACGATGATCATCGTGTTGATCATGTAGCGCAGGAACGGCATGCTCTCGGTCAGCACCCGGCGGAAATTGTCCCAGTCCCGGAAATGCGTGGGGAACCACTCCGGCGTCGGCGTGAACACCGGCTCCAGGTCGGGCTTCAGTGCCGCGGTGAGCATCCACGAGACCGGCAGCAGGATGAACATGCACAGTCCCACGAGGATGGCGTACATCAGCGTCTTGTAGGCGATCCTGCGGAGCCGGTATTTCACCGGCGCGGGGCCGGTCCGGGACGTCTCGCCGGCGGTGGTCATCTCGGGAGCCGCAACGGTCTTCATGGCTCACCGCTCCCGTTCCGGGTCGTACTCGTAGTAGACCCATCGGCCTGAGGTCCGGAAGATCAGCAGGATCACGGCCGCGGCGGCCAGGACGAGGAACCAGGCGAGCGCCGAGGCGAACCCGTAGCGGCCGGTCTGAAACGCTTCGCTCCACAGGTTGATGAGATAGAACTGGAGCGAGTCCCCCAGCCCTCCCCGGCCGCCTCGGGCGAGCACGTAGGCGATGTCGAACACCTGGAACGCGTCGATCAGGCCCGTCAGCAGGACGAACAGCAGTGTCGGCGAGAGCATCGGGAGGGTGACGTAGCGGAACCGCTGGATGGGACCGGCTCCGTCGAGCAGCGCCGCCTCGTAGAGCTGGGCCGGGATGTTCTGGAGGCCGGCGAGGTAGATGATCGCCCCACCCCCGATCCCCCAGAGACCCACCAGCACGACCGAGGGCACCGCCCACGTCGGGCTGTCGAGCCACCGTGGCGGGTCGCTCACGCCCATCGCCCGGAGCACCTCGTTGACGGCGCCGGCGTCGGGGTTCAGGAGCGCGACCCACAGCACCGCCACCGCGACCCCGCTGAGCACGGACGGCACGAACAGGATCGTCCGGAAGAGGTTGATGCCTCGGATCTTCAGGTTCAGCAGCAGCGACAGGAGCAGGCCGCAGACGAGGTAGAGCGGCACCGAGAGCGCCATGTATTTCAGCGTCACCCTGACCGAGACCCAGAAGACCCGGTCGTCGAACAGCATTTCCCGGTAGTTTCCGAGCCCGACCCAGTGCGGGCTGGAGATGATGTCCCACTCGCTGAGGCTGAGGATGAGCGACGCGATGATCGGAATCAGCCAAAAGGCGGCGAGACCAATCAACCAGGGCGACAGGAACAGGTATGCGGCGCGCTGCTCCCTCCGCTCCATCAGCCCCTTCCGTGCGGTCTTCATCTCCTCAGGGGCTCCTTCCGCGCGGTGCCGACGCCAGCTAGGATGGTAACGTTCTCAGATCAGGGCCGTAAAGCCGGCCGCGCCGGGGAGGACGAGGGCATATATCGCTTGACCGACCATCTTGCTAGGGCAAGCATGAGCCTCGACCAATGGCGCGAGTCGCTCGGTCTCGCCTAACGGCACGGAGTAGCGGTGGCAACGATCGCGGATGTGGCGAAGCGGGCGGGAGTGTCGGTCGCGACGGCTGGCCGTGCGCTGTCCGGGCAGGGCTACGTAGGAAAGGCGACCCGCCAGCGGGTGCTGGAGGCCGCCGAGGAACTCGAGTACGTGCCGAACCGCATCGCTCGGAGCCTCAGGCTCCGCAGCACGAAGATGCTGGGGCTGCTGATCGCGGATGTCGAGAACTCCTTCTACTCGGCGATCGCCAAGAACGTCGAATCCGTCGCCAGACAGGGCGGGTACCAGGTCGTTCTCTGCAACTCCAGCGACGATCCCAAGGAAGAGCGGGAGCACCTCGAGTTGCTCGAGGAGATCCGCGTGGACGGCGTCATCATCACGCCGACTCCACGCAACCGCCGCTGGCTGGAACGGCTCAGAGACCAGGACATCGTCATCGTCCAGATCGACCGAAAGGTCGACCGGTTAAACGCCGACGCGATCCTGGTCGACAATGAGCGGGCCGCCGCCGGCGCCGTCGCCCACCTGATCGCGGCCGGCCACACCCAGATCGGGATCATGACCGGCCCGCTGGACGTGACCACCGCGAAGCTCCGGCTCGCCGGATACCGGCGGGCCATGAAGGAGCACGGGATCCCGATCCGGCCGGAGCTCATCCGCGCCGGGTCCTTCCGGAGCGATCACGCCATCAAGGACGCCGACGCGCTCCTGAAGGTGGACCAGCCTCCCACGGCGATCTTCGCCGCCAACAACATTCTCGCGGAAGCGCTCCTCACGTCGATGGGCGAGATGGGCCTGACGGTGCCCAAGGACCTGTCGCTGGTCGCGTTCGACGACACGCCGTGGATGAGCATGGTGCACCCACCCCTCACGGCCGTCCGCCAGCCTGTCGCCGAGATGGCGCGGAGCGCCGCCGAGCTCCTGCTCCGACGGCTCCGGAGCGGCCCGGGCGAACCCACGACCGTCCTGTTCGACTCGGAGCTGGTCGTCCGGGGATCGGTCGCCACGCTCGCGCGGCGGAGGAGGGCCACCTCATGACGGTTGCGGTCGGGGTCGACGTCGGCACGACCGGCGCGCGCGGCGTCGCCGTGGACGAAACCGGAGAGGTCGTGGCCACCGCGACCAGCTCCTACGAGCTCCGAACGCCGCGGCCGCTCTGGACGGAGCAGGACCCGGCGGACTGGTGGAGCGGAGTCGAGGTCGTCCTCGGTCGCCTGGCTGGCGAGCTTGGCTCCAGGATCGTCGGGGTCGGGCTCACCGGCCAGATGCACGGGGCGGTGTTCCTGGACAGCGCGCACCAGGTGATCCGGCCCGCCCTGCTCTGGAACGACCAGCGGACCGGGAAGCAGTGCGCTGAGATATCGGAGCGCATCGGTGCCGAGCGCCTCGCGCGCATCACCGGCAATCCGGCGCTCACCGGGTTCCAGGCACCCAAGGTCCTCTGGCTTCGGGAAGAGGAGCCGGAGCGCTACGCCCGCGTCGCCCACGTGCTGCTGCCCAAGGACTATGCGCGCCTGCGCCTCACCGGCGAGCTCGCGACCGACGCCTCGGACGCCGCCGGCACGCTGTTCCTGGACCTGCGGGAGCGGAGCTGGTCGGAGGTGATCCTGGAGGCGCTGGAGATCCCATCGGCGTGGCTGCCCGAGGTGTACGAGAGCCCGGAGCCGACGGGAACCGTGTCGGCCGGGGTCGCCTCCGCGCTGGGGCTGCGACCGGGGATGCCGGTGGCAGCCGGGGGCGGCGACAACGCCGCGGCGGCGATCGGGACCGCCATCGTCGACGAGGGCGTCCTGAGCAGCTCGATCGGCACCAGCGGCGTGCTCTTCGCCCACACCGAGACCGCCTCCCCCGATCCGTCAGGTCGCATTCACGCGTTCTGCCACGCCGTCCCGGGCAAGAGCTGCCTTCTCGGGGTGACCCTCTCGGCCGGAGGCTCCCTGCGATGGTGGCGCGACGTGACCGGGCTGGACTACGACGCCCTGGTCGGCGAGGCCGCCTCCGTCGGTCCGGGCGCCGAGGGCCTGATCTTCCTTCCGTACCTCACCGGCGAGCGCACCCCGCACCTCGACCCCGAGGCCCGGGGCATGTTCTTTGGGCTGACCGCGCGCCACACCAGGGCCCACATGACCAGGGCGCTGCTGGAAGGCGTGCTGTTCAGCCTGCGCGACGCGCTCGAGATCATGCGCGAGCTGGGGGTCCGGCCCGCCACCGTGATCGCGACCGGGGGCGGGAGCTCGTCGCCGCTGTGGCTGCGACTCCAGGCGGACGTCTACGGGACCGTCATCCGCCGCACGGTGATCCAGGAGGGAGCCGCCTACGGCGCGGCGCTGCTTGGTCACGTCGCCGCCGGGACCTTCGCGTCGGTCGACGAAGCGGTCCAGGTCGTGCGAACACTCCAAGAGGTCACCGAGCCGGACCCGCGGGCGGTCGGGATCTACGACGCCGTGTTCGAGGTCTACCGCGCACTCTACGCACGCACCGACGACCTGATGCACAGAGTCACCACCGCCGCGGTCGACTGACCGACCTGCCGGGGGAATTTGGCGACCGAGCCAGCACCGACTCGCCAGCTTGCAGGAACTCGGAGGCGAGCAGGTCCATGAACACGGCGTCGTAGCGGCGCCCCATGGTCACCCCGGCGCTGCGGCGGCGCCCGATCTCGCGGAAACCGACCTTGGTGTAGACCCGGATCGCCCGGTGGTTCCACGCAGCGACGCCGAGCATGATGTTGTGCAGGCCGAGCATGGTAAAGCCCCAGTCCAGCGTGAGCCGGGTCGCCTCGGTGCCCAGCCCCCGGTCCCGCCGCTCGCCCAAGTTGATCCCGAAGTCGGCGCTGCCGTTGCGGTGGTCGATGCGAAACAGCGTGCTCCAGCCGATCGGCGCTTGGTCGGCGCGGTCGTAGATGGTGAAGTCGCAGAAGTCCGGCTTGCCGCTGCGACCGGCGAAGTACTCACGCTGTGCCTCCAGTGTGTACGGGATGACCAAGCCGTTGGCGGTGGCGGCCTCCAGGTCGTTCTCCCAGCGCTGGTAGTTCGCAACCAGGTCCATCCGCAGCGGTCCGAGCGCGACCCGCTCCCCTTCGACTACGTACTCGGGCTGCTCGTCCACGTCGATACCTCCTCCTGGGCGGAGCGGATTCATCGGGACCCCGACCGAGATCTGCCGACGAAGCGACACCTTCACCAAGACACCGCACTGATATCAGCGTCTCACTGAATCCGCTCCATGCGGGTCACAGCCTCGCCGCCGAAGGAGATTCAGCTCGGGGGCGTACGGCGTCAGCGCTTTGCGCCGGACGCTGGTCGGCTAGGGTTGTGTTCGAAGCCGGAAGGCGATGAAGGTCGGTCGGTTGCCGATACCTTGATCGTGGTCAGGGTGGCCGGTGGCCAGCTCAGCGACCGGCCGGGGTTCGACAAGCCGGTCAAGGGCAAACCCGGCGGCGCTGAACTCCGCGAGCGTCTGCTCCAGGGGTTGGCGCCGGTAGCGCACCGACCAGCCAGCGGACCAGGCCTCCTCGACGACCGCGGTGGCGAAATAACTGCCGCCGTGCTTGAGCCAATCGGTGACCGGGTGGTGTAGCGACACCACCAGCAGCCCGCCCGGGATCAGGACGCGGTGGAGCTCGCGGAGCGCGGCGACCGGGTTGTCGACGTAGTGGAGGGTCAAGGCCAGCAGCGCCCGGTCAAAGGTCTGATCGGGGATCCAGGTCAGTGGGTCCGCCAGGTCGTGGACGCGGAACCGCGCGGTCGGGACACGTTGTCGGGCGAGGGTAATCATGTCGTGGCTTTGGTCGAACCCGGTGACGTCGGCGCCGCGGGTGGTCAGGACTTGCGCGTACAGGCCGGGGCCGCAGCCGACGTCCAGGATCCGCAGCCCGTTCACGTCGCCGAGCAGGGCCAGGACGGCGGGCCGGTCGATGCCGGCGTTGTAGGGGCTGGCGGCGGCGTGGCGCGCGTAGGCCTCGGCGTGCCCGTGGTATTGCACCGCTCGACCGACAAGGCGATCGTCCATTTCTGATGACCGTCTGTTCCGGCTATGTGGGCCTTGGTCGCTGGCGCGATGGCTCCCGGATCCCGCGGTTCAGCCGCCGGAGCCACGCTTATAAATAGGATGCCGTTCCAGTGTGTGCAAGGTCGGCTTATGAATTCAATCGCGCCGACAGGACGACGCGTGGGTCTGCGCGGTAGCTCAGGCGTGCGCGCCGACCGTCACGGTGCCCACCGTCAGCGTCGGCTTGGCCTCCATGACCGTACCCACCAGTTCGACCTCGTCGTCGAGCTGCCCGCGTTGCGTCGCCGTCAGCTCCCGCAGCGGTTCGACGGTGATGGCGAGCTTGTCGCCGGACCGTCGCTGGTGCCATACCCCACCGACCTCGCCGTCGACCAGGAGCACCGGGTAGTTGCCGGCCTGGCCCGCCGGGGTGAGCGCGCGGGTCGCGGCCGCGCCTGGGTACAGCCGCTCCCGAGGCTGACCCGCGACGACGAACACATCGAAGTAGGGCAGCAGGCGGATCCCTTGGTGCGGCTGCGGCATCTCGGTGTCGCCGGCATTTGTCCAACCCGGCTCACCGTCCAGCTCGACCTGTTCCAGCTCGTCAGCCAGCTCGTGGAACAGCTCGGCGGCGCGCCGCGGCGGGATGCTCAGCCATCGAGCGAAGTGCTGGGGCGTGGCTGGTCCGTAGGCGTGCAGGTAGCGGGTCACGAGAGTGCGCAGGGCCAGGTCGCTGTCGTCGGGGCGGAAGCCGGGCAGCCAGCGGTGCGGGTTGGTGTAGGTCACCTTGCGGTCCCGGTTTGCTCCGAAGCAGAGCACGCCGCGGTGCCCCGCCGTGCTGGTCAGCTGGCGCCAACGCGGCCACCTGTCCTGGAACGCCTCCATCGTCCGCGCACCGGCCCACGGGCCGGTGCGATCCACGATCGCCTCGGTCAGCTCGTCGATGGTCAGCTCCGTGTCCGCCAGCGCATCGCCGATCGCCGCGATGACCTCGGCGGCCTGGTCAGGGGTGAATCGGATGGGCTCGGGTTGCATCAGCACCGATGGCAAGGCCGACAGCGCCCCTGTCCACATCGGCAGGTCGGCGGTGGGCAGCAGGTGCACGGTGCCGCGCGGACCGAATGTCTTGACCAGGGTGCGGTCCTCCCACAGCGCGCGCTGCACGTCGACGCGGCTGGCCCTGGCGATGCGCCGCCCGATCGAGAGCTCGGCGGCGGTGAGGACCTGGGCGTGCGCTCCGCACAGCACGCCGGCGATCTCGGCTGGGCCCAGGTCGGTCGCCGGTTCGGACAACGCATGGCGGGCCATCCGCCGGGCCGTGACGCCGCTCCAGGTCAGCGAGGCCGGGGTCGTGGATTTCGTGGTCACGATGCAGATTCTCCTTTGGCGCGGCTGGCGCGGCAGAGCGGTTGGCCTATCCTCCGCGCTCAGGCTCGTCGCTGGAGTTGGCGCAGGATCCGGGTTGGTGATCTTGTCGTTGGCGGCGAGCAGCAGCGCCTTCGACAGGATGACGCTGAGGAATTGGTCGCCCTCGAATGGGAGCATGACGCGCGCCATCCGGCCAGGGTTGGCCGGGGCGATGACGGGTAGGCTCAATCCGGCCCTGTCGTGCCTCCGGTTTCGGTCTGGGCAGGCTCCGGCGGCAGATCCTCCTGGGCATCTGGATCGAGCGGTTCGCCTCGGGCGAGTCGCAGCATGCGCTCGCGCACGTCGGCTCTGGGCTCTTGCGCCGCGGCAGTGTCCAGGGCCGCGGTGGCGTCAGCAGGCCAATGCTCTTGTCCCCACCGGTCCAGTGCCCGCAGGGCCATGTTGCGGTTGCGTACGACCGGGCTCCGTAGGGCGGTGGCGATCAGCGGCCAGCCACGACCGGGGAACCGGTCGAGGTCCTGAACGATGAAATCCACAGCACTGTGGGCTTGGAACTCTGGGCCAAGCCCGAACTCGTCGGCGGGGCCCGAGGCGATCGCGCTCAGCGGCAGGGAACGCTCCGCATGCTCCACGATCTGGTCGATCGTGTCTTCGCTGGCCAGTTGCATGACTGCCCACCAGTTGCCGCCGAGCGGGTCTTCCAGCACCCGGCGCCACTGGGCGGGGAACGTGTCGATCCCAAGGCAGCGGGCTGCCCGCTCGGCCTGGTCGAACTCAACCGGGTCGTCGGCGTCCAGCGCTCGTGCCGCCAGGTCACGCCAGAGCGGCCGTGCCTTGATGGCCCGGCAGGCGGCCAGCAGCCCCTCGCGACGCTCGACCGTCCAGCCCTGCCCCTCTCGTGCGGGCCAGCGGTCGTCATCGCGGGTGAGGTAGCCCTCGAGCCGATCGATCGCGAGGAACTGGCTGAGCCGCTCGGCGCGACGCTCGAGGTGCCCGACGAGCAGCTCGACCGCACGCGGGGCGTCCCGGTAGTCGTCGAGGTCTTCGGCGGGACCACCGGTGACAAGCGCGGAGATGATCTCGCAGGCAGCATCCAGCAGCTCGTCGTCTGGGTCTTCGGCGTCGAGCTCCTCCGCCAGGCCGCCAGCGGTCGCGGCGATGTAGGCGAGGTACTCGTACATGACCTGGTTGCGGAAGCCCTCGCGGAGGATCCACCGCTTGATCTCGGCACGCTCAGTGTCCCGCAGCCCCTCGACCAGGTGGATCCGTCCCCACCCATCGACAGACTTGGCGAGGTCCCACAACGCCGACTCCGCATCGTCCAGGGTGTTGGCCAGCGCAACCGCACTGTAGACCGTGAACTCCTCATGGCGACCCAGCGTCGTCAGCAGTTCCCGGTCATCGGCGCCGCGGACCGCACCCAGCAGGGCGATGCCGACCTTCACCGGTTCACGGTGCCGTGACCGCTCGGCCAGCCGACGCCCAAGCCGGTGGATCCGCGCGGGCGGCAGCGGCGACTGCCCGATCCGCTCCAGCAGCGGGTCCACCAGCCCGATCGCCGAGCAGCTCACCAGGCGGGCATAGAGGCGGTCGAACGCACCCGCGGAGGGACTCCCGGAGGTCGCCGCAAAGACAAGGTCGAACACCTCGTCCGGCTCCCCCTCGTCAGCGCCTGTACCGAAGTGGTGGGTTCCAACCCCGTCCATCGCTCCGGCCGCCCATCGCACGCGCCCCTCCAACTCGTCCTCGTCGGGAAGCTTCTGCCCTCCCTTCAGCAACCCGAGACCCGCTGGCGGGACGTGCTGACGGACGTGGTCGTAGATGGATGGCTTGCGCTGAAACCGCATGAAGATCCCAGGCACGTTGATCCTGTCCGCTGTAGCGCCATCGAATACCAGAAGCCCGGCACCGGTCGCCTACAACTCCGAGGAGTTTGTTCGCGGTGTGCGAGTTCATCACAATCCACGCGCACCACCAAAGCGCACGGTTGGACCATGAGGCCTCCAGACACGGTCACGACCTGGATTCACGCCGCGTCTCGCCAGCGGCCTACGGCGTCACCCGACCTGGTGAACCGCTACCGGGGGATGATCGGGAGGACGACGTGGGAGGGCCGCTCGGCGTCGTGGTGGATGTGCTGGACGGCGGGAACGCCGGCGTGGTCGGCGCCGAGCGGGTTGCCGGTGTTGGGATTGCGGTCGAACGCCGGGAAGCCGGCGCTGGCCACCTCGACCCGGATGCGGTGCCCGCGCCGGAACAGGTTCGAGGTCGGCAGCAACTCGATCTGATATTCCTCGACCCGGCCCGGCTCCAGCGGCGCGGGGCTGGACTGCGAATGCCGGTACCGGGCGCGGATCATGCCGTCGCAGAGCCGAAGCACGTAGCCGTCGGGAGCGACATCGCAGACCTTCACGACCCAGTCGGTGTCGGGAGCGCTGCTGGACGCCCAGATCCGCGCGACCACGGGCCCGGTGACCTCGACGTCCTCGGTGAGCGGCGGGGTCGAGAAGACGAGCACGTCCTCGCGGTCCTCGATCGGCCCCTGGTCGGTCGGGCCGTCAGGGCGGGCCATCCGACCGGCGACGCTCGGCGTCGGGTCGGCGGGGTCGTACACGTAGCTGTCGGCGGGCTCGTGGCCGGGCGGTTCGGTGTCGAGGGCGCCGTCGCCGCGGCGGGTGTTCGCGCGGCCTCGGGAGCGGAGGTAGTAGGCGGTGTACCGGACCCGGGCCGGGGGCCATTGCGGCTCGTCGCGCCAGACGTCCTCGCCGAGGACATACAGCCGCACGGCGGGCTCGTCGAGCATGCCGGTGTCGATGCCCTTGAGCCAGTGGTCGTACCACCGCAGCACCAGCGCGCGGGCGTCGACCGAGGCGGCCGGGCCGAAGTGCTGGTCGCCGCTGGTGGTCCGCACGGGCACCCCATGCGGCCAGGGCCCGATCACCAGCTTGGCGTGGGCGCGCGCCTGTGGGCTGGCGCCGCGCTCGAGGATCCCGGCGTAGTTGCGCAGGGTCCCGACGGAGAATCGGTCGAACCAGCCGACCAGGTGCAGCGCCGGCGTTCGGATCCGCTGGTACTGCGCGCTGACGTCAAGCGCCGCCCAGTGGCCGTCGTCGTCGGGGTGGTCGAGCCAGCGGTGGTACCAGGGAGCGAGCTCGCGCGGCAGCGGCGGGAACTCCGACAGCGGAAGGTGACGGTACCAGCGCGAGACCTCGTGCTGAGCCCGCGCCGCCGCGACCCGGAGCTCCTCGTAGTCGGCACGGCCCTCGCCGAGCCGGTGCTCCGGGTCGATGTTGGCCTGGAGCAGCGCCCACCATTGCAGCATCGTGTAGCCGCCGCCCGGGTCGTAGACGTTGCCCCGGCCGAAGGCCGACCAGCTCTGCATCGGCGCGATGGCGACCAGGTGCGGCGGCTGCGACACCGCCGCGAGCAGCTGGACGAAGCCGCCCGATGAAGAGCCGAACATGCCCACCTTGCCGTCCGACCAGTCCTGCGCCGCGCACCACTCGACCACGTCGTAGCTGTCCTCGATGTCGGTGACGAACGGGTCGAACTCGCCCTCGGAGGCGAACTGGCCGCGCATGTCGTTGATGACCACGACATACCCCTGGCTTGCGGTGCGCGGCGGGTCGATCCACTCGCCCCAGGTGTCCTTGCCGTAGTGCGTCCGCCCGAGCAGGACGGGACAGCGCCCCTCCCCGACCGGTCGGTAGACGTCCGATCGCAGCACCACCCCGTCGCGGGTCTTGACGGGCACGTTCTTCTCGACGATCACGGAGTACTGCTCAGCGGGCATCGGCCGGCTCCCGGCGGGCGGGGACGACCGACAGCACGACCTGGGAGGGATGCTCCGCGTCGTGGTGGACGAACTGGATGGCGGTCACACCGGCGTGGTCCGCCCCGAGCGGGTTGCCGGTGCCAAGGTTCCGGTCGAATGCGGGGAAGCTCGAGCTCGCCACCTCGACGCGGATGCGGTGGCCTGCCCGGAAGCGGTTGGCCACGGGCAGCAGCGTGATCACGTACTCGTACAGCGCCCATGGCTCCAGCAGCTTGGGAGCCGACTGCGATTCGCGGTACCGGGCGCGGACCATGCCGTGCGAGAGCGGCCGGGCGTAGCCGTCCGGCCGCACGTCCACGAGCTTCACCATCCAGTCGGTGTCCACCGCGCTGCTGGTCGCCCACAGCCGCGCGCTCACCGGCCCGACGACCTCCACGTCCTCCTCGAGCGGGGCGGAGGTGAACACCAGCACGTCCTCGCGGCGCTCGACAGCTCGCTGGTCGACCGCGCCGCGTGGACGCTCGACCCTGCCGGGCGTGCTCGGCACCGGGTCGGCCGGGTCGTGGACGTAGGAGTCGGCCGGCTCGCCGCCGGGTGGGTCCAGGCTCAGCCGGCCGTCGCCCTCCAGGCCGTTGGCCCGCCCGGCGGAGTGCAGGTACCAGGCGACCGAGCGGGCGCCTGGCGGCGGCCAGCTCGGCTCGTCCCGCCAGGCGTCCTCGCCGTGAACGAACAGGCGCACCGGCGGCTCGTCGAGCATGCCGGTGTCGGTGCCCTTGAGCCAGTGGTCGTACCAGCGCAGCACCAGCGCGCGCACGTCCACCGATCCCCGCGGCCCGAAGTGCTCGTCGCCGCACTCGGTGATCACCGGCAGGCCGTGCGGCCAGGGACCGACCACCAGGCGCTGGTGCTCGCGAGCCGCCGCGGTGGCGCCCTCTCGCATGATCCCCAGGTAGTTGTCGATGGTCGTGCGGCAGAGGCGGTCGAACCAGCCAACCAGGTGCAGCGCCGGCACGCCGATGCGGCCATAGCTCGGCCGCACGTCCATGGGCCGCCAGTACTCGTCGTCGTCGGGATGCTCGAGCCACCGGTAGTAGTACTCGCTCACCTCCCGCGGGAGCGGCGGCAACTCGGACAGCGGCAGGTGCCGGAACCAGCGGGCCTTCTCCCACATGGCGCGAGCGACAGCCTGCCGCCGGTCGGCGAATCCCGGCCGCTCGGCGTCCAGTCGCTTGGCCGGGTCGATGGTGGCCTGGAGCAGCGCCCACTCCTGGGAATAGTGGGTGAAGGCGCCGTCCGCGTCGTAGACGCCGCCGCGTCCGAAGCTCCACCAGGTCTGCATCGGCGCGATCGCGACCAGGTGCGGCGGCCCCGCGACCGCGGCCAGCAGTTGCAGGTACCCGGGGGCGGAGGAGCCGAACATCCCGACCTTGCCGTCGGACCACGGCTGCGCCGCGCACCACTCCACGACGTCATAGCCGTCGTCGGCGTCGTGGACGAAGGGGTGGAACTCGCCGCCGGACGCGAAGCTGCCGCGGGTGTCGTTGATCACCACCGCGTAGCCCTGGCCGGCGGTGCGGAGCGGGTCGATCCACCCGCCCCAGCTGTCCTTGCCGTAGCAGGTGCGCCCGAGCAGCACCGGCCAGCGGCCCTCGACCGCCGGCCGGTACACGTCGGCGCGCAGGACGGTGCCGTCGCGCACCGGCAGCGGGACGTCCTTGTCGACGACGACGCTGAAGGCTTCCGCCATAGCCCGCCCCTCAGCCGCCGAGGGCGCCGAGGAAGCTCGTATCCACGAGCTTGGTGGTATCCACGTGCTCCTTCAGGATCCCGAACCGCTGCATCGTGTCCGCGGTGGCCTGCACCTGCCGCGGGTCGACCTTCATCAGATTGGCCTTGTCGAACCCCGGCGGCACCATCAACTCGTCGTTGGTCACCTTCAGGGAGACGAGCTGCGCCTGCTCGGTGCTCGACCCGGCCGGGAGGAATTTCATGACGTCCTTCACGGTGCCTTCGGGGTCGTCGATGGTGGTCTGCCAGCCGCGCACCGAGGCCCGCAGGAAGCAGGCGATCGCGGCCTTGTGCGACGCCAGGTAGCGGTTGTTGACCGCGATCACCTGGCCGTAGACCTCGACGCCGAACTTTGCCGGGTCGAGCACGACCAGGCCGTCGGGCCACTTGTAGCCGGCGGCCTCCCAGGCGGCCTTGTGGAAGAAGATCTGCTGCGAGCCGATGTCGACCTTGCCGGAGACGATGTCCTCGATGCCGAAGCTGATCGGCACCATCTTGATGTCGGACTCGGACAGCCCGACTCCGTTGAGCAGGGACAGCAGGTCCGCCTGCTTGCCGACGCGCTGCACGCCGACGCGCTTGCCCTTCAGGTCCGCGGGGCCGGTGATGCCGGACTTCTTGAGCGCGACGAAGCGCGTCGGGTCGGTCCGGTAGGTCTGCGCAACCACCGTGATCTGGGCGCCACCGGCGAACGACAGCACCGCGTCATCGCCCATCATCGCCACGTCCACGTTGCCCTGTGCCAGGGCCAGCGGAACGTTGACGTTCGGCCCGCCGGGCACCACCTCGAGGTCCAGCCCCTCGTCCTTGTAGTACCCGCGGTTCTGCGCGACCAGGAAGCCGGCGTGCTGCGCGTTGGCGAAGAAGCTGAGCTGGAACCGCAGCTTGTCGTTGTTGCACTTGCTGGTCGGCGGGGCCTGTTGCTGTGCACCCGCGTCGCTGGACGAGCCGCTGGAGCCGCAGGCCCCGACGAGCAGGGCAACGGCGCTGATGAGCGAGAGCAGGCGAACTCTTCTCACGATGCCTCCGATCACATGCGTGTCAGCTGTGGGGACGCTTCGCGGCCCAGGGCACCGCGAGACGCTCGACCAGGACCAGGAGCGAGTACCAGGCGATGCCGAGCGCCGAGAGGATCGCGGTGGCGCCCCATGCCACCGCCGGCTCGAAGCTCGCGAGCGAGTCGATGATGTGGTAACCGAGGCCGATACGGCCTTTGAGCACCTCGCAGATCATGGCGCCGATCAACGCCAGCACCGTGCTGTAGCGCATCGAGGTGAACACGAACGGGAGCGAGGTCGGAAAGCGGAGGTGGCGGAACACCTGGAGGCGGCTGGCGTCATAGGAGGCCAGCAGGTTGAGGGAACGCTCGTCGACGCTGATCAGACCCTTATAGGAATAGATCACCATCGACGGGAAGCACACCAGGGCGATCACCGCCGTCCGGAAGGCGAGCCCGGAGCCCAGGAACAGGGAGATGAGCGGGGCCACCGCGAGCAGCGGTGCGGCCTGCGCCGCCCCCAGCACGGTGCTGAGCCTGCGAGCAAGGGGCCGCGGCAGGACCGACAGCACCACGCCCAGCCCCAGGCCGATGGCGTTGCCGACCACGTAGCCGAGCGCCGCCGGAGCCATGGTGATGCCGAGGTCGGTCCAGAACGGCCCGGCGTTCGCGCGGATCGCGGTGAGGATGTCGCTCGGCGCCGGCAACGTGAACGACTCGAGCCCGAAGAGCCGGTTCCACACTCCCGCCTGCCAGGCCGCGGTGAGCAACACGAACAGCACCAGCGGGCCCACCACCACGCCGACGGTCGCGCGCGACGGCAGGAGCCGGCGACGCCGCGGCGACAGCACGTTCACTGGGCACGCTCCGAGCGGAACGCGAGCTGCCACGGGCTGACCATCCGCTCGACGGTCGTCACGGCCCTGGCCAGCAGCAGGCCGAGCAGCAGCGTGACGATCATCGCGACCCACAGCATGGTCGCCTGCTCCGGACCGAAGGTCAGCGCCGACAGCATCAGGAAGCCGAGCCCGGTGTTCGCGCCCAGCAGGTCGACGATCACGGCTCCGACCAGGCTCAGCGGCGCCGCGATCTTGAGGCCGCTGAACAGGAAGGGCAACGACGACGGGAACTGGAGGTAGCGCAGCCCCTTGAGGCGACCGGCGCCGTAGGAGCCGAGCAGGTCCCACGCCAGCCGGTTGGGCGTCTTGAGCCCGCGCAGCGTGGCCAGCACGACGCTGAAGAAGGTGATCAGCGCGGCGATCGTGAGCCGGGTGAGATCGTCCCGCCTGGTGATCGCCTGGATGATCGGAACCAGCGCCAGCATCGGGATCATCTGGGCCACGAGGATGTAGGGCATCACCGAGACCTCGATCCAGCGAGCCTGCACCAGCAGCACCGCGAACAGGACGCCGACCGCGCCACCCACCGCGAAGCCGAGCAGCGCGCGCGACAGCGTGGCCCAGGTCGCCGAGGCGATCGTCGGCCAGAACTCGACCACCCGCTGCACGATCAGGTGCGGGTACGGGAGCTTCGAGGTCGCGAGCGGGTCATGGGACGCGACCAGCAGGTAGGCGAGCAGGTACCACAGGCCGGCGACGCACCCCGCCACCAGCAGATACCAGAACGCGCGACTGCTCGTGCGCTTGATCATCGACGCGGCCTTTCCCGACGCGGACTGCTGGGAGGAACGCTGAGGGATGCTGACGCGTGCACGATTTCGGGCGCAGGCACTTGCGGGACCCTGATCCATATTGTGGACCACCGGTCCAGGCGGGAGTATCGCAGCCAAGGTCTCCCGCTGTCAACGAGGGAATGCGCCTGTACACGCCGGTGCGGCGACGGCCTGGGACCCAGAGGACGAGGCGGTGCGGCGACGGCCTCGGACCCAGGCGGCACGGCGGCCGGGGAAGATCAGTTGATGGTCAGCGGCGTTAGCGCGGCCAAGGGGCAGCCGAGGTCGACGGAGATCTCCCTGCCCGTGGCGAGGACCTGCTGCGCGGTCTCCTTGAGCTCGTCCGGAGACAGCCGCGACGACGGGCCAGCCAGCCCGATCGCGGCGATCACGTGGCCGGTGTAGTTGCGCACCGGCACCGCCACACTGAACAGCCCCTCCTCGAGCCCCTCGTAGTCGATCACGTAGCCATTGGAGCGGATCTCCGCCATCTCGGCGTGGAGGCGCTCGAGGTCTTCGCCGTCCCGGACTCCGGGCGGACCCTGCCTCGACACCAGCCCTTCGAGAACGTCCTCGGTGAGGTGGGCGACCAGCGCCTTGCCCACCGCCGTCGACCAGAACGGCGCGCGCTTGCCGACCTGGGACGGCATCCGCACCGACCGGCTCGACTCCGCCGACTCGATGTACAGCACCAGGCCCGCGTCGAGGATCGCCAGGTGGCTGGTCTCCCCCGTCCGCTCGGTGAGGCGCTCCAGGTAGGGCTTGACCTGCGCGACCCAATCCAGCTCCCTGGTCGCCGCCGAGCCGAGCTCCCACAGCTTCATCCCCAGCCGGTAGCGGCGCGAGGCCGGGTCCTGGCTCAGGAAGTTCCGCCGCCGGAGGGCCGACAGCAGGCGGTGCGCGGTCGCCTTCTTGAGGTCGAGCGCCCGGCTGATCTCGCCGACGCCGAGCTCCGGCCCGCTGCGGAGGAACTCTTCGAGGATGTCGGCGACCCGGTCGACGACCTGCGCGCCGGCCATCGACCGCTCGGCGGTCGCTCCCCCCGCTGGGAGCTCGGAGCCGACCGCGGCCGTTCGCGGGCGCGGCTCCCGGCTCCGGGTCCCGGAAGGCGACTCACGCTCGGCAGCACCGCTCACGGGGCCAGTCCTCGCTTTCACGCTCGTCGATGTCCGGCAATACCACCCCACCGGATCATAGTGCCTGCGTCGGCCCGATCTCGTCGGATCGCTCCCGGCCGCGGCGGATTGACAGCGACCGGGGACGACTGCCATAGTTAGAATTCGTGGACCGATGGTCCACATTATGGATCTTAGCACGTCAAGCTCGTCGCGTGTCGAGCACCTCCCCACCAGCACCCCTCGACAGGAGAGCCGCCATCCAATGACGATTTGGCTCGACCTGCTCGGCAGCCAGACACACTATCTCGGCGACCGGTACCGGACCCGGGTCGTCGAAGCCGGCGACGGCGCGGCACTCGTGCTGCTCCACGGCGTCGGCGGTCACGCCGAGGCGTGGTCCCGCAACGTCGTCCGGCTCGGCGCCCGCTACCGCGCCATGGCGATCGACCTGCTGTGGCACGGCTACTCGGCCAAGCCGCCGTTCGAGGACGCGGTTCCCTCCTACGCCGGCCAGGTGCTCGACCTGCTCGACTCGCAAGGCATCGAGCGCGCGCACATCGAGGGCGAGTCGCTGGGCGGGTGGGTGGCGCTGTGGCTGGCGCTGGAGCACCCGGACCGGGTCGGCAAGCTGGTCCTCAACACCACCGCGGGCATCCGCTGGAAGCCCGGATCGATCGAGGAGCGGCCGAAGGAGGGGCGCGAGCTGCTGCGGACCCGCTCCCTGGCGGCGATCGACGACCCCAACGCGGAGACGATCCGCCGCCGCCTCGAATGGCTGATGGCCTCCCCCGACCGGGTCACCGACGAGTTGGTCGAGGTGCGCCGGCGAATCTACGCGGACCCCGAGATCCGGCCGGCGCTCCGGACGGTGTTCGAGAACTCCTTCGGCGGCGGCAGCGGCCCGAGCCGGCAGATCCCGGAGGAACGGCTCGCCGAGATCCGGGCCGAGACGCTGGTGCTGTGGTCGGACCGGAACCCGGGCACCGGGCCGGACGTGGGCAAGGCGATCGCCTCGCGGATCCCCCGGGCGAGGTTCCACTGCGTCGCCGACGCCGCGCACTGGCCGCAGTGGGAGCACCCCGAGGAGCACGACCAGGTGGTCCTCGATTTCCTGGAGGGATCCGGAGAACCCCAAGGGCTGTGACGGCGGACACGGAAGGGTTGCCATGCGCGTACGGACGCTGGCCTACGTCGGCATCGAGACAAGGGACCTGGACGGCTGGGCGGACTTCTCCACCTCCGTCCTCGGGTTGCCGGCGGAGCGGGTCGACGGCGAAGACCGCCTCTTGCTGCGCATGGACGAGCGCGTCTACCGCTTCGACGTGCGCGCCGGCGACGAGGAGCGGCTGCTGTGGGCGGGCTGGGAGGTGGCCAACGCCGCCGAGCTCGACCGGGCGGAGGCCGAGCTGGAGGCCGCCGGGACCGGCGTCCGCCGCGGCACGCCCGAGGAATGCCGGGACCGGCGGGTCGCCGGCCTGGTGGTCTTCGACGACCCCGCCGGCAACCACAACGAGCTGTTCTATGGCCAGCAGGCCGACTTCCGCCCACTCGAGCTGACCCGCCCGCTCTCGGGCTACCTGACGGGCGAGATGGGCATGGGCCACGTCGTCCTGGGCGTGAAGAACTACGCGGAGACCTTCAAGTTCTACGTGCAGACCATGGGCTTCCGGGTCAGCGACACCTTCGACGACTTCATGGCCTTCCTGCACTGCAACCGGCGCCACCACTCCATCGCGCTGGTGGCCAGCGACGAGCCCGGCCTTCGGCACATCATGCTCGAGGTCGCCTCGATCGACGACGTCGGCGCGACCATCGACGTCTGCCTGCGGCGCGGGATCGCCACCCGGACGCTCGGGCGCCACAGCAACGACCGCGCGGTGTCGTTCTACCTGGCGACCCCCTCCGGCTGGGAGATCGAGTACGGCTGGAGCGGCCAGGCGGTGGACGACGAGGTCTGGACCACCCGCCAGCTCGTGGGGCCGACCAGCCTGTGGGGCCACCAGCACCTGGACAGCCTCCAGATCCTGACCGACTGACCCGGAGGGCCGCGAATGCGCACCAGCACGAGCGCCACTCCTGAGCCGCTGGAGGCGGAGCGGCGGGCGCTGGTCGAACGCGCCTTAGGGGAGATCGACACCGAGCGCCTGGCGGAGCTGTGCCTGGAGATGACCGCGATCGCCAGCCCGACCGGCGAGGAGCTGGAGCTGGCGACCTACCTGGCGCGGCGGCTGCGCTCGGCCGGGGTGGAGGGAAGCGTCCAGCCGATCGACGGTCGCCAGGCCAACGCCGTCGGCCGCCTCCGCGGTTCCGGCGACGGCCCGGAGCTGCTCGTCTACGCGCCGATCGACACCGCCTTCGCCGGCGTGACGGCCGAGGACCGGGACTGGCTCGGCGAGCGGCCGCGCGCCGACTTCTCGCTGCCGCCGCGGCGCGAGGGGACCAAGGTCGTCGGGCTCGGCGCCGAGAACCCCAAGGGCTTCGCCACCTGCGCGGTCGCCGCGGCCGAGGCGGTCGCCAGGGCCGGCGTCCCGCTCCGCGGCGACCTGGTGCTCGCGCTGGCCTCCGGCAGCATGCCGATCGGCGGACGGCCGGTCAGCGAGCGGCGCAACCTCGGGTTCGGCTCCGGCATCACCCACCTGCTGGAGCATGGCGCCACCCCCGACTTCGCGATCGTGCTCAAGCCCGGCTACGCCGTGGTCCACGAGGAGGTCGGCCTGGCCTGGTTCAAGCTCACGGTGCGCGGCGGGGTCGGCTACACCGGCGCACGCCACAAGGGCCCCTACCGCAACGCGATCGTCGACGCCGCCACCGTGGTCGGCATGCTGGAATCCTGGTTCGCGGAGTACACGCGGGCGAACGCCTCCGGCCAGGTGGCGCCGCAGGGTGCGGTCAACGCCATCGCCGCCGGCCATCGGGACCGGGCCGCCTTCAACCCCGCGACCTGCGAGATCTTCGTCGACCTGCGGGTCAGCCCGAGGACCTCGCTGCGCCAGGTCGCGGCACAGCTCGACCAGGAGCTGGACCGGATCCGCGCGGCCGTCACCGGACTCGACGTCACCGCCGAGCTGATCGCCGGCCTGTCGGGAACCCACACACCGCCGGAGAGCTGGATCGTGCGGAGCCTGATCCGGGCATGGCAGGACCAGGAACAGCGGGAGCACAAGCCGGCATCGGGCGGGAGCGGCGCCAGCGACGGGACGATCCTGCGGAGCCACGGCATCCCCACCGCGCGGATCGGCCTGCCCCCGCCGGAGACCCCCAGCCCCTATCCCGGCTTCTCCATGGGGGTGGTTGACACCGGCAGCATGCGGCGGCTCACCGAGGTGCTGGTGCGGGCGATCGTCGACACGACCACGAGGAACAGCGCCGAGCTCGGCCTGGGGGCGTGACTGGGAGGGAAGGAACCATGACGCAGACGGGCTCGGCCCAGAGGAAGGACGCGCTGGCACCAGGCCGGCAGGACTGGGCGACCTGGCCCAGGTACGAAGCGGCCACCACCGGCTTCCGCGAGTACTGGTACCCAGTCACCTGGTCCCGGCGGGTGGGGCGCAAGCCCATCCAGGTCAAGGTGTGCGGGCACAAGATCATGCTGATCCGCGACCAGGGCAAGGTCCGCGCCCTCAACGACCGCTGCCCGCACCGGGGCGTGCCGCTGTCCCACAAGCTGTCCAGCCAGGAGTTCAAGGGCACCTGGTCGTGCTGCTACCACGGCTGGACCTTCGACCTGGAGACCGGCGTGCTGGTCGCGGCCATCACCGACGGCCCGCAGTCGCCGATTTGCGGCAAGGTCGCGGTGCGCACCTACCCGGTCGAGGAGCGGCTGGGTCTGGTGTTCCTGTGGATGGGCGACGGCGACCCGGTGCCGATCGAGCAGGACGTCCCCGGTGAGCTGCTGGAGCCCGAGGCGATCGTGATGGGCCGCATCACGGTCCGCGAGGGCAACTGGCGCTTCGGCGCCGAGAACGGCTTCGACGACGGTCACGCCAAGTACCTGCACCGCAACGCCCTGTGGACGGCGCGCTTCAAGATGCCCGTCTGGACCGAGATGAAGGTGATCCGCGACGGGCCCTGGGTGACCCGGCGCAAGGACAAGATGCACTACCAGGAGGAGTTCCCAGGGCTCGGCCCCTGGCCGCCGAAGAAGTGGCACAAGATCTGGCAGGGCAACAAGACCAAGGTCTCGCTTCGCCTGCCGGGCACGCTGCGGGTCAAGTACGAGAAGTGGACGCACTTCGAGTGGTGGGTGCCGACCGACCACGCCAACCACACCTACATCCAGCTCGTCCACATGAACCGCGGCCGCTCCGCCAATTTCCGCTTCTTCCTGTTCTACTGGCTGTACGCCCGCTGGGTCTTCCACGGCATGTTCAACGACGAGGACCGGCTCATGGTCGAGGTCATGGACGCCCCGCCGGAGAAGCTGTACCGCCCCGACGTGTCCCTCACCGAATGGCGCCGGCTCGTCGAGCAGGAGGCCCGGCCTTCGCCGGGCGAGCCCGCCAAGGGCGTGGCCGCACCCGAGCCCGCTCCCTGAAGAGAGGCCGGCACCAGATGGCACTCGCATCCCGCCACAGCCATGAACCACCCCCGCCCACCACCGAGCCGCGGCCCACCGCGATCGCGCTCAACGAGGTGAGCAAGTTCTTCGGCGGCTCCCGCGACCGCCTCTGCGCCCTCGACAACGTCTCGTTCAGCGTGGAGGCTGGCTGCTTCGTGTCGCTGATCGGTCCGTCCGGCTGTGGCAAGTCCACCCTGCTGCAACTGGTCGCCGGCATCGACACGCCGACCACGGGGACCATCGAGGTCAAGGGCATGAGCCCGCTCCAGGCCAGGCGCAAGCGCGAATTCGGGATCGTCTTCCAGCAGCCGGTGCTGTTCGACTGGCGCACCGTTGAGGCCAACGTCGCGCTTCCCCTCCAGATCATGGGCTACCCACGCGCCCAGGCCGCGCAGCGGGTCGAGCACCTTCTCCAGCTCGTCGGTCTCGAGCGCTTCGCCAAGCATCACCCGTGGCAGCTCTCCGGCGGCATGCAGCAGCGGGTGGCGATCGCCCGGGCGCTCACCTTCCAGCCGTCGTTCCTGCTCATGGACGAGCCCTTCGGTGCCCTCGACCTCATGACCCGCGACCGCATGGGCGACGAGCTGCTCCGCATCTGGGCCGACAGCCCTGGGACCACCGTGCTGTTCATCACCCACTCCATCCCGGAGGCGGTGCTGCTCTCCGACCGGGTCATCATCCTGAGCGAGCGGCCCGGCCGAATCCTGGAGGAGGTCCAGGTCGACCTGCCGCGCCCGCGCAACGGCGCGATTCGCCAGTCGGAGGCCTTCTTCAAGCTCGAGAGCGAGATCCGCCAGATCCTCACCGCCACCGAGCAGGGATCCGCCTGACCTCGATGTCACACCTTCACCCCCGGCCGGCGTCAAGAGAGTGAGCGTCACCAAGGCTGGTTGGACTGGGAGGAACGGTGAGACAGGTCGAAAGAGACACTCGAAAGGACCGAGCGGCAATCAGGAGGGTCGCGGGGCTTCCCAGTGGGAGGCGAACCAAGTGGGCGGTCCTTCTCTTCTGGGTGGCGGTGGTTGCGGTCGCGGGGCCGCTCGCCGGCAAGCTCAACGACGCGCAGAAGAACGACTCGTCAGAGTGGCTACCGAAGAACGCGGAGTCCACGCAGGTCATCGAGCTGGCCAAGCGGTTCACGGCGACCGACACCGTGCCCGCGGTGGTGGTCTACGAGCGGCCGGGGCAGATCACGCCCGCCGACCAGGCCAGGGCCGCCGCCGACGCCAGTCGCTTCGCGGGCGTCTCCCACGTCGGCGGCAAGGTGATCGGCCCGATTCCGTCCAAGGACGGCAAGGCGCTGCAGGTGATCGTGCCCATCAAGATGGGCAGCGACGGCTGGAACGGGCTCGCGCCGGTGGTCAAGGAGATGCGCTCCATCGCCGACTCCGGCGGCGGGAGCGTCTATGTCACCGGGCCGGCCGGCTACGCGGCCGACTTCATCAAGGTGTTCACCGGCTTCGACTCCACGCTGCTGTACATCACCGCGGCGATCGTGATCGTCATCCTGCTGTTCACCTACCGCAGCCCGGTGCTGTGGCTGTTGCCCCTGGCGTGCGTGTTCGTCGCCTTGACCGCGGCGCAGGCGGTCATCTACCTGCTCGCCCGCCACGCCGGCCTGACCGTCAACGGGCAGAGCGCGTTCATCCTGACGGTACTGGTGTTCGGTGCGGGCACCGACTACGCCCTGCTGCTGATCGCGCGCTACCGCGAGGAGCTGCGGCGCCACGCCGACCGGCACGAGGCGATGGCCGTTGCGCTGCGGCGGGCAGGGCCGGCGATCATCGCAAGCGGCTCCACGGTCATGCTGAGCCTGCTGTGCCTCCTGGTCGCGGAGCTGAGCTCCACCAAGAGCCTCGGCCCGGTGATGGCGATCGGCGTCGCCGTGGGGCTCCTGGCCAGTCTCACGCTGCTCCCCGCGCTGCTGGTGATCGCCGGACGCTGGATGTTCTGGCCGGTTCGCCCGACGCTCGGCTCCGCGGAGCCGACCGAGCGGGGCCTGTGGGCACGGATGGGACGGCGTATGGCCCGCCGGCCACGGATGGTCTGGATGGTGACGGCCGTGGTGCTGGGGGCCATGGCGCTCGGGCTGACCGGGCTGAAGGCCAACGGCATCCAGAACATCGACGCCTTCCGCACCACGCAGGACTCGGTCACCGGTCAGAAGGCGCTCGACCGCCACTTCCCGGCCGGCGCGGGGGACCCGGTCCAGGTGATCGGCAACGCGGAGGCCTCGGGGCGGCTGCGGTCCGCCGTGGCCGGCTCCCCGGGGGTCGCCGCGGTGACCAATCCGGTGGTGAAGGACGGCCTGGCGTACATCGAGGGGACGCTGACCAGCAGCTCGGACAGCAAAGCCGCCTACACGGCCGTCGAGCGGCTGCGCGCGGAAGTCCACGGGATCCCGGGAGCGGACGCCAAGGTCGGCGGCGGCAGCGCGATCAACCTCGACATTCAGGATGCCTCCAGGCATGACCGGAACCTGGTCGTGCCGCTCGTGCTCGGCGTGGTGCTGGTCATCCTCGCGGTGCTGCTGCGCGCGCTGGTGGCCCCGCTGCTGCTCATCGGGACGGTGGTGCTGTCGTTCGCGGCCGCGCTCGGGGTGAGCGCGCTGGCCTTCGACCACGTCTTCGGCTTCGCGGGCGCCGACGCCGCGATGCCGCTGTGGGTGTTCGTGTTCCTGGTCGCGCTGGGGGTGGACTACAACATCTTCCTGATGACCAGGGTCCACGAGGAGGCACGGCAGCATGGCACGCGGCAGGGCGCGCTGCTCGGCCTGGCCGCCACCGGAGGCGTGATCACCTCCGCGGGTCTGGTCCTGGCGGGCACGTTCGTCGCCCTGGCGACGCTGCCGATGGTGTTCGTCACCGAGCTGGGCTTCGCCGTGGCCTTCGGTGTGCTCCTGGACACCTTCGTGGTCCGCTCGGTGCTGGTCACCGCGCTCAGCCTCGACCTCGGCCGCTGGATCTGGTGGCCGAGCCGCCTGTTCCGCAAGCGGGACGTCGAGGTCGACGAAATCGACGCCGAAGCCGCGGCGCTGGTTCGCTGAGCACACGTTGACATGCGGGGGTCACCGCCCCCGCATGTCACGCTCGCGTGCCGGCCCGCGTCAGAGACGGGAACCATCGAACCCGAGAACCAAACCAGGGGGTCGACGTCAGTGCACCACGATCGATTGGCCGCGGAGGCGGGCGAAGGGACGAGCGGCGTCCTCGAGGCGACGACCGCGACCTTCGCCGAGCACAGAGAGCTGCTGTTCTCGGTCGTCTACAACCTGCTCGGGACCGTCACCGACAGCGAGGACGTCCTCCAGGACACCTGGCTGGCGTGGGCTGCCGGCGGGCGCGAGGAGGTCGCCAACCCGCGCGCCTATCTGGTGCGGATCGCCGTCAACCAGGCGCTGTCGAAGCTGCGCAGCGCGCGCCGCAGCCGCGAGGACTACGTGGGGCCATGGCTGCCGGAGCCGCTGGTCACCACGGCCGATACGGCGGACAGCACGGAACGGGGCGAGGCGGTGTCGTTGGCCATGATGGTGGTGCTCGAGACGCTGACGCCCCTGGAGCGCACGGTGTTCGTGCTGCACGAGGTGTTCGGGTACGACCATCCCGAGATCGCGTCGATCCTGGAGCGCAGCCCCGCGGCCGTCCGCCAGGTGGCGCACCGCGCCCGCGAGCACGTCCAGGCCCGTCGGCCCCGCTTCGAGCCCGACGCGGACGCGCGCAGGGCCGCCACCGAGCGGTTCCTGGCCGCCGCGATCGGTGGCGACCTCCCCGCGCTGCTCGAGGTGCTCGCTCCGGACGTGACTTTCTCGACCGATTCCGGCGGCAAGCTGCGGGCCGCGCGACGGGTCATCCAGGGTCGCGACAAGGTCGCACGCATGGTGCTCGCGAATGTCAGCAACTACGGTCTCGCCGGTCTCACCATCCGCTACGCGGAGGTGAACGGTGGTCCGGCCGCACTGCTGTTCGGGGACGCCCGGCTGTTCGCGGTCCTGGCCGTGGACCTCAACGAGGAGGACGGCCGGGTGCGCGCGCTCTACACCATCCTCAACCCCGACAAGCTGCGGAAGCTGGCGGAGCAGCTTCGCACGCACCCGTGACCCCTCCCCCCGCTCACCCACTCCTCCGCACGGCGGCGCTTATAAGCTGCCCCCTTCCGGACGCTGGCGCTGGCTCCGATCGCTCCGGGTGCTCCGGATGCGGCCCCATGGCTTGAACACGGCGAGCACGGTGGCAACGGTCAGCGTGGTGAGCGACACCGCGGGCGGGAAGAACAGCTGGGACACCGCCGCCGGGTCTGGGCTGCCGGTGAGCAGGCTCCGGCCGTAAGCCGCCACCTCGTCCATACCCGGCTGGAGCACGAGCAGGATCAGGGTGCACAGGATGAGATTCAGCACCAGCTTGACCAGCACCCACCAGTACCGCAGCAGGCCCCAGGTGGTGGCCAGCCCCAGGATCAGGCCGGTCACAAGGCACACCAGGCCGCAGGCCAGCATCGGCCAGACGACGAAGGTCGCCAGCGCCTGGTAGGCCAGGCTACGGAGCTGGAGATCGCCCGCGAACCGCCCGGTGAGCACCAGGACGGCGACGATCACGTCGACGCCGATCCAGGCGCCGCCCGAGACGATGTGCGCGACCAGCGTGGCCTTGTGCCATCCGCGGCTCAGCCGGATCCGCCGGCTCCGCGACGCGCCGGCCGCCTCTCTGCTGGCGGTCGTGGCAGTGCTCACAGGTGATCCCTCCTTGGGGGTGGTTGCGGGGAGACTCCGCGGCGATGGCCAGGCCGGGAACATCGGCCAGGTGGCCATTCCTGTGTCCTCCGATCGCCACGAGCCTCGCAGAGCCGCGCCATGCGGGCATCGCGCCACGGGCGACTCCTGGCCTACGACGCTCGGCGTACGGCCGCGGAGCAACGTGGTAGAGCACTCCCCCTTCCCGCACTCTGGTCGCTGGTGACATGCCGACCCTTCTGCAATCCATTCACAGATGCAATCGATTTGTGTTAAGAACCTGGGGAGGGTGGACGGCCGCTCCGCGCGTGGTGGGTCGGCCGACGAGGAGGGCTGCTGCATGCACATTCCTGATGGGCTGATCTATGCCCAGACCGCGGTGGCGACCGGGGCGACGGGCGCTGGGCTGGTGGCCGTGGCGCTCCGCAAGGCTCGGAAGACGCTGGAAGATCGTCAGATCCCCCTGGTCGGGGTGACGGCCGCGTTCATCTTCGCGGCGCAGATGGTCACCTTCCCGGTCGCGGGCGGCACCAGCGCGCACCTGCTGGGCGGAGCGATGGCGGGGATCCTGCTCGGCCCCTGGCTGGGCGCGCTGGTGGAGACCGTGGTCTACACGGTCCAGGCGATCGGGTTCGCGGATGGCGGCATCACCGCGCTCGGCGCCAACGTGCTGATGATGGGCTTCCTGCCGGCGGTTGGCGGCTACTACCTGTTCCGGGCCGGCATCCGCCGGCTGCCGCGCACGCGGACGGCGTTCCTCGGCATGACGGCGGCGACGTCCTGGGTCACCATCGTGCTCGCGGCCGCCCTTGGGGCGTTCTTCATCGCCACCGGCGGTCCCCTGCCGACCGAGACCTACCCGATCATGATCGGAATCCACGTGCTCGTCGGCATCGGCGAGGCGGTCATCTCCACCGCGGTGATCGCCGCGGTTATGAGCGTGCGCCCGGACCTGATGGCCACCCGCGACCTGCTGCCCGGGCGTGGGGCCGCGAGCGTCCGGAGGGCCGCGTCGTGAGCGCGACCGGGCGGCGGTCGGTCGCCGGGCTGGTGGTGGTCGGCGTCGGGCTCGCGCTGCTGATCGGCATGGTGGCCGCCAATTTCGCCGCGGGCACACCGGACGCGCTCCAGCGGTCGGTGATCGACAGCGCCTGCAAGGACGCCGCCGACCAGGAGTCCTGCCTGGCGGAGAAGGAGGGCGAGCCGGTCTGGACCTCGGTCCCGGAGGCGCTGAACGGCTACACCCACGTCTCGCTGTCGGGGCTGGTCGGCGTGGTGGCGACTTTCGTGCTCGGCGCCGGGCTGATCTGGGTGCTGCGCCGGGGACGCGCCAGGGGCGACGAGCCACGTGCCCGCGACTGAGGCGGGGCGGACGCGGTGAGCGGCATCCACGCCGGCGTCGGCCATGACATCGAGGCGCTGGCGGCCGGTGACTCGCCGGTGCACCGGCTCGATCCCCGGGCCAAGATCATCGGCCTGATCGGGCTGACGGTCGTGGCCGTGACCCTGCCGGTCGGCGCCTGGGCGGCGCTCGGGATCGTGGCCGGCGTGCTGGTCGCGCTGGCCGCCGTCGCGCGGCTGCCGGCCAGGCACGTGCTGCGGCGCATGAACGTCGAGCTGCCGTTCCTACTGTCGGCGGCCGTGCTGCCGTTCACCGCCGACGACGGGCTCCGCCTGGCCGGGACCGTGGCGGCCAAGATCACCATCGGCGTGCTGGCGATGATCGTGCTCAGCTCGACCACGCCGTTCCCGATGCTGCTGCGCGGCTTCGAGCTGCTGCGCGCCCCGCGCCTGCTGGTGGCGATCGTCGCCTTCATGTGGCGCTACCTGCACGTGATCGGCGAGGAGGTGACCAGGATGAAGGTGGCGCGGCAGGCCCGCGGCTACTCGGCGAACTGGCTGTGGCAGGCGACCTCGACCGGCCCGCTGATCGCCACCCTGTTCCTGCGCGCGCTCGAACGCGGCGAGCGCGTCTACCTCGCCATGCTCAGCCGCGGCTACACGGGTGGCGTGCCCGAGGGGCTCGGCCTCCGCCTGGCGATCCGCGGCGCCGACGTCGCCTTCGTCGCGGGTCTCGCGCTGCTGCTCGCGACCGTCCGGGTGGGACTGCGATGAGGGGCCCGGAGAAGGTCGCCCCGCCCGCCGTGGAACTGGATGGCGTGCACTTCGCCTATCCCGACGGCCACGTGGCGCTCGACGACGTGTCGGTGCGGATTGGCGCCGGCGAGCGGGTCGCCGTGCTCGGGCCGAACGGCGCCGGCAAGTCGACCCTGTGCCTGCACCTCAACGGCATCCTCGCGCCGCAGCGCGGCAGCGTCCGGATCGGCGGCCTGCCGGTCGAGGGGCGCAACCTCAAGGAGGTCCGCCGGCGCGTCGGGCTGGTCTTTCAGGACCCCGACGACATGCTGTTCATGCCGACCGTCGCGCAGGACGTCGGCTTCGGACCGTCCAATCTCGGCCTGCCGGAGGACGAGGTCCGCCGGCGCGTCGAGCGTGCCCTGGCGATGGTGGGCATGGCCGGAGCCGGCGAGCGGTCGCCGCACCACCTCTCGTTCGGGCAGCGCAAGCGGGTCGCCGCCGCGGCCGCGCTGAGCATGGAGCCGGAGGTACTGGTGCTCGACGAGCCGTCCAGCAACCTGGACCCCCGAGGCCGGCGCGAGTTCGGCGAGATTCTCGAGCTGCTCGAGCAGACCTTGCTGATGGTCACCCACGACCTGCCGTACGCGCTCCAGCTCTGCGACCGCGCCCTGGTCATCGACGCGGGCCGCATGGTCGCCGACGGCCCCATCGCCGACCTGCTCGGGGACGCCGAGCTGCTGGCCGCCCACGACCTCGAGCTCCCCGTCGGCTTCGACCCCGACCTGGTCCGGTCGATCCGGCGGTGAGCGAACCTCCCGCCGGGGAGCGAACCTCAGACGGGCGTTTCAGACGACCGGCGAACCCGTCTCACGTGCCCGAGAGGATCGTCCGGTCCAGGAGGCCGGCGCCCAGGGGAAAGATCGCCCGGAATTTGTCGTCGCCCCAGGCGTACGCCAGCTCGATGAGGTGCGAGACCAACTCCGAGGCCCGATCGTCCAGTTTGGTGACGGGGTCGTAGTACCGCTTCTCGTGGAGCGCGTCGAAGACGCTCTTCCACTTGGTGTCGTCTTTCGCCTGCCCGCTGCTTCCGCCCCGCTGGAATTCGTCGAACGCCGCTTGCACGTCGGGGGTCCATTTGGCGTACGGAACGCCTTTGTCTTCCGGTTTCCCCAGCGAGAACCCTCCGAAGTCCTCGTGGGGCTTCCAGGGGAACGAGGCGTTGCCATAGACCCGCATCTGCCGGACGTGCGCAGCCTCGTGAATGAACGTGCTCGCGGTCTCGGTGATCAGGTCGTTCCGAATTTTTGTATGCTCGGCATCTTCGCGGGTGAGGACCTCCATCAGCTTGGTGGTTGGCAGGTCGATCTTGACGATGATCCAATTCGCCACCGACAGGCCGGCCTCCTTGTCGCCCAGCTTCGTGTTGCCGATCACGTCGACGAACGGCCCACTGGCCTGGCTTTGCTTGAGCCCCTTCAGGAACTCCAGCAGCGCGGAGGTCCACTTGCTGGGGTGCTCCTTCGCGTGCTTGAGCGCGGCGGTGAACAACCACTCGAGGAACAGCTTCGGGAGCCTTGCCGCATGCTTGCCCCATTTCTCGGTATCCAGCGCCGGCCCCTCCAGCTTGATTTCCGGCGGCTCGACGTACAGTCCGAGCGTTCTCTTGCCACCAGTCACCTCTTGTTCGCGCTCGGCGATCATCTTGTCCCGGTGCGCCGCTTCCTGCTCTTTCTTGTGGCGTTGGTCGTCTGCCCACTTGCGATCGAACTCGACAGCGTTCTTTTGCCGCTCGAGGTCCCAGGCGAAATCCTGGAGGGTCTCTCTGACGGGCCGCAATGGACGCGGGGTCGCTCGCCCCAATGCGCTGAGGCGCTCCTGCCAGCTCTTCTGGTCGTTGAGGAAGCCAATGACGTTCTCGAGCCAGGTCTCGACAGCCCCTGGCGGATGGCCTGCCTTCAACTTGGTACCCCGCTCGGCGAGCGCTTCTCCCTCCTTCGTCAGCCCGGCGAGCGCGGCGTCGAGGCTCTCGGACTCGGGTGCGGCGACTGATTCCTTGGCGATTTCTCGTGCCGGTTCCCGCTGCTCGGGAGGCGGCTTCTCGCGACGAGCCGGTGGTGCGTCTTGGCGAACCGTTGGGCGGACTGTCGCGACCGGCTCCGCGCTCGGTTTCTCCGACACGGGCTGTTCCGGGTTGATCACCGCCGCGGTCTTCGCCGAGGTGACAGCGCCGGAGACCGGGACGACCTCCTCCGCCCCTCGGTGCTGCTCCCGCGGTGGAGGCGGTGGCTGGATCCGGCTCCTGCTCGCCGGAAGCCCGATTGAAGGCTGTGCCGAGGCGGGTTTCGACGGGGTCTTCTTCGGTCTGGTAATAAATGCCCGTTCCTCTTGAAGCGCCGCGAGAAGCTGCTTCGCGCCATCCTCGGTCGTGTCCGCAGGTATTTTGGCGAGCATCCCGTCAACCTCTTCGACGGTCCTCATGTCCAAGACCTGCCGCTTCAGGTTGCGCAATCCCAGCCGTGTTTCCGTGTCATGGCCGTTGATCACGACGCGCTGGATCACCCCGGCCGTGGCGGCGGGCGCCGTCACCGTCTGCTGCGCGGTATGGGTCAGCTCATGGGCAAGCAGGCGCTGCCCGGCGGGGCTGCCGGGACGGTATTCGCCGCGCCGGAAGAAGATCTCCCGCCCGGTCGTGAAGGCCTGGGCGCGCCCTTGGGGCCTGGCCGGCGCGCCGTGGTCTCCGCGGCGAGCTCGTCCGACGCCGGTTGCACGGAGTGCCCGACCACCCGCCGGGCCACCTCGTCCGCCTCCTGCTCGTACCGGTCGTGGGGCTGGCCGACCACCCGCGTCGGTTGGATGACCGGCGCGGGCGCGCCGGCATGGGTGGCGTGGTCGACCACCCGCTGCACGTAACGGTTGCCGAGGTCCCGCTGCAACCGGAGCAGCACCCCGCCCACACGGGCGAGCCGTCCACCGCTCGCCCGCTCCAGTGCCGCGGCCTGCGCCACGGGGTCGGCAGCGCGCGCCAAGCGCGCCTGCGCCGCGGGGTCGGCAGCGCGACCCAGGCCATGGACAAGAAGGCCGCCGGGCACCGGAGCGGGCCGGGTCTCGCCGCCGTCGGGCGCCTTGGCGACTCCGGGGACGGTCGGCGCAAATGTCTCCAGCGTGGTGGTGTCGGCGCGGCGGCTGAACTCCCTGCCCATGAATCCCCCTCAACCGCTCGATAGACGTATTGCCGCCAGACTCGGTCGCCGCCCCAGGCGTGTCAATACGGCGATCACCAGGCCTCAAGAGACACTGGCGATCAACTCGGGCGCGGGAAAGGGGCGCGGTTTACAGCCAGCCCGCGCTTGGATAACCTACAACCATATGGTTGTAGACATGCTGACCGACAAGCTTGTGGACCAGCTATTCCAGGCGCTGTCGGACGCGACGCGGCGGGACATCCTGCGCCGCTCCGTCGCCGGAGAGCTGTCGGTGTCGCAGCTGGCACAGGCCTACCCGATGAGCTTCGCGGCGGTGCAGAAGCACGTCGCGGTGCTGGAGCGGGCCGGTCTGGTAACCAAGGAGCGCCGCGGGAGGGAGCAGCTGGTGCGCACCGACCTCGACGCCGTGGGCGCCGCGCGGTTGGCCCTCGACGACCTCGAGGCGGCCTGGTGCGGGCGGGTGGAACGGATGTCTCAACTGCTCGCGCAGGTTCCCGACCCAGTACACGACGATCCGACGAGAGGACGACCACCGCCGTGCGGATGCGGCTGAGCCAGCGCGACGGCGGGACCAGGATGGAGGTGCGCTCGATCTTCGACTCCAGGGAGCAGATGGAGCAGCTCGACCGCATGGGCATGACGGAGGGCTGGAAGCTGGCGGTCAGCCAGATGGACGGCCTGCTCGAGGGCTGACCGCGGCTGACCGCGGGCTGACCGCGGGCGGCGGAGTCGCTCGACGCGGCCCCCCCGCCGCTTCCCCGATCGGACGAAAGGACACGAGCGATGAGAAAGCTGCTGGTGACCACCTTCCTGACCCTCGACGGGGTCATGCAGGCACCTGGTGGGCCCGGCGAGGACGACAGCGGCGGCTTCACCATGGGTGGCTGGTCGGTGAACTACTGGGACGACCTGATGGGCCAGGTCATGGGCGAGGCGACCAGCAAGCCGTTCGCCATGGTCCTCGGGCGCAGGACCTGGGACATCATGGCCGCGTTCTGGCCGCACGCCAGCGAGGAGGAGGGCGGCAAGATCTTCAACCAGGCCACCAAGTACGTCGCCTCGCGGGGTCGCCCCAACCTGACGGAGTGGAGCAACTCGGTCCTCATCGAGGGCGACGCCGCCGACGGGATCGCGGCACTCAAGAAGCAGGACGGGCCAGAGCTCCAGGTGCACGGCAGCGCGAACCTGATCCAGACGCTGCTGCGCAACAACCTGGTCGACCGGTTCAGGCTCTGGGTCTTCCCGTGCGTGGTCGGGTCCGGCAAGCGGCTGTTCTCGGACGGCACCATCCCCGCCGGACTCAGGCTGGTCGACAGCAAGGTCTCCACCACCGGCGTGGTGATCGGCACCTACGAGCCGGCCGGCGAGGTCCCCACGGGAACCTTCGGCCAGGACTGAGTCCTCAGCTCGCCGCCCTCTTCACGAGCGCGCCGATCCTCGCCTCGTCGTCTGCGGTCAACTCCGTCAGCGCGAACGCGGTCGGCCACATGGTGCCTTCGTCGAGGTTCGCCGGGTCATTGAAGCCGAGCGTCGCGTACCTCGTCTTGAACTTCTTCGCGGGCTGGAAGAAGCAGACGATCTTGCCGGCCTTGGCATAGGCGGGCATCCCGTACCAGAGCTTCGGCGACAGGGCTGGCGCGCTGGCTTTGATGACGGCATGGAGCCGTTCGGCCATGGCGCGGTCCGGTTCCTCCATCTCGGCGATCTTCGCGAGCACCTCGCTTTCCGCCTCTGCCTCGCGCCCGGCCGTCTTCAGCTCCTTGGCGCGCTCCTTCATCGCGCCGCGTTCCTCGTCAGTGAACCCGTCGAACGACTTGCTCTTCGAGGGGGTGCTCTTGGTGGACTTTCGCGTGTCATTCATTGCTGGTTTCCTCCACACCGGTCTTGATTGGGACGACATTCATGGTAGGCAGCCACCCCGCGGGGGGCTTCTTGGAAACTGATCGGTATGGGCCGCCGGGAACCCTCGACCGGGTGCGACCCAGTAGGTCCGGTCCGTCCACCCGACCACCGAGAGCGAGGCGTCGATGCAGCGCAACCGTTCGGTCCCCCAAGCGACCGTCATCCCCGTGCTGGTCTACTCGGACGTCCGCGCGGCGGTCGCCTGGCTCAGCACGGCCTTCGGCTTCCAGGAGCGGGTACGGATCGGTGAGCGCCACCGCTCGCAGCTCCGCCTCGGCGACGGCGCGCTGATCGTCGCGGACGTGGGTCGCGACCGCCGCGCTCCGAGCGAAGGCGAGGGCACCACCCACTCGGTCATGGTCCGCGTCCAGGACGCCCGCGCCCATTGCGAGCACGCCCGCTCGCACGGCGCCCGCATCCTGATGGAACCCACCGACTTCGAGTACGGCGAGCGTCAGTACACCGCCGAGGACCCCTTCGGCCATCAGTGGACCTTCACCGAGACGCTCCGCGACGTCCACCCCGAGGAGTGGGGCGGCGAGCTGATCGAATCCTAGGTGTCGAGGCCGGCCCGGTTGGGTCCGACGTTTCAGCGAAAGGGCACGTCGCCGGACCCGCTCGGGAAGGAGATCCTCTGGTGAAGTACGTGATCCTGATCCACTCGAACCCAGAGCCGTGGGGGCACCCGACCCTGGACCGCACCGCCGAGGGGCGAGCGCTCTCACCCGAGCGCCACCGGGAGATGGACCGGCAGTTCGAGGCGCTGATGGAGGAGATCTCAGCTTCCGGGGAGTTCGTGACCGCGGAGGCGCTCGGGGACCCCGCCGCCTCCACGCTGTATCGCTGGGGACGCGACGGTCAGGTCGCCACCGACGGCCCGTACGCGGAGGCGAAGGAGCACCTGGCCGGGTTCTTCATCATCGACTGCGCCACGCGCGAGCGGGCCGAGGAGATCGCCGAGCGCTTCGCCGCGCCAGGGGACGTGGCGGAGCTGCGGCCGGTGATACGGCTTGGCTCGGAAGGTGACCTTGGAGCGGGCTAGCGGCGGGAATTCAGCGGGCGTTCAGACTGGTCGCGCGGGAATCGCCAGACCGGGGCTCAGGAACCGTCGAGGGTGACCAGCCCGGTCTGGTAGCCGAGGATGACCGCCTGGATGCGGTCGCGCAGCCCGAGCTTGGCAAGGATGCGGTTGATGTGGGTCTTGACCGTGCCCTGCGACAGGACCAGGGTGTCGGCGATCTCGCGGTTGGAGAGCCCGCGCGCGACCAGGGTCAGCACCTCGCGCTCCCGCATGGTGAGCGCCCGGAGCGGAGCCTCGTCGCGCGGCCGGGCCGGGGCGGCGCCGACGAAGTGCTGGATCAGCCGTCGGGTCACGGTGGGGGCGGCGACGGCCTGTCCGGCGGCGACCACGCGGACGGCGGCCAGCAGGTCGGCGGCCAGGGTGTCCTTGAGCAGAAAGCCGCTCGCCCCCGCCTGGAGACCCTCGAAGACGTACTCGTCGAGGTCGAAGGTGGTCAGGATGATCACCCGCGGCGGGTCGGCCGGCTCGGCGCCGTCGCGCAGCCGGCGGGTGGCCTCGATGCCGTCCATGCCGGGCATGCGGACGTCCATGAGCACGACGTCCGGGCGCGTGTCGCGAGCCATGGCGATCGCGGCGGGCCCGTCGGCGGCCTCGCCCACCACGGTGATGTCGGCGGTCTCGTCCAGGATCATGCGGAAGCCGGTGCGGACCAGGGCCTGGTCGTCGACCAGCAGGACCCTGATCACGGCGCGGCCGCCAGCGGCAGCTGGGCGTGGACGCCGAACCCGCCGCCGTCGCGTGGACCGGCGACCACCGACCCGCCGAGGGCCGCCACCCGCTCGGCGATCCCGCGCAGCCCGTTGCCCCCGCCCCCTGGCTCGGTGCCCGCCGACATGCCCGCGGACAGGGGGCCGGGACCGTCGTCGGCGACCTCGACCTCGACCAGGGCGGGCTGGAAGGCCAGCCGGACCATGGCATGGGCGCCGTCGCCGGCGTGCCTGCGGGTGTTGGTGAGCGCCTCCTGCACGATCCGGTAGACCGACAGGTCCAGGGCCGCCGGCAGCGGCACGGGGTCGCCTTCGAGCCGCAGCTCGACCGCGGTGCCCGCGCCGCGGACCTGGTCGATCAGGGCCGGGAGGGCGCCGACGCCCGGCTGCGGCGCCAGCCGCGGGTCGCCGTCCGGCTCGGCGCGGGCCAGGCCCAGCAGCCGCCGCATCTCGGCCAGGGAGGCACGGCCGGTGTCGATCACGTTGCCGAGCGCCGCGGCGGTGCGGTCGGGATGGCTGCGCAGCGCGGCCTCGGCCCCCTGGGCCTGCACCACCATCACCGAGATGCCGTGGGCGACCACGTCGTGCAGCTCACGGCTGATCCGTGCCCGCTCGGCCGCCACCGCCAGCGCCGCACGCTGGTCACGCTCGCGCGCGAGGTCCACCGCGCGCTGCTCCAGGGTGGCCAGGTGCAGCCGGCGCGTACGGACTCCGTCGCCGACCGCCCAGGCCGTCCACAGCGCCAGTGCCGGGCCGACGGCGGCCCTCAGGCCCGCGTGCAGCACCTCGGGCCGCCAGGGAGAAAGGCCAGGGTCCGCGAGCTCGGCCGGGCTGGCGCCGGGCACGCCGAACCGCAGCACGACGCCGATCTCGGTCAGGTAGAGGGCGGCCAGCCCGCCGAAGAGGGCGGCCATCCCGACCCGGCGCGAGCCGGTCACCGCGGCGAGCGTGAAGAGCGTGACCCCGGCCGCCAGCTCGGTGGGGAGCGGCGGGAGGCGGGCGGGGTCCAGCAGATGGGCCGCGGCGGCGGCGGCCGCCACCACGAACGCCGGGAGCGGCCAGCGCCTCCGCAGCGGCACCGCCGCCAGGGCCGGCAGCGCGATCAGCCACCAGCGCAGCACCTCGCGGTGCCAGGCGGCGGTCGAGCCGGTGAAGCCGATCAGCTTCTGGGCGTCCAGCGTCAACGCGAACGTCCGCACGCCGAGGAACAGGCCGAGCGCCGCCAGGAGCAGCACCAGGCCCGTGTCCCGTACCACGGATCTGCGCAGCAGCGAGACAAGCGGCATAACGGTCATGGTAGGCGGCCACGACCGCCCGCGCGTCCAACCGTGGTTGTACGCGCGGGCGGGTCCGCGCTCGTAGGCGAGCCGGCAAACACCTGCCTGTGGGCAGACGCGGACGGGCGGCCCGACGGCGCAGAGTCGGCGGTGACGATCCCCGACCTGCAAAGGACCCCTGGCCATGAGCACTTCGATACGCGGTTCGGTGCACGGTTCGGTGCGTCGCGGTGTCGCCGTCGGTCTCGCCATCGTCGCCCTGGCCACGCTGGCCGGCTGCGTTGGCGGCCGCGGCGGCGGCGCGTCGGCGAACGCCGGCGCCAGCTCCGCCACCACCAACGGCGCGGCCGCCGGGAGCGCGACCGGGAGCGTCTCGGCGCGGGAGTACCGGGCGCGGGTGCTGCCGATCGGGCGCCAGTTCTCCCAGTGCGCCCGGCGCAACCTCAGGCCCGACTTCCCCGACCCGATCTTCAACCAGAACGGCGGGCTCGACTTCCCCGAGTCCGCGAAGCGGGACTTCGAGGCGCTGGTCGTCAACCCGTCGTCGCCATGCCGGAAGATCATGCGGCAGCTCTACGCGATCGCGCCGCCGCCCCCGGCCCAGCCGCCCTCGGCCGAGCTGTTCGCGGTCGAGCAGCGGTACTCGCGATGCATGCGCGAGCACGGCATGCCGGAGTACCCCGACCCCAAGCGCGATGGCTCCGACCCGCTCGCCGGCACCGACCTGAGCTTCGTCCTGAACTTCGGCCCGGTCCCCCAGCGGGCGATCGACGCCCGCAACGCCTGTACCTCGATCGAGAACGAGCTGCGCGAAGCGAGCCGGCGAGGATGAGCACGCGAGCCCGAGTGGTCGCCGCCGGCCTGGCGGCGGTCGCGGCGGGGGCGGTGGTGTGGGCGGCCATGGCCGCATCGCCGCGGACCGGGGCGCCGGCCGCCCTCGCCGTGCCGACCGGCACCGCGGAGGTGACCCGCGGTGACGTCATCCGGCGGGTGCAGGTGGCCGGCCGGCTCGGCTACGACGGCGACCAGCCGGTGGTGAGCCAGCTGCCGGCGGGAATCGTGACCTCCGCGGCCGCCGCGGGCACCGAAGTGAAGCGGGGCGAGGCGCTGTTCGCCGTCTCGGCGACCCCGGCGACCCTGCTGTACGGCGCCGTCCCCGCCTACCGCGAGTTCGCGACCGGGATACGCGATGGCGCCGACGTGGAGCAGCTCGAGCGCAACCTGGTGGCGCTGGGCCTGGACCCCGCGCGCGCGATCACCGTCGACCGCCACTTCGGCCCGGCCACCCGGGCGGCGGTCCGCCGCTGGCAGGAGCGGCGCGGGCTTCCCGCCGTCCAGCGCACCGGCACGATCCCGCTGGGCCAGGTGGTGTTCCTCGACGGAGCGATCCGGGTGAGCCAGGTCAGGCTGCGCCCCGGCGCCTCGGCGGGGCCGGGTGCGACGGTCCTGTCCGGCAGCTCGACCAGGCGCGTGGTCACCGCGCAGGTCACCATCGACCAGCGCTACCTGGTCCGGGCCGGGGCGCGGGTGCTGGTCACCCTGCCCACCGGCGGTGAGCCCGTCGCGGGCACGGTCACCAGGGTCGGCCGGGTCGCCACCGCCGACCCCAACACCCCACCCGAGATCGCGGGCCAGGCGAGCGTCCCGGTCACGGTGGCCCTGCGGCTGCCTCGCGGGCTGGGCGACCTCGAGCAGGCGCCGGTGCAGGTCGCGATCACCGCGGCGCGGCGGCGCGGCGTGCTGATGGTCCCGGTCACCGCCCTGCTGGCGAGGCTGGGCGGCGGCTACCAGGTGCGCGTGGTCGAGCCGGCGGGTCGCCGCCTGGTCGAGGTGGAGCCCGGGCTGTTCGACGACACCGCCGGGACCGTCGAGGTCGCCGGCGCCGGCCTCCGCGCGGGCATGCGGGTGGAGGTGCCGGCGGCATGAC
>JBEDUQ010000063.1:0-19527 GCA_040414855.1 Actinomycetota bacterium
GTCCCACCTGCTCCGGGTCGCGCCCGAGGAACTGGAGGCCCGCCGCGGCGAGGGGCCGGAGGGCACCGCCAGGGCGGCCCGCTACCGCGCGCTGGCGGAGGCGGCGGCAAAGGCCGGCTGCCGCTTCGTCGTCACCGGCCACACCCTCGACGACCAGGCGGAGACGGTCCTGTTGCAGGTGCTGCGGGGCGCCGGCCCGGACGGGCTCGCCGCGATGGCGCCGCGTGACGGCTGGCTGCTGCGGCCGCTGCTCGCGGTGCGGCGCGAGCAGACCCGCGCCTGCTGCCGCGCGCTCGGGCTCGCCTGGCGCGAGGACGCCAGCAACACCGACCAGCGGCTGCTGCGCAACGCCGTGCGGCTGCGCGGCCTGCCCCTGCTCGAGGAGTTGCGCCCAGGCGCCGCCCTGACCCTGGCGAGGACGGCGGAGCTGGCGAGGGCCGAGCGCGAGTGGCTCGACCCGCTGGTCTCCTCCACGCTCGACGCCGTCCTCGATCCGCGGGCGGCGTGGGCGGGGCTGGCGCCGGCGGGCGGAGGCGGGCTGGGCCTGCGCGCGGGCGCGCTCGCCGGACTGCCGGTCGCGCTCGGCCGCAGGGTGGTGCGGGCCGCCTGCGCGCGGGCCGGCTGCGGCTCGCCGGCGGCCGAGACCACCGAGGCGATCCTGGCGCTCGCCGGCGCCGGCCGGTCGGGGGGCGCGCTGCGCTGGCCCGGCGGCGTCGCCCGGCGCGACGGCGACGCGCTGGTCATCGGCGAAGCCGACGATTCCGCCAATCAGCCATCAAAGCCGGCCCGGCCCGCCGTGCTTGGGTAGGCTTACGTCTGGCAGTCCGCGACGGCGTCCGGGGAGCGGCAGGGTGTTCGAAGACGACATCGAGTCGGTACTGCTCACCGAGGAGCAGGTTCAAGGCAAGGTCCGCGACCTCGCGGCCCAGATCTCCAAGGACTACCAGGGGCGCGACGTGCTCCTGGTCGGGGTGCTCAAGGGCGCCTTCATCCTGATGGCCGACCTCGCCAGGGCACTGACCGTGCCGCACGAGTTCGACTTCATGGCGGTGTCGTCCTACGGGTCGGCGACCCAGACCTCGGGGGTGGTCCGGATCCTCAAGGACCTCGACCGCGAGATCCAGGGCAGGGACGTGCTGATCGTCGAAGACATCATCGACTCGGGGCTGACGCTCAACTATCTCCTCAAGAACCTCCGCAGCCGCCGCCCGGCGACCCTCGAGGTCTGCGCGCTCCTCTACAAGCCGGACCAACTCAAGGCCGACATCGAGGTGAAATATGCCGGCTTCGATATCCCCAGCGTCTTCGTGGTCGGCTATGGACTGGACTACGCGGAGCGGTACCGGAACCTCCCCTTCGTCGCCACCCTCAAGCCCGAGGTGTACAGCGGCTCCTGAGCCGTCCCATTCCCGGGTACAACCCGTTTGACCAGGCAAAATAGGTCGGCGGAACGTTGCCCGTTCGATTTTGCCGATGTTAGGATGGGCGATCCTGTAGATTCGGCGACACCCCCTGTGTCTCCGAGTGGCGCCACGCGCGGGCGCAGGGCTGGCGTGGGCTGGCTTGAGGTTCACGGTAGCCGGGCACCCTTAATCGGCGGCCCGTGCCACTATGACTGGGGGAGGCAGCGACTGGTGCACCTCTCCGTGGCGGAGCTTGGAAGGGAGGCAGGGGTCCGGACGGCTGGTCCTTCATCCGCGCCCCGTGCGAAACGATGCCCAATCTGAACCGACTGTTCCGGGGACCAATGGCATACCTGCTGTTGATCCTCGTGCTGGTGTTCCTGTTCTTCCGGTTCTTCACCGCGCCCGCTCAGGCGGAACAGGTCAACCTGAGCGAGGTCGTCTCGCACATCAACCAGAACGACGTCAGGGACGTGGTGCTGAAGGACCAGGACCAGAAGATCTTGGGCACCTTCAAGAGCAGCAACCGTCGGTTCGAGGCCGCGTACACCCAGGGCCAGGGCAAGGACCTCTTCAACCTGCTCCAGAAGCAGGGCGTCACCACCAAGGTCGACCCGCGCGGACAGTCCGTGATCATCCAGGTGCTGATCCAGCTCCTGCCGTTCGCGCTGATCCTGCTGCTGTTCTTCTTCCTGATGCAACAGATGCAGGGCGGCGGCAACCGGGTGATGAGCTTCGGTAAATCGAAAGCCCGGTTGGTCACCAAGGACCAACCGAAGATCACCTTCCAGGACGTGGCCGGCGTCGATGAAGCCGTCGAGGAGCTCATGGAGATCAAGGAGTTCCTCGAGAACCCGGCCAAGTTCCAGTCGATGGGGGCCAAGATCCCCAAGGGCGTGCTGCTGTTCGGCCCGCCGGGAACCGGCAAGACCCTGCTGGCCCGCGCCGTCGCCGGCGAGGCCGGGGTGCCGTTCTTCTCGATCTCGGGCTCGGACTTCGTCGAGATGTTCGTCGGCGTCGGCGCCAGCCGCGTCCGCGACCTGTTCGAGCAGGCCAAGGCCAACGCCCCGGCGATCGTGTTCGTGGACGAGATCGACGCGGTCGGCCGCCAGCGCGGCGCCGGCCTCGGCGGCGGCCACGACGAGCGCGAGCAGACCCTGAACCAGCTCCTGGTCGAGATGGACGGGTTCGACACCAAGTCGGGCGTGATCCTGATCGCCGGCACCAACCGGCCGGACATCCTCGACCCGGCGCTGCTGCGCCCCGGCCGCTTCGACCGCCAGATCGCGGTCGACCGGCCGGACCTCAAGGGCCGCGTCGACATCCTCAAGGTCCACGCCCGCGGCAAGCCGCTGGCCCCGGACATCGACCTCGAGGTGCTGGCCCGCCGGACCCCCGGCTTCACCGGCGCCGACCTGGCCAACGTGGTCAACGAGGCGGCGCTGCTGTCGGCGCGCCACGGCCGCAAGGAGATCGTCAACGACGAGCTCGAGGAGGCCATCGACCGCGTCATCGCCGGTCCCGAGCGCAAGACCAGGGTCATCTCCGAGAAGGAGAAGCGGGTCATCGCCTACCACGAGTCGGGCCACGCGCTGGTCGGGCACGCGCTGCCGAACACCGACCCGGTCCACAAGGTGTCGATCATCTCCCGCGGCCGGGCGCTCGGCTGGACCCTGGCGCTGCCGGTCGAGGACAAGTTCCTGGTGACCAGGAGCGAGATGATCGACCAGCTGGCCATGCTGCTGGGCGGGCGGGTCGCCGAGGAGCTGTGGTTCCTGGACCCGTCCACCGGCGCCTCCGACGACATCGAGAAGGCCACCTCGCTGGCACGCAAGATGGTCTGCGAGTACGGCATGAGCGACCGGCTCGGCTCGCTGCAACTCGGCACCAAGCAGGAGAACGTCTTCCTGGGCCGCGACTTCGGCCACCAGCAGGACTACTCCGAGCAGGTCGCCTTCGAGATCGACAAGGAGATGCGCCGCCTGATCGACGAGGCGCACGTCGAGGCCGAGCAGGTGCTGACCACCTACCGGGACGTCGCCGACCAGATGGTCGACGTCCTGATGGAGAAGGAGACCATCACCAAGGAGGAGCTGGCCCAGATCCTCGCGCCGGTGGTCCAGAGGCCGCCGCGCGGGATCATGGCGCCCCGCGCCGGCTACGCCCACCCCAACGGCGACCGGACCCAGACCGAGGCGGGGCAGGGCATCGCCCGCGCTCAGGACCTGCCCTCGGACTGACACGGCGGGCGCGATGCGCCCGAAGGCCGATCGGCCCCATGCGCGTACCGCACGTAGCATGGGGCCGATTGCCGTATGGAGGTAGCGACTGATGGATGGACAGGTGCGCCCAGGAGGGTCGGCGACGAGGTCGTCGGCGACCGCGCCGGACCGTGAGGCGCGCGGCGACGGGGACGGCCGGGTGCGCGGCTACGACTTCGACAAGGTGGAGCGCGGCGTCCGCATGATCCTCGAGGGCATGGGCGAGGACCTCTCCCGCGCCGGCGTGCGCGACACGCCCGCGCGGGTCGCGCGCATGTACGAGGAGATCACCACCGGGCTGCGCGAGGACCCCTCGGACAACCTCAAGATCGTGTTCGAGGAGGAGCACGACGAGCTGGTCATGGTCCGGGACATCCCGATGTACTCGATCTGCGAGCACCACCTGCTGCCGTTCATCGGCAAGGCGCACCTCGCCTACATCCCCAACCAGCGCGGCCAGCTCACCGGCCTGTCGAAGCTGGCGCGCCTGGTCGACGGCCTCGCCAAGCGGCCGCAGGTGCAGGAGCGCCTCACCAGCCAGGTGGCCGACGCGCTGATGTCGCGGCTGGCTCCGCTGGGCGCCCTGGTGGTGATCGAGGCCGAGCACCTCTGCATGAGCATGCGCGGGGTCCGCAAGCCGGGCGCGGTGACGGTGACCTCGGCGGTCCGCGGCGTCTTCCGCGATTCGATGCCCACCCGCATGGAGGCCATGAACCTGATCGGGGTCTCGAGGCGCGGCGAGTGACCGCCGCCCCGGCCGATATCATGGCCGGGCTCGCTCCTCTTCGAGGATTCCTGGAGGCTCCGCTCGTGCCGAACGTCCCGCTGCCGCCGCATGACCTCCGGGTCGGGGACAGGGTCCTGCCCACCTCGACCCGCTGCCTGGTCATGGGCGTGCTCAACGTGACGCCGGACTCGTTTTCGGACGGCGGGCGCTTCCTCGACCACGGCGCCGCGGTCGCGCACGGCCTGTCGATGGCCGCCGAGGGCGCCGACCTGCTCGACGTCGGCGGCGAGTCGAGCCGTCCCGGCGCCGTCTACGTCGACGAGCGGACCGAGCTGGACCGGGTGCTGCCGGTGATCCGGGAGCTGGCCGCAGCCACCGATGTGCCGGTCTCCATCGACACCCGCAAGGCGACGGTGGCCAGGGCCGCGGTCGAGACCGGCGCCCTGGTCGTCAACGACGTCAGCGCCGGCCGCGACGACCCGGACCTGCTCGAGGTCGCCGCCGACGCCAAGGCCGCGGTGGTGCTGATGCACATGCTCGGCACCCCGCTCACGATGCAGGACAACCCCACCTACACCGACGTCGTCGGCGAGGTCGGGCATTTCCTGGCCGACCGCGCCCGGGCGGCCGAGGCGGCCGGGGTGCCGCACGACCGGCTGGTGGTCGACCCCGGCATCGGCTTCGGCAAGCGCGACGAGCACAACTACGCCTTGCTCGCCAACCTCGCCCGCTTCACCGAGCTGGGGCATCCGGTGATGGTCGGCACCAGCCGCAAGGGCTTCATCGGGCGCGCGCTGGGGCTGCCGATGCACGAGCGGCTCGAGGGCACCGCCGCGACGGTGGTGTGGGCGGTCGAGCGGGGCGCCCGGATCGTCCGCGTCCACGACGTCCGTCACATGGTCCGCATCGTCCGCATGACCGAGGCGCTGCTGCACCACGGCCCGGCGGCGCCGGATGGAGCGGCGGGATGACCGGCACCGCGGCCGGCTGGGGCGGCGGGATGACCGGCACCACGGCCGGGGACCGCATCCTGATCCGCAACCTGCGCGTGTTCGGGCGCCACGGCGTGCTCGCCCACGAGGCCGAGCTCGGCCAGGTGTTCGTGGTCGACCTCGACCTCGCCGTGGACCTGTCGCCGGCCGGCAGCTCCGACGAGCTGGACCGCACCGTCGACTACGGCGCGCTGACGGCGCGGGTGGCCGAGCTGGTCGCCGGCACCCGCAGGCGGCTGATCGAGGCGGTCGCCGAGGACGTCGCCGCGCTGGTCCTCGCCGACCCCCGGGTCAGCCAGACACGCGTGCGCGTGACCAAGCCGCACGCCCCGATCGCGGCCGACGCCGAGGTCGCGGTCGAGGTGGTTCGCGGCCGCGGAGGTGATGGCGCATGACCAGGGCTCACGTCGCGCTCGGCTCGAACCTCGGCGACCGGATGGCGACGCTCGACACCGCCGTCCGCGCGCTCGACGCCGACGAGGCCACCCACGTGATGGCGGTCTCGCGGGTGTACGAGACCGAGCCGGTCGGCGGTCCCGAGCAGGGCCTCTACCTGAACGCGGTGGCCGTGCTGGAGACCGACCGCGACCCGTTCGCGCTGCTCGACCTGCTGATGGTCACCGAGGAGCGGCTCGGCAGGGTCCGCAAGGAGCGCTGGGGGCCGCGCACCGCCGACCTCGACCTGATCCTCTACGACGGCCCGCCGGTCGAGACGCCGGAGCTGACCGTTCCGCACCCGCGTGCCCGCGAGCGCGCCTTCGTGCTGGTGCCGCTGGTCGAGGTCGACCCGTTCGCCAGCTTCCCGGACGGCGAGACCGCGGTCGAGGCGCTGGCCCGGCTCGGCGCCGTCGAGGGCCTGATCGCCGTGGGCGAGCTGGAGGCGTGAGCGTGAGCGGTCGCGGGCGGGTCCGCTTCGAGCTGCTGCTCGGGCAGGTCCTCGAGGCGCTGCCGGAGCCGCCGGCCAGCGTGGTCGACGCCGGCGGCGGCACCGGCCAGCTGGCCGTGCCGCTGGCGCGCCTCGGCTACCGGACCACCGTGGTCGACACCTCCGCGGCGATGCTGGCCACCTGCGCCCAGCGCGCCGCCGCCGAGGGCCCCGAGCTGGCCGACCGGGTCACGACCGTGCAGGGCGACGTGGTCGAGCTGCCCGGCCTGCTCGGCGCAGGCAGCCAGGACGCCGCCCTCTGCCACGAGGTGGTGACCTGCGTCGAGGACGCCGCCGGCGTGCTCGCCGCGCTGGCCGAGGTGCTGCGGTCCGACGGCGTGCTGTCGCTGACCTTCGCCAACCGCGACTGGCTGGTCCTGCGGGCGGGCCGGCGCGGCGACTACAGCGGAGCGCTGCGCCTGCTGGAAGGCCACGGCGCCGCGCCCGAGCACCGGCAGGCGCACCGCGCGATGACCACCGAGCAGCTCGCCGCGCACTTCGCCAAGGCCGGCTTCGAGCTGGTCGGCGCCTACGGCGTCAACGTGTTCGCCGAGGGCCGCGACGACGAGGCCGAGGGCGACGCCCCTCGCGCCCTGCTCGAGCTGGAGCGCCGGGTCGCCGGCCGCGAGCCGTACCGCTCCGGCGCCCAGGTGGTACATCTGGTCGGGCGCCGCGCCAAGGTGGACACTCCGCGAGTGACGCCATGATCCTCTCGACGATTCGGGACCCGTGATGCCAGACCAGCTCACCACCAGCTTCTCGCCCGCCGCCGTGGTTGGAGCGGGTCGCGTCGGCCTTGCGGTGGCGATCTTCCTCCAGCGGCTCGGTGTCGACGTCACCGTCGGCGTGCGTTCCGACCGCGGCCGCGAGCGGGTCGAGACCAACAGCGACCTGCCCACCGCCCCGTCGGCCGAGGCCGTGCGCGGCGCCAAGCTGGTGCTGCTCGCGGTGCTCGACGACGAGCTGCCGTCGCTGGTGACCGCGCTCGCCGCCGAGGGCGTGTTCAGCCAGGACCAGGTGGTCGTCCACACCGCCGGCGTCGACGGCCCCGAGCTGCTGACCCCGGCGGCGGCCGCCGGCGCCAAGGTGGCCGCCTGCCACCCGGTGCAGATCTTCAACGACGACCTCGAGGGCACCCTCGGCCGCATCCCCGGCACCGTCTGGGGCGTGACCGGCGACCCCAGCGGCCGCGAGGTGGTCACCATGCTCGGCGGCCGGCCGATGGACGTGCCGGCATCGGGCCGCGTCCGCTACCACGTCTCGCTGGTGCTGGCCGCCAACGGCGCCGCGGCGCTGTCGGCCAGCGCGGCCGACATCCTGCGGGCCGGCGGGGTGATCGATCCCGCCGCCGTGCTCGGCGGGCTGGTCCACGCCAGCGTCGATGCCGCCCTGGCGACCGGGCAGGCGGGCATGTCGGGCCCGTGGGTCAGGGGCGAGGGCCGCACGATCGGCATGCACGTCGAGGCGCTGGCGCGCAAGCAGCGGCTGGTCAAGGTCTACGCCGCGCTCGCGAGGCTGATCGGCGACCGCGCCGCCGCCGCCGGGCGGCTCGACCCGGACGCGCGCCGCCGCGTCGAGGCCGCGCTCCAGGGGCACGACGGCGAGGACGGGAACGAGGACTCGCGGGAGCGGCGCGAGCTGCTCAAGAGGCTGGGCCGGCGTGCGCGCGGTCGCGACCAGCGTTGAGCTGCGCGCCGCCACGGACGCGGCGCGCCACGACGGCGCCACGGTCGGCTTCGTCCCAACCATGGGCGCACTGCACGCGGGCCACCGGTCGCTGGTGGCGGCGGCGCGCGGCGAGTGCGACCTGGTGGTCGCCTCGATCTTCGTGAACCCGCTCCAGTTCGGCCCCAGCGAGGACCTCGCGACCTACCCGCGGGACCTGGACGGCGACCTCGCCGCCCTCGAGCGCGACGGGGTCGACCTCGTCTTCGTGCCCGACGAGGCCGAGGTCTGGCCGCGGCCGCCGACCGTGCGGGTGCGCACCGGCGCGCTGGGCGAGCGGCTGGAGGGCGCCTTCAGACAGGGGCACATGGACGGGGTCGCGACCGTGGTCGCCAAGCTGCTCAACCTGGTCGGCCCCTGCAGCGCCTACTTCGGCCGCAAGGACGCCCAGCAGCTCGCGGTGGTCCGGCGGATGGTGTCCGACCTGGGCTTTCCCAACCAGATCGTGGCCTGCCCGACGGTCAGGGAGCCGGACGGGCTGGCGATGTCCTCCCGGAACGCCTACCTGTCCGCCGGCGAGCGCGCCCAGGCGACCGCGCTCTACCGCGGCCTGCGCGCCGGGCAGCGGGCATGGCTCGACGGCGAGCGCGAACCCGCCAAGGTCGAGGCCGCCGCGGTGCTGGTGCTCGACGAGGCGCGGGTCGGCACCCAGTACGCCGCCCTGGTCGACCCGGACAGCTTCGAGCCGGTGGCGACCGCCGAGGCCGGCCACCTGCTGGCGGTGGCCGCCCGGGTCGGGCCGGCGCGGCTGATCGACAACCTGGTTCTCGGGGAGGCGGCGTGATCCCGCGCTCGCTCATGGACGGCGACCGGCGCGCGCTGCCGGCCAGCGAGGTCGGCGTGATCGTGGTCGGCTCCGGCGTCGCCGGCCTGACGACCGCGCTGGAGCTGCCGGCGGGGCTGCCGGTGCTGCTGGTCACCAAGGCCCGGGTCGCCAGCTCGGCGACCCGCTACGCCCAGGGCGGGATCGCCGCGGTGCTCGGCGCCGACGACTCGCCCGGCGACCACTGGGCGGACACCATGACCGCCGGCGCCGGGCTCTGCGACCCCGAGGCCGTGCGCGTGCTGGTCGCCGAGGGCCCGGCCGCGGTGCGGCGGCTCCAGCGCCTCGGCACCAGCTTCGACCTGGAGGGCGGCAGGCTGGCGCTCACGCTCGAGGGCGGCCACTCGCGGCGGCGGATCGTCCACGCCGGCGGCGACGCCACCGGCGCCGAGGTCGAGCGGGCGCTGGTCGCCGCGGTGCGCGACGCGCCGAACGTGGCCATCGCCGAGCGGACCTTCCTGGTCGACCTGGTGACCGAGGACGGCGCCGTCACCGGGGCGCTGCTGTGGTCCGAGGGCGGCGGACCTCGGCTGGTCCGCGCCGGCGAGGTCGTGCTCGCCAGCGGCGGCGCCGGTCAGCTCTACGCCAGCACCACCAACCCGGCCCTGTCCACCGGCGACGGCATCGCCGCCGCGCTGCGGGCGGGGGCGAGCCTGGCCGACCTCGAGTTCGTCCAGTTCCACCCGACCGCGCTGCACCTGGAGAGCGACCCGCGGCCGCTGATCTCCGAGGCGATGCGCGGCGAGGGCGCGGTGCTCCGCGACGGGCGCGGCGACGAGGTGATGGCCGGCGTCCACCCGCTCGGCGACCTGGCGCCGCGCGACGTGGTCACCCGCGGCATGGCCGCGCGCATGGCCGAGCTCGGCGTGGACCACCTGTTCCTGGACGCGACCGGCGTCCCGGCGTCCCGGCTGGAGCGGCGCTTCCCGACCATCCTGGCGCGCTGCCGCGCCGCGGGGGTGGAGCCGACCCGCGACTGGATCCCGGTCTCGCCCGCCGCCCACTACCTGATGGGCGGGGTCCTCACCGACCTCGACGGCCGCTCCAGCCTGCCCGGCCTGTACGCGGTCGGGGAGGCGGCCTGCACCGGCGTCCACGGCGCCAACCGGCTCGCGTCCAACTCGCTCCTGGAGGGCCTGGTGTTCGCCTCCCGGATCGCCCGTGCGATCCCCGAGCGCCCGGCGGACGGCTGGTCCGGCCCGGGCACGCCGGGGTCGCCGGGGTCGCCGGGGTCGCCGGGGTCGCCGGGGTCGCCGGGGTCGCCGGGGTTGCCGGGGGAGCCGCGGCCGGCCGGCGGTGGCGACGGCAGGCTCGACGCGCTCCGCGGCCAGCTCCGCGGGCTGATGACCGAAAGGGCCGGGGTGCTCCGCTCCCACGACGGGCTGGCCGCGGCGGCGGCCGGGATCATCGGCCTGTCGGTACGGCTGGAGCGGGTGGCCGCGGCCGGGGGGCGGGAGCGCTGGGAGATCGCGAACCTCCTCCAGATCGGCGCGGCGCTGGTGCGGCTGGCGGCCGGCCGCGAGGAGTCGCGTGGCGCCCACAGCCGCTCCGACCATCCCGACCCGGTGGAGGCCTGGCGCCTGCGCCAGGTGCTCACCCGCCGCCCCGACGGCCTTCTCGACCACGGCACCCTGCCGGTCCCCGAGCCCGAGGAGGCCCGGCGATGACCCCGGGCGCCGCGATCGGCGAGGTGCCGCTGCAGGCGTTCGCGGCCGTGGTCGCCGGCGCGCTCGACGAGGACCTGGCCACGGGCGACCCGACCAGCGCCCGGGTCGAGGGCGTCGCCAAGGCGTCGCTGGCGTCCCGCTCACGGGGCGTGGTCGCCGGCCTGCCCGCGGTCGAGCTGACGCTCGGCCAGGTCGCCGAGCGGCTCGGCCTGGAGCCGGCGAGCTTCGAGCCGCGCGTCGAGGACGGCTCCACGGTCGGCGCCGGCGACCTGCTCGGCACCATCGGTGGACCGGCGAGGGTGGTGCTGGCGGCCGAGCGCACGCTGCTGAACCTGCTCGGCCACCTCTCCGGCGTGGCCACGCTCACCGCCGCGTTCGTCGCCGCGGTCGAGGGCACCGGCGCGGCGGTCCGCGACACCCGCAAGACCCTCCCAGGCCTGCGCCTGCTCGAGAAGTACGCGGTCCGGGCCGGCGGCGGCCGCAACCACCGCATGAGCCTCGGCGACGCGCTGCTGGTCAAGGACAACCACATCCGCGCCGCCGGCGGGCTCGGCCCCGCGGTTGCCGCCGCCCGAGCCGCCGCCCCCGGGTTGCCGCTCGAGGTCGAGGTCGAGAGCCTCCAGGAGGTGGCCGAGGCCCTGGACGCCGGCTGCGAGCTGCTGCTGCTCGACAACATGGGCACCGCGACCATGTCCCAGGCGGTGGCGATGGCGTCCGGGCGGGCGCGCACCGAGGCCTCCGGCGGGATCACCCTGGCCAACGCGCGCGAGATCGCCCTCACCGGAGTCGACTTCATCGCGGTCGGCGCGCTGACCCACTCGGCCCCGGCGCTCGACATCGCCGTGGATTGGTAGCTGGAAGGAGGAGCGAGCCATGCTGCTGGCACTGGACGTCGGCAACACCGAGATCACCATCGGGACCTTCGATGGCGACAAGCTGGTGCAGCACTGGCGGGCCGCGACCGTCGCCGAGCGCACCGCCGACGAGCACGCCCTGCTGCTCGGCGGCTTCCTCGCCCAGGAGGGCATGTCGTTCGCCAACGACGTCACCGGCGTGACCATCTCGTCGGTGGTGCCCAGGCTCACCCAGGCGCTGCGCGAGATGGTCCGGCGCTACTGCGGCTTCGAGCCGGTGATGATCGAGCCCGGCGTGCGCACCGGCCTGTCGATCCTGACCGACAACCCGCCCGAGGTCGGCGCCGACCGGGTCGCCAACGCGGTGGCCGCCTACGCGCTCTACGGCGGCCCGGCGGTGGTGGTCGACTTCGGCACCGCCACCACCTTCGACGCGGTCTCCGCCAAAGGCGAGATGCTCGGCGTGGCGATCGCGCCGGGAATCGAGATCTCCACCAACGCGCTGGTCCGCGAGACCGCCCAGCTCCGGCGGGTCGAGCTGGTCGCGCCGCGCTCGGTGATCGGCAAGAACACCACCGAGTCGCTCCAGGCCGGCATCGTCTTCGGCTTCGCCGGCCAGGTCGACGCGCTGGTGCGGCGCATGGTCGCCGAGCTCGGCGACCACGCGACCGTGATCGCCACCGGCGGGCTGGCGGCGGTGATGATCGGCGTCTGCGAGACCATCGACCGGCACGACCCCTGGCTCACCCTGCACGGGCTGCGGATCATCTTCGACCGCAACGCCGGGGCCAAAGCCCACCACCCGCCCGCCGGGCGGCCGGTGCCATGAGGACCGGACCGGCATGAGCGCCTGGGCGGAGGGCCGCGCCGACCGGGTCGAAGGCCGGCCGCTGTCGCCGCGCTCGTTCCGGCACTTCGGCGTCGAGGCCGTCGTGCTCGGGCCCGGCGTCGAGCAGGAGGGCCTGGTCCGCCGCGACGGCGTGGCCATCTGGCGGCGGCTCGCCCAGCACGCCCTCGTCTTCGACCGGCTCGCGCTGGCGGCCGGGACCGCGGTCGCCGACCTCGCCGAGGTGCCCGAGCTGCTGGCGGTCCGGGTGGTGGTCGCGACCACGCCGTCCAGGGACCGGGCGATGCGGGTGCCCGCCGTCGGCGAGCGCGCCAGCCGGGTCACCGAAGCGGCGGAGGGGCCGCCGCCGGCGACCGGCTGGCTGCTGCTGGTCGACGAGGGCCCCGGCGACACCTGGCTGTACCTGGCGGAGGAGCCGACCCCGAGCGAGGTGCTGGCCGGCTTCATCGGCCGCCGCGGGCGCACCGACTTCGCGCGGGCGCGCCGCCGCTCGTGGCTTGGCGGCTGGGGCAGCGCCGGCATCTTCGCCGGCCTGGTGCTGGTCTTCTACGGCCCGACCATGGGGATGGGCGGGTTCGGCGAGCTGCTCGGCGGCACCCTGCTGGTGCTCGCGCTCGGCGCGCTCGTCCGTGGCCGGCCGGGCAAGTAGCATTGGCCATCGGGCCACGACCACCGCCGTGAGCAGCCCAGCAGCCCCTAAACGCGAATCGAGGAGCACCGTGCCCGACCCAGAGGACCGCTCAGCCGTCGAGCAGGCCCGGCGAGACAAGCTGGCCAGCCTGCGCGCTGAAGGGATCGATCCCTTCCCGGTCGGCTTCACCCGCACCCACACGCTGGAGCAGGTGCGCCGCAGCTGGGGCGACCGGCTGAAGCCGGGCGAGGAGTCCTCCGACCGGGTGCGCGTGGCCGGCCGTCTGGTGCTGAAGCGCTCCATGGGCAAGCTGGCGTTCTGGACACTGCGGCAGGGCGACGACGAGCTCCAGGTGATGCTGACCGTGCAGTCGCTCGGCGCGGACGGGCTGGAGCGGGCGCTGGAACTGGACACCGGCGACTGGGTCGGGGTCGAGGGCGAGGTGATCAGCACCCGAAGGGGCGAGCTGTCGGTCAGGGCCGAGCGGTTCTGGCTGCTCGCCAAGTCGCTGCGCCCGCTGCCCGACAAGTGGAAGGGCGTCACCGACCCGGAGGTCCGCTCGCGCCAGCGCGAGCTGGACCTGATCACCAACCCGGCCTCACGTGCCAACGCGCGGCTGCGGATCAAGGTCGCCAGGAGCCTGCGGCAGTCCATGGAGGCGCGCGGCTACGTCGAGGTCGAGACGCCGATCCTCCAGCCGATCCCCGGCGGCGCCCTGGCGCGCCCGTTCATCACCCACCACAACGCGCTCGACACCGACCTCTACCTGCGGGTCGCCACAGAGCTGTACCTGAAGCGCCTGCTGGTCGGCGGCCTGGACCGGGTCTTCGAGTTCAACCGGGTGTTCCGCAACGAGGGCATCGACACTCGGCACAACCCCGAGTTCACCATGCTCGAGTCCAACGCCGCCTTTCAGGACTACCGGGACATGATGCGGCTGGCGCGCGACCTCATCCTGGAGGCCGCCGACGCCGCCATTGGCACCCGCAGGGTCCAGCACCAGGGCCGGATGCTCGACCTGGACGCCGAGTGGCGCGAGGCGACCGTGCTCGACCTGGTCCGCGAGGCGGTGGGCCTGCCGGACCTCGGCTACGACTGGCCGCTGGAGAAGGTCCGCGAGCTCGCCGACGCCAACAAGGTCCCGTGGGAGCCGGGCTGGGGCGTCGGCAAGCTGGTCCTGGAGCTGTACGAGCACCTGGTCGAGGACTCGCTGTTCGAGCCGACCTTCGTGACCAACTACCCGATCGAGGTCTCGCCGCTGGCGCACCCCCACCGCGACGACCCGAGGGTGACCGAGCGGTTCGAGCTGATCATCGGCGGCCGCGAGCTCGCCAACTGCTTCTCGGAGCTGACCGACCCCGACGAGCAGCGCGCCAGGATGGAGGAGCAGGCCCGGGCCCGCGCCGGCGGCGACGACGAGGCGATGGTGGTGGATGAGGCGTACCTTCGTGCTCTGGAGCTGGGCCTGCCCCCCAACGCTGGGCTCGGGATGGGCCTCGACCGGCTGGTGATGCTGCTCGGGGACCTCTCGTCGATCCGGGAGGCTATCCTGTTCCCGCAGCTTCGCCCCGAGGAGCTGTAGCCCGACAGAGCCCGGAACCAGGGGACCGCCGCGCAGGAACATCCTCTGTGGCTCCGGCGTTTGCAGAACAGAAGCCCCGCTACCTGAGTTCCACGTGATCGAAACCGACCAGATTGGACACATGACCTCGTGAACGAATCCGCCGCGGCTTCGGCGGACCTCCCCACGGGACGCCAGAAGGCCAGGTGTATAGTCGATTGGCGGCAACGTTTCTCAGCCGCCGTATCCCTGGGGGTTTGGCATGTTTGAGCGCTTCACCGACCGGGCTCGACGGGTCGTCGTGCTCGCCCAGGAGGAAGCCCGGCTCCTCAATCACAACTACATCGGCACCGAGCACATCCTGCTCGGCCTCATCCACGAGGGTGAAGGCGTCGCGGCCAAGGCCCTCGAGTCGCTGGGCATCTCGCTCGAGGCGGTCCGCGCGCAGGTCGAGGAGATCATCGGCCAGGGCCAGAGCGCCCCGACCGGTCACATCCCGTTTACGCCACGAGCGAAGAAGGTCCTGGAGCTCTCCCTCCGGGAAGCGTTGCAGCTCGGTCACAATTACATCGGCACCGAGCACATCCTGCTCGGCCTGATCCGCGAGGGCGAGGGCGTCGCCGCCCAGGTGCTCGTCAAGCTGGGCGCCGACCTCTCCCGCGTCCGGCAGCAGGTCATCCAGCTCCTCTCCGGCTACGCGCAGGGCAAGGAGGGGACGGGGACCGGCGCGACCGGCGAGGCGCAGCCGCAGGGTTCGCTGGTGCTCGACCAGTTCGGCCGCAACCTGACCCAGCTCGCCCGCGAGGGCAAGCTCGACCCGGTCATCGGGCGAGAGAAGGAGATCGAGCGGGTCATGCAGGTCCTCTCCCGGAGGACCAAGAACAACCCGGTGCTCATCGGCGAGCCCGGCGTCGGCAAGACCGCCATCGTCGAGGGGCTCTCGCAGGCGATCGTCAAGGGCGAGGTGCCCGAGACGCTCAAGGGCAAGCAGCTCTACACCCTCGACCTCGGCGCCCTGGTCGCCGGCTCGCGCTACCGCGGTGACTTCGAGGAGCGCCTCAAGAAGGTCCTCAAGGAGATCCGCACCCGCGGGGACATCATCCTGTTCATCGACGAGCTGCACACGCTGGTCGGCGCGGGCGCGGCCGAGGGGGCGATCGACGCCGCCTCGATCCTCAAGCCGATGCTGGCCCGCGGCGAGCTCCAGACGATCGGCGCGACCACCCTCGAGGAGTACCGCAAGCACCTCGAGAAGGACGCGGCGCTGGAGCGGCGCTTCCAGCCGATCCACGTCAACGAGCCGACCGTCGCCCACACCATCGAGATCCTCAAGGGCCTCCGGGACCGCTACGAGGCGCACCACAGGGTCACGATCACCGACGACGCGCTGGTGGCCTCGGCCAACCTGGCGGACCGCTACATCTCGGACCGCTTCCTGCCCGACAAGGCGATCGACCTGATCGACGAGGCGGGCAGCCGGATGCGGATCCGGCGGATGACCGCTCCGCCCGACCTGCGCGAGTTCGACGGCAGGATCGCCGACGTCCGTCGCGAGAAGGAATCCGCGATCGACGCCCAGGACTTCGAGAAGGCCGCCTCGCTGCGCGACCGCGAGAAGCAGCTGCTCTCGGACAAGGCGCGGCGCGAGCGCGAGTGGAAGTCCGGCGACATGGACGTCGTCGCCGAGGTCGACGAGGAGCAGATCGCCGAGGTCCTCGCCTCGTGGACCGGCATCCCGGTGTTCAAGCTCACCGAGGAGGAGACCGCCAAGCTGCTCCGCATGGAGGACGAGCTGCACAAGCGGGTCGTCGGCCAGGAGGAGGCCATCCGGGCGGTGTCCCAGGCGATCCGGCGAACACGCGCCGGCCTCAAGGACCCCAAGCGCCCATCCGGCTCGTTCATCTTCCTCGGCCCCTCGGGCGTCGGAAAGACCGAGCTGTCCAGGACGCTCGCCGAGTTCCTGTTCGGTGACGAGGACGCCCTGATCGCGCTCGACATGAGCGAGTACATGGAGAAGCACACCGTCTCGCGGCTGATCGGCTCGCCTCCGGGCTACATCGGTTACGAGGAGGGCGGACAGCTCACCGAGGCGGTCCGGCGCAAGCCGTTCAGCGTGGTGCTGTTCGACGAGATCGAGAAGGCCCACCCGGACGTGTTCAACACGCTCCTGCAGATCCTGGAGGACGGTCGCCTGACCGACGCCCAGGGCCGCATGGTGGACTTCAAGAACTGCGTGCTGATCATGACCTCGAACCTCGGCACCCGCGACATCGCCAAGGGCACCACGCTCGGCTTCACCGCCAAGCCGGACGCCAAGGTCGACTACGAGCGGATGCGCGACAAGGTCATGGACGAGCTGAAGCGGCACTTCCGTCCGGAGTTCCTCAACCGGATCGACGAGGTGATCGTCTTCCACCAGCTCAGCCGCGAGGAGGTCAAGAGCATCGTCGACCTCATGACCCGGCGGGTGGTCGAGCAGCTCCGCTCCAAGGACATCGCGCTCGAGCTCACCGACGCGGCCAAGAACCTGCTGGCGGAGAAGGGCTACGACCCGGCGCTCGGCGCGCGCCCGCTGCGGCGCACGATCCAGCGGATGGTCGAAGACCCGCTCTCCGAGAAGCTCCTGTGGAAGGAGTTCAGCGCCAGCCAGTTGGTCGTGGTCGACGCCGAGGACGGTGAGATCGCATTCAGGTCGCTGGACCAGGCGGCGGACGGGATCGACATCCCGCCCGCGGAGCTGGCCGGCACGGAGTAAGGCCATCGAGTGTCCCACCCCAGGGATAGACGAAGCCCCCGGAGCATCCGGGGGCTTCGTCGTGGTGCGGACGTCGCCGACCGCGTCCGGCGGCGCCTCGGCGAGCCGGATCCCGAGCGGCGGGCGCTGGACCGGCTCGCCTGGGTCCACTCCGCCAGCGGCTTCGGCGACGCGCTGGTCGCGGTGTCGCTGGCCGGCACGCTGTTCTTCGCCGTGCCGGTCGCGGCCGCGCGGCCGCGGGTCGCCCTCTATCTGCTGATCACCGTCGCCCCGTTCGCGGTGGTGGCGCCGCTGCTCGGCCGCCTGCTCGACGGCCGCGCCGGCGCGGCCAGGGTGGCGATGATCGTCGCGCTGATCGCGCGGGCGCTGCTCGCCTGGCAGACGGCGCCGCGGCTGAACTCGCTGCTGTTGTTCCCGCTGGCGTTCGGGCTGCTGGTCTGCTCGAGGGTCCACGGCATCAGCCGCAGCGCGCTGGTGCCGGAGCTGGTCGGCTCCGGCCGCGACCTGGTGCCGGTGAACGGCCGCATGGCGCGGGTGGCGGCCATCGGGGGCACGGTCGGGGGCCTGCTCGGGGTGCTGGTCCAGAAGGTCTTCGGAGGCGGCGGCGTGCTGCGGTTCGCGGCGCTGGTGTTCCTGATCGCCGCGTTCATGGCGACCGCCGTGCCGGCGCTGCGCGACCTCTGGCACCGGGGTGGCGCCACTCAGCCCTTGGGCGGCTCAGTGGGGGCGCGGGCCTCCTCGCGGCTCGGCCCCGTGGACGCCTCGACGGGCGGCTCGACCGAGGCGGGCGCCTCGCGCGGTTCGGGCGTCGTCGGCGGGGCGGCCGCGTGGCTGCGGCGACCGTCCGTGCGCCGGCCGCCGGCGCGGATCCGGCTGGCGAGGGCCGCCAGCGCCGCGACCCGCGCGGCGGGCGGGTTCGTGCTGTTCCTGCTGGCCTTCTCGCTGCGCAAGAAGGGCGTGAGCACGGGCGGGCTGGGGCTGCTGGTGGCCGGCCTCGGCGCCGGCGGGCTGATCGGCGCCTTCCTGGTCCCCAGGCTCGGCAAGCGGATCCGCGAGGAGGGCCTGCTGATCTTCGGTCTGGCGCTGTCGGCGGCGATCGCGCTGCTGATCGCCGGACGGGTCGGGGTGGTCACCGCCGGATTGGCGGGTCTGGTCACCGGCGTCGGGGCGTCGGCCGCCAGGATCGGCTTCGAGAGCCTGGTGCAGCGCGACGTGCCGGTGTCGTACCGCGCCACCACCATCACCCGCTCCGAGACGGTCTTCCAGCTCGCCTGGGTGTTCGGGGCGGTGATCCCGGTCGCGCTGCCCGTGCCCGCCGGCGGCGGCCTGCTCGCGGTCGGCAGCGCCTGCGTGGTCGCGATCCTGGTGTACCTGACCGGTCTGGTGCGGCTCCGCGGCGCCCGCTACCAGGTGGAGGAGCGCACCGCCCGCGGTGGTGGCGGCCGCGGTCCCGCCCGCGGCCCCGACGAGGCCCCCGGCCGGTGACCTCGACCGCTTCCGGCGGCTCGCCGTCCGCCGCGCCGCCGGGTGGGACCGCCGCCGCGCTCGACTCTGAGTTGCTCGACGCCGTGCGTGGCCAGGTGCTGGAGTGGTTCGGGCACGCCGGCCGCGACCTGCCGTGGCGGCGCACCCGCGACCCGTGGAGCGTGCTGGTGGCCGAGGTGCTGGCGCAGCAGACCCAGGCCGAGCGGGCGGCGACCGCGTTCCCCGCGTTTCTCGCCCGCTTCCCCGACCCCGAGGCGCTGGCCGCGGCCAGTCCTGCCGAGGTGCTGCGCCATTGGCAGGGGCTCGGCTACAACCGCCGCGCGCTGGCGCTGCGGGCCTGCGCCCGTGCCGTGGTCGAGCGCGGCGGCTGGCCCCGGTCGGTCGACGGGCTGGCGGCGCTGCCCGGCATCGGGCCCTACACGGCCAGGGCGGTCGCCTGCTTCGCGATGGGCCAGCAGGTCGCGCCGGTGGACACCAACGTCGCCAGGGTGCTGTCGCGCTCGCTGGCCGGGACCGATCCGTCCCGGCTCGGCCTCGCCGCCAGGCAGCGGCTGGCCGACGCCGCCGTGCCCCACGGGCGCGCGTGGGAGTGGTCCTCGGCGCTGATGGACCTCGGCGCGTCCCACTGCCGGCCGCGGCCGCGCTGCGACGGCTGCCCGATCGCCGTGCGCTGCCGCTGGCTGTCGCTCGGCGCGGAGGCGCCGCCGGCCTCGCCGCGCCGGACAGCCCCGTTCCGGACCTCCGACCGCCGCTGGCGCGGCGCGGTCGTCCGGGTGCTTGCGGCGCACCCCGACGGTCTCGCCGAGGCCGAGCTGGCCGCCGCGGTCGACGCCGCCGCCGCGGACCGCCCCGACGGCTGGTTCACCGCCCT
>JBEDUQ010000064.1:0-2012 GCA_040414855.1 Actinomycetota bacterium
GTGGCCCTCGGAGATGACCTGCGACAGCGTGCCGGCGAGCAGGCCGAGGGTCAGCACGCCGGAGAGCGTGAACGGCCCGTACCTGACCCAGGCCGGGTCGAGCCGGACCAGCTCGACCTCCTGGCCCGGCGCCTCCGCCGGGGCGCTCGCCGGTGAGGTCGCCGGTGACGTCGACCCAGGCGGCCACGCGGCGGGCGCCGGCGCGGTGGCCACAATGCCCCGGTGGAGCAGCTCCTCGCGGAGCCTGGCGGCGTCGGCGGCGGTGAGGCCGTCGAGCTTGATGCCGCCGTCGCCGTCGCGGTCGGAGCGGCCGGTGCCGATGATCACCCGGGCCAGCCCGAGCACGCGGTGGAGCGGATGGGCGGTGACGTCGACGGTGCGCAGCCGGTCCCTCGGCACGGTCAGCACCTGGCGCCGCAGCAGCCCCCGCCGGACCTGGACCTGCTCCGGCGTGATCCGGTAGGTGGTCGTCAACCAGCGCACGACCGCGAGCGCGATCACGAAGCCGATGCCGAGCAGGCCCCAGCGGCCGCCGTCGCCGCGGCTGGACCCGGCCACCAGCAGGCCGAACAGGGCGGGCAGCGCGCGCGGCAGCTCCTGGATCGGGTAGAGCAGCAGCATCCGCGTGCTCAGGCGCCGCCAGCCGGCCGCGACGGGTGCGGCGGGTGCGGGCGCTCCGGTCCCGACCGAGCCGTCCGTGCTCACGTCGCGTCGCCCCGCGACGCCTGGGTGCGGGCGGTGAGGTCCTCCACCAGGCGCTCGGCGACCTCGCGGTCAAGGCCGTGGACGCGGAGCGGGCCGGCGGCCGAGGCGGTGGTGACGGTCACGTTGGCGAGCCCGAAGACCTGCTCCAGCGGTCCGCGCTCGCTGTCGACGGTCTGGATGCGCGAGACCGGCGCGATGCGGCGCTCCTGGTTGAACCAGCCGGCCTGCGTGTACATCGCCTCGGGGGTGGCCTCCCAGCGATGCACGCGGTAGCGCCACCGCGGCATCACCACCAGGTGGGCGGCCCCGAGCAGCGCGGTGGCGGCCAGCGCGGTGGTACGCCAGCCGGCGCCGTCGTGCTCAAGCACCCACCACACTACCTGCACCGCGACGATCAGGACCCAGCCGAACGCCGCCCGGGTTGTCCAGAACCAGATCGCTCTGCGGCTGACCCGGTGTCGCGGCGGCCGCAACTCCGCGGCCGTGCCCGCGGCCGCCGGCCCCGCGCTGCTCTGCGACTCCGTCACCCTGCCGTTGCCCTTCGATGCCCGACGCCCCTACCGCCCCCCGGCGATGACTGTAGCGCGCCGCAATGGCGCTCGGCGGCTCAGCGTGTTCGCCTGGAGCCGCTGAGGGTCGCGGCCACCCCGAGACCGATGAAGGTGCAGCCGACCAGGTAGCGCTCGCCGCGAAGCACGCGGGCGTGGCCGCGGAGCCACGGGCCGATGCTGCCCGCGACCAGCGCGTAGGTGCCGTCGGTGCAGAGGCCGAGGAGGACGAACACGATCCCGAAGGTGGCCACCTGCGCCGGTACCGCGCCCCGGGACGAGTCGACGAACTGCGGCAGGAAGGCGAAGAAGAACAGCGCCAGCTTGGGGTTGAGCACGTTGACCAGCATGCCCTGGTAGAACAGCCGGGCCGCGCTCCTCGGCGACGTGCCACGGGCCGGCGCGCCCGCCTCGGCCGGGGCGTCGGGGGCGATCGCGTCCGGCTCGTCGCGGCCGAGCAGCTTGCGGATGCCCAGGTAGACGAGATACGCGGCGCCGAGGTACTTGACCACGCTGAAGGTCAGCGACGAGGCGACCAGCAGGTAGGAGCCGCCGAGCACCGCGAACGCCACCTGGACCAGCGTGCCGGCGTGGATGCCGAGCACCGAGGCGATGCCGGCGCGGCGTCCCTGCCGGACGCTCTGCGAGACGATGTAGAGCACCGCCGGACCGGGGATGAGCAGCACCGCCACCGCGGCGACGGCGTAGAGGGCGAGGACTGAAGGGCTCGGCATGCCCACAGGCTAACCGGTCCATCCG
>JBEDUQ010000065.1:0-4372 GCA_040414855.1 Actinomycetota bacterium
GCCGCGGGCGCCGAGGGCCAGTAGCAGCGCACGTCCTCGACGAAGCCGAGCGCACGCGCGTTGGGGACGTGGTTGTGGAAGTGGAGGAACAGGGTCGAGGGCCCGTCGGCGGCGAACAGCATCCAGGTCGGGCGCACCGGCAGGTAGCCGGAGAGGTAGTGGACCGGCCCCAGCGCCGAAGGGTTGCCGTGCAGCAGCAGCGCCTCGACCCCCTCGTTTGCCATCAGCTCGCGCACCAGGCCGAAGCGCCGGTCCATCTCGGCATCGGAGAAGCGCGGGTAGCTGTGGTCGGCCATGGACCCCTCCTTGGGTCGCGTCCTTGGGCCGGCGTGCTTGGCCGGTGTCCTTGGGCCGGCGTCGCCGCCTTGCCCGGGAGGCTCAGGCGCCGGCGTCGCGGCGCGGGAGCATCCGGCCCTTCCACGCGGCGCCCGCGCCGCCGCGGTGGCGCCGCGCCGAGTCGACGGTCATCACGGCGTAGAGCGCGGCAAGCAGCGGCAGCGAGGGCGCGCGAAACGGGGAAAGCCGGTAGAGCCGCAGCATCGGGACATAGGTGGCTGCCATGATGGCCCAGGTTGCCAGACCCGACCACGCGAGCAGGGCGGCCTTGCCCGGCTCGTCCGTCCCGGCGGCGAGCAGCGCCAGGCCCGAGGCCGCCGCCAGCGGCGGCGCCAGGAACAGCAGCGCGAGCCCGGCCACGGTCCCCGCCAGCAGCACGGGGGAGTAGCGCAGCTGCGTGTAGGCGCTGCGCGCGATCATCGACCAGAGGTCGGCGAGCCGCGGGTAGGGGCGCCGGCTGCGGACCTCGGTGGCGAGCCCCAGCCAGAGGCGCCCTCCGGCCCGGCCGAGCAGCCGGCCGAGCGCGACGTCGTCGATCGGCGCGTGCCGGATGCGCCCGAGCCCGCCGGCCTCCTCCAGCGCCCGGCGGCGCACCAGCATGCAGCCGCCCGCCGCGGCCGCGGTGCGGGAGCCGGGGCGGTTGACCCGCCGGAACGGGTACAGCATCGCGAAGAAGTAGACGAAGGCGGGCACGATCGCGCGCTCCCAGCCGGTCCGGGCGGGCAGCAGCGCCATCCGCGAGACCAGGTCGCGCCGGTCGCCCTCGGCCGCGCGGACCAGCGCGGTCACCGACCCGGGCTCGTGCGCCACGTCCGCGTCGGTGAAGAGCAGGTAGGCGGGCGGCTCGGGGCCGGTCGGGTTGGCCGGCCCGCCTCGGTCGCGCGGCTCACCGGAGCCGCGCGGGTCCCGGGAGTCACCTGGGCCACGGCGGGCCGTCGCCGCCTCGGCGCCTTGGGTCATCGCCCAGACCTTGCCGGCCCAGCCGTCAGGCGGCGGGGAGCCCTCGACGACGGTGAGCGGGTGCCGCGCGCCGGCGGCGAGCCCGCGCGCGACCGAGGCGGTGCCGTCGGCGCTCTGGTCATCGACCAGCACCACCGCGAACGGTCCTGGGTAGTCCTGGTCGAGCAGGCTGGGCAGCGTGTCGGGGAGCATGGCCGCCTCGTCCCGGGCGGGGACGACCGCGGTCACGCGCGGCCACGACCGTGGCTCACCGGACCGCGCGCCGCAGGGCGCCCATTGTTCGGTCCCGCGGGGCAGCCGCTGGTCTGTCCGCCAGAAGCCGCCGTGGCCGGCGAGCAGGTACAGCCACCCGACCAGGGCGAGCAGCGAGACGACCGTGGCCGCCAGCAGCATCCGGGCCGGTCAGGGGGTGGTCTGGTGCAGCATGTCCGCCACCCGGGCGACCAGCTCCATCGGCTCGAACGGCTTGGTGACGTAGTCGTCCGCGCCCACGTTGTACCCGTCCACGCGGTCGGCCGACATGGACTTCGCGGTCAGCATGATCACCGGCACGTCCGTGCCACGGGGATCCGAACGCAGTTTGCTACAGACTTCGAACCCGTCCATCCCCGGCATCATCACGTCGAGAAGGATCAGGTTGGGGTGCAGGTCGAGCGCCTTGGCCAGGGCATCTTTGCCGTCGTGCGCCGCGATCACGTCGAACCCCTCGAGACGCAGGTTCACCTCGAGAAAGCGGGTGATGTCGCGGTCGTCGTCGGCGATCAGCACCAGGTGGCGTTCCCGCGCGGAATGTTGCTGCGGGACCGGCTCCATCCAGCGACGCACCTCTCTCCCTGGGAGACGAGCGGAGTCAAGAGGGGAGACTACCAGTTCCGCATGCAAACACTGAACAGGCGCAGAGATCTCGCAGAGCTCCAAGCGCTGTGCTCCGCCCGGGCGGAGCGACACGGTCACCGTGTCAGAGCGCGGTGGGTCGCGCGGTGACCCCTCCTGACCAGGTCTTGTGCGTGGTGCGCCCGGATTGTAGGGTTTCGCGCAGCGATGACGGTCGTGGACGTGCACACCCACATGCTCAGCGCGCGCTGGATCGAGCTGCTGCGCGCGCACGGCGGTCGGTACACGCTGGCAACCGTCGCCGGCGGCCAGCGCGCGGTCCACGTCTCCGGCGCGCCGTTCATGACCCTGACGGCCGGGATGCTCGACTACGACCTGCGCATCCGTCGCATGGACGAGGCCGGCGTCGACCTCGCGATCGTCAGCCTCACCTGCCCGAACGTCTTCTGGGGCGAGGCCGGGACGAGTCTCGAGGCCGCGCGGGCGACCAACGACGACATGGCGGCCGCGCAGCGCGCCTGGCCCGACCGGATCCGCTGGCTGGCCAGCCTGCCGTGGCAGCATCCCAAGCTCGCCGTCGCCGAGCTGGACCGGGCGCTGGACGCGGGCGCCGTCGGCGTGATGGTGCTCGGCAACATCGGTGGCGAGCCGGCAGGGGCGGCCCGGTTCGATCCGGTCTGGGCCGAGATCGACCGGCACGAGCTACCCGTCCTGTTGCACCCGACGGCGCCGCCTGGAGTCGAGCGGCTCGACATGACCGCGTACAACCTGGTCGCCAGCGTCGGGTTCGCGATCGACACGACCCTGGCGATCGCCCGCATGGTCATGGACGGGTTCTTCGACCGCTTTCCCGGCGTGCGGCTGATCGCCAGCCACGGGGGCGGCACGCTGCCATATCTGGCCGGGCGGCTCGACCAGTGGCACCGCAGCTTCGACGCCTGCCGGGAGCGGATCGACCGGGCGCCGAGCGAGTACCTCCGCAACCTCTGGTACGACGCGGTCGTCTACGAGCGCGGCGCGCTCGACCTCCTGGTCGACTTCGCGGGGCCGGACCGGGTCCTCTACGGGTCGGACTATCCCCACAACGTCGGCGACATGGCCGGCTGCCTCGCCCGGGTCGACTCGCTCCCCGCCCCCGCCGCCACCGCCATCCGCGGCGCCAACGCCGAGCGCCTCTTCAAGCTCTGATCCGTGTGGGGGGAGCTCGCTCCCCCCACGCCCCCCAAGGTCAAGAGCGTTCCGGGGTTGCGAAGATGACCAGGGCGTCCGCCGCGACCAGACCGCTTGTTGTTGCGCGGAGCGGGTTGACGTCCAGCTCGGCGATCTCGGGATGGGCGAGCAGCAGGTCGCCGAGCGACCGCAGGACCGCGACCAGCTCGTCGCGGTCGACGGCGGGACCGCCGCGGAAGCCGTCCAGGAGCTTGCGGCCGAGCAGTTCGTCGAGCATCTCGTGGCCATCGGCGGCCGACAGCGGGGCGAGCCGCATGGCCGTGTCGCCGAGCGCCTCGGCGACCACGCCGCCGAGCCCGACCAGCACCGCCGGACCGAACGAGGGGTCGCGGAGGCCTCCGGCGATCAGGTCGAGCCCGGGCGGCAGCAGCTCCTCGACCAGATAACGGGTCCGGCCGGCAGGCGCGAGCCGGTCGATCGAGTACAAAGCGGCCTCCAGCGCCGGGCCCGGCTCGACCCCGACGTGGACCCCGCCGGCCTCGGTCTTGTGGGTGATCGCCGGGTCGAGCACCTTGACCACCACGCGCCCGCCCAGCCCCTCCGCGGCCTGCCGCGCCAGCTCCCGGGAATCGCAGACGCGGCGCCTCGGCGCGCGTAGCCCGACCGACTCCAGCAGCAGCTTCGCCTGGTGCTCGTCGATCGGCCCGGCCAGCGTCGCGGCCGCGCCGAGCGAGGCGCCGCCGGACCGCTTACCGGGATCGCCGGACCCCTCGCCATGCTCGCCGGGATCGCCAGGTTCGCCGGGCCCCTCGCCGGGATCGCCAGGCTCGCCGGCCAGGCGGCGGTGGGCGGCGCGGGCGTCCGCGACCAGCGCGCGCATGGCGGCCGCACCGCGCTCGGGATTGGCCAGCACCGGCACCCCGCCGGACTCGACCAGCTCGCGGGCCCGGTCGACGTCCGCCCTCGGGCCGCCGGTGACCAGCAGCAGCGGCGTGGACCGGTTGGCCTGCGCCGGGCGCAGCACCTCGGCGGGGTCGAGCGCGCCCGGCTCGTAGAGCGCGTAGACCAGCGC
>JBEDUQ010000066.1:0-3232 GCA_040414855.1 Actinomycetota bacterium
CGCTCCACCACGGCTTGCTGCTCCGACCGGCTCACCTGCATCCGCGGCCGCCGGGCCGCCACGTGCTCGCGTGCCCGCCGCGCGATCTGCCGCACCGCGGCCGCGGACTTCCCGATGGCCGCGGCGATCTCGCCGTACGGCATATCGAAGACCTCGCGGAGCACGAACACCGCCCGCTCTGCCGGCCCGAGCGTCTCAAGCACGGTCAGCATCGCGATCGAGACGCTCTCCGCGAGCTCGACGTCCTCGGCGACATCCGGGCTGGTCAGCAACGGTTCCGGCAGCCACTCGCCAACATAGTCCTCGCGGCTGCGCGCCAGCGTCCGCAGCCGGTTGAGCGCCTGGCGGGTGACGACCCGGACGAGGTACGACCGCGGGTCGCGCACCTGCGAACGGTCGACGTCGGCCCACCGCAGCCAGGACTCCTGCAGCACGTCCTCGGCGTCGGCCGCCGAGCCGAGCATCTCGTAGGCGACCGTGAACAGCAGGCTACGGTGGGCGACGAACGGGTCCTCTGTCATGCCGGCGACGCCGCTCCGGACCTCTCCCGAGGCCTGGCCAGCGGAATCTCGCACGCATCGGAGTAGCCCTGGGACGTGATGCCGTGTGCCGTGTTCACCCTGGTCGCCAGGTTGGCAAAGCCGATGAACACGGTGAGCTCGACCAGTGCCGCGGGTCCGAGCTGTTCCAGCAGGCTCGCGGACAATTCGTCGGTTACGGTCGTCGGTGTATTGGTCATTGCCTCGGCGTAGTCCAGCACATCCCGCTCCAGCGGCGTGAACACATCCGATTCCCGCCAGCGAGGCACCTCGCTCGCCTTGGTCAGGTCCAGGTTATGGTTCATCGCCAGGAAATAGTTGACGTCGAGGCACCAGCTACAGCCAACCTGTGCGGCGACGGCCATGTGCGCGAACGTCTTGAGGCTCGTGTCGGCCGCGTCCCAGGTGGCAACACCGGCCGAGAGCTCCTGGCTGGACATGGCCACCTTGGGGTTGTTGTATGTCACCTCGACGGGTTCGGGTACGGCACCGAGCTGCTTGATCATGGTCTCCCTCAGCTCGGCGGGAAGTTCCGCCTTCGGAACGCGTAGCGCCATGGTGTCCTCCTTGGACGTATGCCCTGTTCGGCATTCAGACACCGCCCGGCGCGCGGGTGTGACACTTGGCAGGTGGAGACGCTTCCTGGCGCGGTGCTCAAATCCCTGACCGGTATCGTGGGCGGCCAGCATGTCCTGACCGGCGGAGCGACCGCCGGTTTCACCGTCGACTGGACGGGACGATTCCGGGGTCATGCGGCCGCCGTGGTCCGGCCTCGTGACACCGCCGAGGTCGCGGCGGTGCTGGCCTTGTGCACCGACGCCGGCCTGCCTGTCGTTCCGCAAGGGGGGAACACCGGCCTGGTCGGCGGCGGCGTGCCGCTGCACGGCGAGGTGATCGTTAGCACGACCCGCCTGAATCAGATGGGCCAGGTCGACCACGAGGCATCTCAGGTCACGGCCGGCGCCGGAGTGACCCTCCAGCAGGTCGCGGACGCCGACCCCGGCCTGGACCTCGGCATCCAGATCGCCAGCCGGGACAGCGCGACCGTCGGCGGGGCGGTGGCGACCAACGCCGGCGGCGTGCGAGTGCTGCGCTACGGGCCGATGCGGGCGCAGTTGCGCGGTATCGAGGCCGTCCTCGCTGACGGCACCGTCGTATCGCACCTGGCCGGGCTGACCAAGGACAACACCGGCTATGACTACCCGTCTCTGCTCGCCGGGTCCGAGGGCACCCTCGCCGTCATCACCCAGGCGCGGCTCCGGCTAGTGCCGCGGCTGCGGGACACGGTCACCGCGATAGTCGGGCTCGGCAGCCTCGGCGAACTCCACGCGCTCGCTCATCAGGCCGTGAGGGAGGTGCCGGGGCTCGTGTCGGCCGAGTTCTTCACGCGGGCGGGACTCGACCTGCTCGTCGAGCATGCCGGCCTGGCCGCGCCGCTGGTGGCCCCCGCGCGGGCTTATCTCCTGCTCGAGGCCTCGGGCTCCAGCGCGCTCGACGACCTCGCTTGCTTGATCGCCGACCGGGACGCCGCCGTCGGTGAGTCCGCGGCCGAAAGACGGCGGCTCTGGTCGTACCGGGAACGCCATCCCGAAGCGGCCGGGTTCCTCGGTGTCCCGATCAAGCTCGACGTCTCCGTGCCCGCCGCGCAATGGGTGCGGCTCGCGTCCGGGGCAGCCAGCGTGGTCGCCGAGGCGGATCCCGGAGCCATGGTCATCACGTTCGGCCACGTCGCCGACGGCAACGTCCACATCAACATCGTTCCAGCGGGGCCCGCCGATGGCCGTCACGAGGAAGCGGTGTTCTCCTTCGTCGCTTCGCTCGGCGGTTCGATCTCGGCCGAGCACGGTATCGGCGCGCTCAAGGCGCAATGGCTCGAACTGGCCCGCAGCCCCGCCGAGCGCGCGCTGTTCGCCAGGATCCGCGCCGCATTCGACCCCTCGGGGACGCTGAACCCGCACGTTCTCCCCCGCTTACGGTCCCGCATGACTTTGACTTGTCCGCTTATGCGGTTCCTGCCAGCGGGCCGAGGATGGCCAGGTCGGCTTCGGCGATCTGGCGGGGGTCGTCGATGAGGTCGATCGCGACGATTTTCGCCCCGGTGATCGTGAACGTCATGAGCGTGATCGGCCGCCGGTCCGCCGCGTTGACCACGCCCGCGGCCCCGTTGAACACTGCCGACAAGCTGACCTGGGCGTATCGCGCGAAGGTGAGCCCACGTCCGGCCACCGCCGCCGCGCCGCGGATCACCTCGGCGCCGTTGGAGCGCACCACGACGTCTGGGTCGAGGGCCTCCAGCAGCGCGTCGAAGTCACCTTGGCGGGCGGCGACAAGGAAGGCATCGGCGATGGCTCGCTGCCGTGCCAGGTCGGTGCCCGGGACCGGAGGCGCGCCCTGGACCCGCCGGCGGGCGCGGCTGGCCAGCTGGCGGGTCGCGGCGGGCGAGCGCCCGACGATGGCCGCGATTTCGTCGAACGGGACGGCGAACATGTCGTGCAGGACGAACGCGAGCCGTTCGGCGGGCGCCAGGGTGTGCAGAATGACCAGCAGCGCGGGACCGATGGAGTCCGCAAGCAGCGCCTCGTGCTCGGGGCCGCTGCCGCCGGAGTCGCTCACGGCCGACTCGGGCAGGATCACTCCCACTGGCTCGTCCCGGCGCGATGCCAGCATGTTCAGGCACACCCGGGCGACGACCG
>JBEDUQ010000067.1:0-14600 GCA_040414855.1 Actinomycetota bacterium
GCGACCACCGCGCCGGGCCAGGCCGGGGAGGCGGCCGAGACGCGCGCGAGGGCGGCCGCCGACGCCGAGGTCGCCCAGGTGACCGCCGGGCAGGCGGCGTCCGGTGCGCCCCTGGCCGGTGCGGAACCCGCGGAGACCGCGGCGCCACGGCCTCAGGCGCCGGCGACGCCGCGCGCCTCCGAGCCGATCAAGGCGGGCGGGCTGATCCTCACCGCGATCATCGGCCTGCTGAGAACCCTGGGCGAGTCGCTGGTCGCGCTCTTCAAGCGGCTCTTCGGACGAGGCTCCAGCTAGGTCTCAGCCAGGAACCGAGGGGCGCCCGGGCGATGCTCGGGCGCCTCTTGCGCAATCCGTGACGACCGCGGCGAACGCGGCTTCCGGCGCGAACCAGTGCAGGGACTTGAGAAATCCGGTTGAGCGAGCAACCATCGTTTCGTTGGCCATACCGGAGGTCGCCCTGGTCGTGAACGCCGTGCTCGTCACGCTCGACGGACCGGTCATGTCGGCCTGAGTACCCGAACATGCCCAGTCGGGACAAGCACCACCGATCCGCCGCATCGGTGCGGCAGGAGGAGGTCGTATGTTCCCTCCCCGGTTCGACTACCTCGCGCCACGAAGCCTTGACGAGGCGCTCGACGTCCTTGGCGAGCGAGGTGACGAGGCCAAGGTCCTGGCCGGGGGCCAGAGCTTGATCCCGCTGCTCAAGCTGCGCTTCGCCGCCCCCGAGGTCCTCGTCGACATCAACCGCGTGCCCGGGCAGGACACCATCGTCGAGCAGGACGGCTGGCTGTTCGTCGGCCCGCTGGTTCGCCACCACGACGCCGAGGCGTCCACGCTGCTGGCCGAGCGCTACCCGACCATGGCGGCGGCCGCGCCGCTGATCTCCGACCCGCTGATCCGCAACCTCGGCACGGTCTGTGGCTCTCTGGCCCACGCGGACCCGAGCGGGGACTGGGGCTCGGTGATGATCGCGATGGGCGCCGAGGTGGTCGCCCGCTCGCGGAGCGGCGAGCGGACCGTCCCGGCCCGCGAGCTGTTCGACGGGCCGTTCGAGACCACCCTGCGGCCGGACGAGCTGGTCGCGGGCGTTCGGGTGCCCTACCGCGAGCGCAGCGGCGGGACCTACCACAAGCTGGAGCGCAAGGTCGGCGACTTCGCGACCGCGGCGGTCGCGGTGCGGGTCAGTCTGGACGCCGACGGCCGCATCGCCGACGCCGGCATCGGGCTCACCGCGGTGGGGCCGACCAACCTGGCGGCGACCGAGGCGGAGGAGTCCCTGCGCGGCGCGCAACCGAGCGACGAGGCGTTCGCCCAGGCCGCCGAGCTGGCGGCGCGGGCGGCGTCGCCCGGAGCGGACCTCCGCGGCAGCGCCGACTACAAGCGCAACGTCATCCGGGTCTTCACCGAACGCGGCCTGCGGGAATCGGTCGCCATGGCTGCCAACCAAGGGGGCGTCTAGTCGTATGCGGATCACCGTCAAGGTCAACGGCACCGATCGCAGCGCGGAGGTCGAGCCCCGCATGCTGCTGGTCCACTTCCTGCGCGAGGAGCTGCGCCTGACCGGCACCCACGTGGGCTGCGACACCTCGAGCTGCGGCGCCTGCACCGTGCTGCTGGACGGCACGCCGATCAAGTCGTGCACCTTCCTGGCCGTGCAGGCCGACGGGCGCAGCGTCGAGACGGTCGAGGGGCTGATCGCCGCCGGTCAGCTCCACCCGATCCAGGAGGCGTTCAAAGAGCACCACGGGCTCCAGTGTGGCTTCTGCACGCCGGGGATGATGCTGACGGCCAAGGCCCTGATCAGCGACAACCCCAAGCCCACCGAGGAAGAGGTGCGCTGGGCGATCAGCGGCAACATCTGCCGCTGCACCGGCTACATGAACATCGTGCGGGCGGTGCAGGCGGCCGCCGCCGCACAGAGCGGGGTGAGCGCATGAGCGAGACGCAGACACCGATCCACGGCCTCGGACACTCGCCGCGACGCAAGGAGGACGACCGCTTCATCCGCGGGAAGGGCACCTACGTCGACGACGTCAACCTGCCCGGCATGCTGCACATGGCGATCCTGCGGAGCCCGCTGGCGCACGCGCGCATCACCAGCATCGACACCAGCGCGGCGACCGCGTCTCCCGGCGTTGTGGCGGTGATCACCGGCCAGGACATGGCCGCCCACAACCTCGCCTGGATGCCGACGCTGTCGGCCGACACCCAGGCGGTGCTCGCGCTCGACAAGGTGGTGTTCCAGGGCCAGGAGGTCGCGGCCGTGATCGCGGACTCGCCCTACACCGCCCACGACGCCCTCGAGCTGATCGACGTCGACTACGACCCGCTGCCGCCGGTGGTCGATCCCCACCGCGCGCTGGAGCCGGACGCGCCGATCATCCGCGAGGACAAGCCCGAGCAGACCGACAACCACATCTTCCACTGGGCGCAGGGCGACAAGGAGGCGACCGACCGCGCCTTCGCCGCGGCCGACAAGGTGGTCAGCCTCCACACCTTCTACCCGCGCTGCCACCCGTCGCCGCTGGAGACCTGCGGCATCGTCGCCGACGTCAACCCGGCCACCGGCAAGGCGTCCATCTGGCTGACCTCGCAGGCGCCGCACGTCCACCGCACGCTGTTCGCGCTGGTCGCCGGTCTGCCCGAGCAGAACATCCGGATCATCTCGCCGGACATCGGCGGCGGCTTCGGCAACAAGGTGCCGATCTACCCGGGCTACGTGGTCGCCACCGCCGCGTCGCTGCTGCTGGGGACGCCGGTCAAGTGGGTCGAGGACCGCAGCGAGAACCTGATCTCCACCGGCTTCGCCCGCGACTACCACATGACCGGCGAGATGGCGCTCTCGGCCGACGGCAAGATCATGGGCCTGCGCTCCAAGGTGATCGCCGACCACGGCGCCTTCAACGCGGCGGCGCAGCCCTCGAAGTTCCCCGCCGGCCTGTTCCACATCTTCACCGGCTCCTACGACGTGCCGGCGGCCTACTGCGAGGTCGACGGCGCATACACCAACAAGGCGCCCGGCGGCATCGCCTACCGCTGCTCTTTCCGGGTTACCGAGGCGTCGTACCTGATCGAGCGGCTGGTGCAGAGCGCGGCGACCGAGCTGGGCATGGACCCGGTCGAGCTGCGTCGGCGCAACTTCATCCAGCCGGAGCAGTTCCCCTACCGCTCGCCGGTGGGCTGGGTCTACGACTCCGGCGACTACCCGCGCGCGCTCGACCTCGCGCTCGAGAAGCTCGGCTACGAGGACCTGCGGCGCGAGCAGGCGGAGAAGTGGGAGCGCGGCGAGCTGATGGGCATCGGCGTCGCGAGCTTCACCGAGGTGGTCGGCGCCGGCCACGGAGCCGAGTTCGACATCGCCGGCATCCGCATGTTCGACTCGGCGGAGCTGCGGGTGCACCCGACCGGCAAGGCGATCCTCAAGCTCGGCGTCAAGTCCCAGGGGCAGGGCCACGAGACCACCTTCGCGCAGATCGTCTCGAGCCAGCTCGGCATCCCCGCCTCCGACATCACCGTGGTCGAGGGCGACACCGACAACACCCCGTACGGGGTCGGCACCTACGCCTCCCGCTCCACGCCGGTCGGCGGCGCGGCCACCGCGATGATCGCCCGCAAGCTCCGCGAGAAGGCCACCAAGATCGCCGCCCATCTGCTGGAGACCAGCGAGGAGGACATCGACTTCGAGGAGGGCCGCTTCTTCGTCAGGGGCGCGCCCGACCGCGCCAAGACGATCCAGGAGGTCGCCTTCGCCGCCTACACCAACCTGCCGGAGGGCATGGAGGCGGGCCTGGAGGGCGTCCACTACTACGACCCGCCGAATATGACCTTCCCGTTCGGCACCTACTGCGTGGTCGTGGACATCGACAAGGGCACGGGGCAGTGGAAGGTCCGCAAGATGATCGCGGTCGACGACTGCGGCGTGCGGATCAACCCGATGATCGTCGAGGGTCAGATCCACGGCGGGCTCGCCGAGGGCTACGGCATCGCGGCGATGCAGCTGATCACCTTCGACGAGGAGGGCAACTGCATCGGCTCCAACTTCACCGACTACCTGCTGCCGACCGCCTGGGAGACGCCGCAGTTCGAGACCTACGAGACAGTGACGCCGTCGCCGCACCACCCGATCGGCGCCAAGGGCGTCGGCGAGTCGCCGACGGTCGGCTCGCCCGCCGCCTACGTCAACGCCGTGCTCGACGCCCTGCGGCCGCTGGGCGTCACCAACATCGACATGCCGGTCACCAGCGACAAGGTCTGGGCCGCGATGCATGAGAAGGGGTTCGTTTGAGGTGGACGTGAGCGGGCGGCCGCACGCCCTCGCCACGGTCGTCCGGGTCGACCCTCCGGTGTCGGCCCGGGTCGGCGACAAGGCGGTGATCACGCCGGACGGCCGCCTCAGCGGCTGGGTCGGCGGCGCGTGCTCCGAGCCGATCGTGGTCAGGGAGGCGCTGGCCGCGCTTGCCGAGGGCAAGCCGCGCCTGGTCCGCATCACTCCGGCGGAGATGCAGGCGGCCGAGGCCGAGGAGGCCGCGGCCGCCGGCACCGCCGGGGCGCCGGGGGTGGTCGCGGCGGTGAGCACCTGCCCGTCGGGCGGCGGCCTGGAGGTGTTCGTCGAGCCGGTCGGGATCGCCTCGCGGCTGCTGGTGGCCGGCGAGACGCCGGTCGCCCGCACGCTCGGGCAGCTCGCCGGCGTGCTCGGCTACGAGGTGCACCCGGTCGACGACGCCGGCCTCGACCGCATCGGCCCGGACGACGCCGGGCCCGACGACGCGGTGGTGGTCGCGAGCATGGGCCACTACGACGAGGAGGGGCTGGCGGCGGCGTTGCGGACCCGCGCCGGCTACATCGGCCTGGTGGCCAGCCGCAGGCGGGCGGCCACGGTGTTCGCCGGCCTGCGCGAGCGGGGCACGAGCCAGGCGGACCTGGAGCGGATCGCCAACCCGGCCGGCCTCGACCTCGGCCCGTCGACCCAGGACGAGATCGCCGTCGCCGTGCTCGCCCAGGTGATCAAGGAGCGCCACCGCCGGGCGGCGATGCCGCCGCCCCCGGTCGAGCAGGCGATCGACCCGGTGTGCGGCATGAGCGTCGCGCTCGCCGGCGCCAGCCTCCACGCCGACCACGACGGCCAGCGCTACTGGTTCTGCAGCGAGCACTGCCTGCACGCGTTCACGCGAGACCCAGAGCGCTACCTGATCGGGCAGCCGGGCTGATCGCGCCGCGGCGGACCGGCTCCGGGGAGGGCCCGCGGGCCCGGTGTTCTTCGCCCTGACCGCGGACTGGAGCGGTCGGGTCTCGCGATCATCGGCATAGGTGCGGATTGTGCGCACATCAGGGAGCCCGCGGCCCAGAGCGGATTCGCTCCAATGACCGGCGGCAAAAAAACCCGCGCCGGGCAATGTCACATCGTGGAAATCCGCGCGGATCTCACTCACGAGGACGCGCGCTCGCACAAACAGCTCGCGGTGATAGTAGGATCTGGGTCACCCCATTTCCCAGCGGGGCTCCTTATCGCGCAGAAGGTAGGTTAATGGGAACAAAGGTCATTCACGTGTCTGATATCTCCGGACGCGAGGGCACAGACGAGGAGCTTGGTCGTCTGGTCGTCCACCAGCACCCGGACTTCCATCAGGGACCCATCGCGCTCGACGTGCTCCCCGAGGAGATCAAGGCGCTGGAGGCGGCGACCCAGCTGGTGGTGCTCGAGTATTTCGCGCCCGGGGCGCGTCGAGGCGACCGGCTCACCGTGACGCTCGACGACTTCACCCGCCTGGCGCCCGAGGGCACCGATATGAAGGGGGTGCTGTTCCAGGCGCTGATCGAGCAGCAGGGCAAGCGATCGGCCAAGCTCGGCCGCGACGCCGAGCCCGCCTCGCGCGCGGCCTCGGCGCGCAGGGCGAAGGTCGACTACGGCACCATGGAGCACGCCGGCGAGCCGCACCGCGGCCGGATCACCGAGACCGAGAAGCGCCTGGTTTGCGAGAACCTCGACCAGATCAACGCGCGGCTCCGCGGACAGGGCCTGCGTGAGATCGACCCGGCCGAGGAATCCATGCGCGACCGCTACGGTCTCTGAGCGCAGCCGCCAGCTCCCGCCGCCGCGCGACCTCCCGCCGCGCGAGTTGTCGCCGCGCGACTTGCCCGCCGCGCAAATTCAGGTGCGGGCGCCGTTTGCGGCTGCAATCATCGGCGCATGGCAATCCTTGACGCGCGCGGCCTGGTCAAGCGCTTCGGTTCCGTAACCGCCGTGGACGACGTCAGCTTCTCGGTTGGCGAAGGTCAGGTGGTCGGTCTCCTCGGGCCCAACGGAGCCGGCAAGACCACCACGCTCCACATGCTCCTCGGTCTGGTCACACCCGACGAGGGCTCCGTCAGCCTGTTCGGGACCGACCTGGCCTCCAACCGCCTCCAGGCATTGAGCCGGGCGAATTTCGCCGCCGGCTATGTCCATCTGCCCGGCGCGCTGACGGTCGAGGAATGCCTGATCGTCTTCGCCAGCATGTACGCGGTCAGCCGCCCCCGGCGGCGGGTCCGCGAGCTGGTCGAGCTGCTCGACCTCGGCGACCTCCGCAAGCGCCGGGTGCGGCACCTCTCCTCGGGTCAGCAGACCCGGGTCCAGATCGCCAAGGCGCTGGTCAACGAGCCGGCGCTGCTGGTCCTCGACGAGCCGACCGCCAGTCTCGACCCGGACGCCGGCGACCGCGTGCGCCAGCTCCTGCTCGGCCTCGCCCGCGACACCGGCAGGGCGATGCTGATCACCTCGCACAACATGCGACTCCGGCCACCGTCAACCGCCGAGCGGAGGCCGCCATGCCCGACGCGATCCAGGCCGACATCTACGTGCGTATCTCGAAGATCAAGCACCGCGGCAAGCGCAAGACACTCGGCGTGGAGCGTCAGGAACCACCCTGCCGGGCGTTCTGCGAGCAGCAGGGCTGGACCGTACGCAAGGTCTGGGTCGACAACGGCCTGAGTGCCCACGAGGGCAAGCGCCGCGAGCAGTTCGAGGCCATGCTTGCCGAACACCGCGATGGCAAGGCGCAGGCGATCGTCAGCTGGCAGGCCGACCGGCTGCTCCGCACGGTCGAGGACGCGAGCGCCATCGTCGCGATGGCGAAACGGTACGGGACCATCGTCGCCAACGTCGGCGGCACCATCGACCTCGCCACGGCCGCCGGCCGCAAGAAGTTCTACGATCTGGCCGTCGCCGCGCAGTACGAGAGCGAGCTCCGGAGCGAGCGGCTCCGGCTCAAGCATGACGAGCTGGCGCAGGCTGGCGCGTGGTGGGGCGGGAAGTGGCGACCGTTCGGTTGGCAGCAGGAGAGCTTCAAGCGCCATGACCCCGAGGACGACGACTGCACCGACCGCGACGACGACCGCTGTCCGCTCGGCTACCGGCTGGTCCTGGATCGGGGCGAGGCTGGCGAGGTCGCGAAGCAGGTGGCCGCTGTGCTCGAGCGCGGCGCGACACCCTCCGGGATCGCGGCTGACTGGAACCGTCGCGGCATCACCCGGCCGGGCGGTGGGCTCTGGCAGGCGCGCGAAGTCCGCAAGCTGCTCACCAGTCCCAGCATCTCGGGCCGGCGCCGCTGGAAGGGCAAGCTACACGCCGCGCAGTGGGACGAGATCATCACTCCAAAGCGGTTCGAGCGGCTCCAGCTCGCGCTCGCCAACCCCGCGCCGAACGCGCGTCGTGGCAGCGGGCCGCTCCCCCGCGCCTACCTGCTCTCCGACGGGCTTGCGGTGTGCGGGTGCGAGGGCTGCGAACGGCCACTGACCCCGCATCGGTCCAAGGGGCGCCGGACCTACCGGTGTGAGAGTTCGATGGGCGGATGCGGGAAGGTCGCCCGCGCCGCGGACGCGATCGAGGACTACCTGCGCGACCTGGTGCTGGCCGCGTTCGATGACGACGTGATGGGTCCGGAGCTTCTCCGGCAGCTCGACGCGAGAGCGGACGCGGACGGCGGACGGATGCGAGCGCTGCTGTCCGAACGGGAAGGGCTCGAGCAGAAGCTCATCGGCCTGGAGAACGCCTACTACGACAACCTGCTGGACCGGGATCAGTTCGCCCGAGGCCAGGCCCGGGTGAAGGCCCGCATGGCAGCCGTCAAGGAGCAGCTCGACGCGGCGGTCCCAGTCCGCCTACCCGTGGAGATCCCCGACTCCCTAGAGGCGCGGCATCGCGCCTGGAAAGAGTGGGTGATGGACGAGCGCCGTCGCGTGGTCGCGTTCGCGCTTACGCGGGTCGTGGTGAAGCCGGTCGGCCGTGGCTACCGGTTCGACGGGGATCGCGACCTGGTCCTCGAGTGGCGGATCTGAGGCTAGTACGGCGACGTAGTCCATCTCCGCAGTTTCCAGGCCGCCGTCAGGCCGGGCGCCCAGACGGCGTCTCGGCCTCGGCCCCCTCAGCGCCCTCGCCCCCCTGGGCGTCCGTCCCGGACTCGGCCGGGGTCTCGAGATAGCGGTCGGCATGGCCGACCGGCGACATCGAGAACAGCAGGGCGACCGCGATCACCAGCGCGCCGATGACGCCGTACACGGCCGCGACGTTGCCGGTCCGCTCGATCACGTAGCCGCCGGCCAGCGTCCCGAGCGGGATCGCCGACCAGGCCAGCACGCCGGCGATGCTGATAACCCTGCCGAGCATCTGGTTGGGGACGATCTGCTGGCGGAGGCTGCCGGTGTTGATGTTGAACAGGATCCCGAAGCCGCTCGACAGTGCCCACAACGGCAGCGCCAACCAGTACCAGCGGGTCAGCGACATGGCCAGGACCAGCCCGCCGTCGAGGACCAGCGCGCCGAGGGCGACCCGGCTGAACGGCAGCCGCCGCCGCAGCCAGCCGGCGGACAGCGACAGCAGCACGACCCCGATGCTGCCGGCCGAGTAGAGGAGCCCGACCTGGGTGTCGGTCGCGGTCAGGCGCTCCTTGGCAAACAGCACCAGCTGGGCGAAGACGGTGCTGGAGATGAGGTTGATGATCGCCATCATCGCCGAGATGCTGCGCAGCACCGGATGGCGGAGCACGTAGCGGAGGCCGTCGGCCACGTCCCTGAAGATCCTGCGCGGCTCGGCCTCATCCTCGCGCTCGACGTTGAACCGCCGCCGGACCAAAGCCAGCGACACCGCCGAGAGCGCGAACGACAGCGCGTCGATCCAGAAGACCTGCTGCACCGTGATCAGGGCGATCAGCAGGCCGGCGAGCAGAGGCCCGGCGACCTGCGCGGCCGAGTAGCTCGCCTGGATCCGGCCGTTGGCGGTGACCAGGTCGTCCTTGTTCGAGACCAGGCTCGGTATGGCGGCGAACTCGGCCGAGTCGAAGGCGATCGTCAGCGTCGACTGGAGGAAGGCGACCGCGTAGATCCAGCCGACCGAGAGCGCGCCCGCATCCGCCAGCACCGGGATCACCGCGATCAGCAGCGCCCGCGCGATGTCGGCCCCGATCATCAGCCGCTTGCGGTCGAGCCGGTCCACCCAGGCGCCGATGACCAGCCCGAACAGCAGGTAGGGGACGAACTCCGTCGCCATGGTGACGCCGAGGTTCAGCGGCGAGCCGGTGAGCTTGAAGACCAGCAGCGGCAACGCGAACACGGTCACCGAGCTGCCGAGGTTGGAGATGGTCTGCCCGACCCAGAACTTCGCGAAGTCCGCCGAGATACGCGGGCGCGGCCCCTGGTCGACCCGAGCCTCCACCTGATCACCGCCCTTCCGCCGACGCGCGCAAGCGCCTCCGTCGGAGCGAACTCAACCAGCTCCGAGCAGACATCGCACCCCAATTTCGCCGATGGCAGACATTACTGGACGGGCACGACACAACCAGTGCAAGCGGCGCCAGCGCGTTGATCAGGAAGGTTGCGGCATTTCCTTGCGGCGCGGGAACGGGGAGAATGGCGACGGAGCGCGAATCTGCGCCGCTCGGCGGATGGTCGGGCCATGCGGCCGCGGCAGTGTCGACCCGGTTCACGCCGGTTCACGCCGCCCGGTGCATGCCGCCCGGTTCACTCCGCCCGCCCGGAACGAAGAGGCAGATGAGGACGAACAGCACTTCCCCAGCGACCCGGCTCGCCCGCCCGCTCGTCGCCGTCGCGCTCGGCCTGGTGCTCGTTGGCGCGATGGCAAGCCCGGCGATGGCCGGACGCTATGTGGACCGTGCGGTCGCCGGCCTCCGGCGAAACCCCGTGTACGTCGACCCCGCCGCCAAGGGCGCCCTCTCCGCACCCAACGCCCGCAAGCTCCGCGACCGGGTCCAGCGCGCCAAGACGCCCGTCTACATCGCGGTCCTCCCCAGCGCCGCGCTGCGAGAGGCCGGCAACAACCCCGACCGGCTCGCCCAGGCGATCGAGGCGGCCATGGGCCGTGGCGGGACCGTCGCGGTCTCGGCCGGCGGCCGGACCGGCGCGGCCAGCAACACGCTGGATCCGGGCGTCGCCGCCGGCGCGGCGCGCCGGGCCAGCCAGAGCCATCGCGAGGATGTCTCGGGTGTTATGTTGGACTTCGTTGACCGGGTGGACCGCGCCGCGGCCGACGCGCCCTTCTGGCGGACGGCGCTCGACCAGCCGTTGGTGCGGCCGATCGTCTATGTGATCGGTGGGCTGATCGTGCTCACCCTGCTCGACGTGGTGGTGGTCAATGTGCTGCGGCGCCGGCGCAAGGGCAGGACCTCGGGGTTCGGCGACGTCCGGGTACTCGCCCGCGAGGACATCGTCGCCCTCGGCGACGACCTCAGGAGCCTCGACGTCGGCCTGGAGGCCGAGAACGACAATCCGCTGGCGCTGCGCGACTACACCAGGGCCTACGAGTCGTTCCAGCAGGCGGTCGAGGCGTTCGAGCGCGCCGAGGGCCCGAACGACTTCGCCGCGGTCAGCACCGCGCTGGAGGCCGGCCGCTACTACATGACCGTGGCCAGGGCGCGCTTCGAGGGCCTCGAGATCCCGCAGCGCCGCCCGCCCTGCTTCTTCGACACCCGGCACGGACCCTCGGTCGACGACGTCGGCTGGATCCCCAGGTCGGGGCCGCCCCGCCCGGTGCCGGCCTGCGCCGCCTGCATGTGGAGCATCGCCAACTCGACCGAGCCGTCGGCCCGCGAAGTGGTCTCCGGCGGCCGCAAGATGCCGTTCTATGACGCCCCGCCGCACTTCGAGTCGTGGTTCGCCGGCTATTTCGGCGGAGCGGCCGCGAGCCTGGTCGATGGCTTCCCACTCGGCCGGGCGCTCGACGACGGCTACGCCGGCGGGCTGAACACCTTCGGAGGCGGCTACGGATACCTGCCGGTCTCGTACGCCGACACCGGCGTGCTCGACGCCGCCGGGGGCGACATCGGCCAGCGCAGCCCCGGAGGCGACTCCAAGCTGGTGATCCGGCAGGCCGGACACGACGCGCAGGACAGCGACGGATGAGGTTGGCGGATGCCACCGCGACCGCCAGCCACCGCCACACCGTCACCGACGCCGACGTCGCCGCCTTCGCCGGCGGTGTCGTCCACCGCGTGTATGGGACCGCCGCGATGGTCCGCGAGATGGAGTATGCGGCCCGGCTGGTGCTGCTCGACCTGCTGGAGCCCGGCGAGGACGGGGTCGGCGCCGAGGTCTGGTGCCGCCACCTGGCGCCCGTCCCGGTCGGCGCGACGGTCGACCTGGTCGCGACCGCGGTCGAGCAGGGTGGCCGGCGCCTGGTCTGCCGGGTCGAGGCGCACAGCGGCGGCGTCCTGGTCGGCGAAGGTCGGGTCGTCCAGGCGATAATCGAGGCCGGCAGCTTTCCGCCGGCGACCTCCTGAAGCGCGGGTCGCGTCCACTGTCGGCTATCTGACTCTGTCCCGCTGGCGAAAAACCCATAATCGCGTGAACGATGGAAGCAGGCCCGGGTCCGCCCCGGTCCCCCTGGCCGTCCTCATCGTGAGGACGACGGACTCGAGACGGAGCGTGAGATGAACAGCCGGAGGCCCCGGTCGAGGCGCGTACCTCGGCGACTGGCTTTGTTGGCTGCGGTGGCGGTGGCGGCGCTGCTGCTGTTTCCTGGCTCGGCCGTGGCCGGGCAATACGTGGACGCCGCCGCGAGCGGTCTGGCCAATGACCCGGTCTACGTCAGCCCCAACGTGAGCGGCGCGCCATCCGCCGCCGACCAGCAGCAGCTGCGCGACCGCATCGGAGACGCCGGTGTGCCGATGTACATCGCGATCCTGCCGGCCGCCGCCAAGAACGAGGCCGGCGGCAACATCACCCAGCTGTACAGGGAGATCGGCCAGAAGCTCCAGCGACCGGGTGTGTACGCCGTGATCGCCGGCGACCAGGGCACAGCAGACAGGAGCTTCGGCGCTGGCGCCACTGGCGGCGTCCTGCCGGCGGGGGTCATCCCCAACATCGCGACCGACGTGGTCAACGCGCACAAGGGCGGTAGCGACCAGGACCTGCTGCTCGACTTCGTCGGGCGGGTCAAGACCGCCGTGGCGCAGGGCGGCAGCGCCGCGCCCGCCGACAGCTCGAATTCCGGCAGCGGCGCCGGGGTCGTCATCGGCATCGTCCTGGCGGTCCTGGTCGTGGTCGGCGGCGGCGCGCTGTTCCTCTCGTCGCGGCGCAAGCGGCGGGAGCGCGAGCAGCAGCTCGCCGAGGTGAAGACCGCGGCGCAGGAGGACCTCCTGGCCCTCAGCGACGACATCCGCGCGCTCGACATCGACACCAAGATGCCCGGGACCAAGCCGGAGGCGCTCACCCACTATTCGCAGGCGGTCGACTCCTACCAGCGGGCCACCGAGTCGCTCGACCACGCCCGCCGGATCGAGGACATGGCGCAGGTCAGCTCCGCCCTCGAGGAGGGGCGCTACTCGATGGCGTCGACCAGGGCGCTGCTGGAGGGCCGGTCGCTGCCCGAGCGCCGGTCGCCGTGCTTCTTCGACCCCCGGCACGGGCCTTCGGTCGAGGACGTGACCTGGGAGCCGCCCGGCGGCGTGCCGCGGCAGGTCCCCGCCTGCGCGGCGGACGCCGACCGGATCCACAACGGCATCGAGCCCCACACCCGGGAGGTGCTGGTCAACGACCGGCGGGTGCCCTTCTACCAGGCGCCGGCCTACTACGGGCCCTGGTACGGGGGCTACTTCGGCGGCGGCGCCGGTGGCTTCCTGACCGGCCTGCTGATCGGCAACATGTTCGGCGGCTTCGGCGGTTTTGGTGGCTGGGGCGCCGGCATGGGCGACTACGGCGGTAACGGCGGCGATGGCGGCGATGGCGGGAGCGGTGGCGGCGACTGGGGTGGTGGTGGCGACTTCGGCGGTGGCGACTGGGGTGGTGGCGGCGGCGACTTCGGTGGCGGCGACTTCGGCGGCGGCGGCGACTTCTGACCCACGGTGGCGGCCCGGGCGCTTCTGACCCACGGTGACGGCCGGGTCACCCCGGCATCATCCGGGGCGCCCCGGCCGCCCCCATCCTCCCGGTTCCCGCCCTGCGCGAGGTACGGTAGGCGGGTGACAGCCAGAGCTCGGCCCCGGACAAAGGAGCCCGCATGGTCAAGCTGGTCGCGATGTTCGCCAAGCCAGAGGACCCCGCCGCCTTCGACAAGGCCTACTTCGACACCCACCTGCCGCTGAACGCCAGGACCCCGGGGCTGCGCCGCACCGAGGTGACCAGGGTCACCGGCGCCCTCCGCGGCGAGAGCCCGTGGTACATCGTCACCGAGATGTACTACGACGACGCCGACGCGGTGAAAGCCGGGCTCGCCAGCCCGGAGGCCGCCGAGGCCGGCAAGCAGCTCATGACCTTCGCCAAGGGCCTGGTCACCTTCTACACGGCCGACGTCCTGTACGAGGACTGGCAGGGCGCATGAGCGCCGCGGCCACCGAGCCGGCGGCGCTCCTGGTCGACGTTCGCGGCGGCGTCGCCTGGCTGACGCTGAACCGCCCGGCGTCGCTGAACGCGCTCGACGTGCCGCTGAAGGAGGCGCTGATCGAGGCGCTCCAGCGCGCCGCCGACGACCCGGCCGTGCGCGCCGTCGCGCTCACCGGCGCCGGCAGGGGCTTCTGCGTCGGCCAGGACCTCCGCGAGATGCAGGGCGCCTACGCCGCCGGCGAGTCTCCTGACTTCCCCGCCCTGCTCGAACGCCACTACGCGCCCACCGTGCGGCTGCTGGCAGGCATGCGGAAGCCGACGGTCGCGGTGGTCAACGGCGTCGCGGCCGGCGCGGGCATGTCGCTGGCGCTGGCGTGCGACCTGCGCTTCGCCGGCTCCGACACCCGCTTCCGCCTGGCGTTCTCGGGGATCGCGCTGGTGCCCGACGCCGGCGCGACCTGGTCGCTGCCGAGGCTGGTCGGGCTCTCCAGGGCGATGGAGATCGCGCTGCTCGGCGACTGGGTCGACGCCGAGGAGGCGCTGCGCTTCGGCCTGGTCAACCGGGTCTTCCCGAGCGACGAGCTGATCGCCAGCTCCGAGCGCGCGCTGCAGGCGCTGGCCAATGGGCCAACGCTCGCGCTCGCCTCCGCCAAGGCGCTGCTGCGCGGCAACCTCCAGGCCGGCCTCGACGACGCGCTGGCGGCCGAGGCGATCGCCCAGGCAGACGCGGGACGCGGCAAGGACCACGCCGAGGGCGTCCGCGCCTTCCTCGAGAAGCGCGCCCCCGAGTTCCA
>JBEDUQ010000068.1:0-3305 GCA_040414855.1 Actinomycetota bacterium
TGCCCTTCCTTTACACCACGAACCTGTCGGAGGTACGCAGCCTGGCGGAGCGACATGCCAGGAAAGCGGGCCTTCCAGAAGCGCGTGTCGGTGACTTCGTCATCGCTGTCAGCGAGGTCGCCGCGAATACGGTCCGGCATGCTCGTTCGACCGGCTCCATGGAGATCTGGACCGGCGGCGATGAGCTTGTCTGCGAGATCCGCGACAGCGGGGTGATCTCCGATCCGATGGCCGGCCGCAAGCCGCCGCCCCCCGACTCCGACGGGGGACACGGCCTGTGGCTCGTCAACCAGGTGTGCGACCGGGTAGAACTGCACTCCGACGAGAACGGGACGGTCATCCGGATGCACATGTCGCTGCGGACGGACTGATGGCGTTAGCGTGGCGATAGCGTGGCGATAGCGTCGCGACAGGACCCCTGCCGGTTACTAATACGTAGGATGCACAGCCATGGAAATTGACACTACAAACGAGCGCATGTCGGCCTATTTGCGCGACAACCACGACAAGGTTGCGGGTCGCTGGACCGACCTCGTCGTGACGAGCGCCCGGGGCCGGATTACGCGCGACGAAGTGCGACGCGAGCTAGAAGACCTCTACGCGCTCGTCGTCCTGGTGCTGTCCGGGACGGACGAGCACGCCGCCGGCGAACTCACGGCGGCGCTTGGCGAGCTGTCCCGCGCCCGCGCCCGGGATGGTTACACGCCCAGTGAGACGGCGCTCGGGGTGTTTTCCCTCAAGGAGGCCGTGTACGAGCTCGTCGCGGACAGTGCCGAGCTGGTGCCCGAGTTCCTCAAGTTCTCCCGCCTGATCGATGACCTCGGGCTGCGCACCTTCGAGGAGTATTCCGGCGCCAGGGAGCAGATCATCTCCGACCAGGCGGCCACCATGCTCGAGCTCTCCACGCCCGTCGTGCGGCTGTGGGAGGACATCATCGCGGTGCCGCTGGTGGGCACGCTCGACTCGGCGCGCACCCAGCTCGTCATGGAGAAGCTCCTCGAGACCCTGGTGGCCACCGGCGCGGACCACGCCGTCATCGACATCACCGGCGTGCCGACCGTGGACACCGAGGTGGCGCAGCATCTGCTGAAGACCGTGGCCGCGGCGCGCCTGCTTGGCGCGGAGTGCACGATCTCCGGCATCCGCCCGCAGGTGGCGCAGACGATCGTGTCGCTCGGCATCGAGTTCGGCGACATCGCCACGAAGGCGACGCTGGCCGACGCGCTCGCTCTCGCACTTCACCAGGCCGGGCTGAAGGTCGTGCCTGCCTTATGGAACGGGTGCCGATCCTGAAGATCGGGCAGACGCTGTTCGTCTCCATCCAGTTCGACCTGCAGGACGACACCGCGCTTCGCCTCCAGGAAGACCTGGCCGACGAGCTGGCCGCCACCGGGGCACGCGGCGTGGTCATCGACATCACCGCCGTAGAGATCGTCGACTCCTTCATCGGCCGGATGCTGTCCACGGTCGGCTCGGTGTCGCGCCTGTTCGACGCCGAGACGGTCATCGTCGGCATGCGCCCGGCGGTGGCGATCACGCTGACCGAGCTCGGTCTGTCCCTGAGCGGGGTGCGGACCGCGCTCAACGCCGAGAAGGGCCTGGAGATCCTGAACGGGAAGGGCTTATGGCTGAGCTCCCTATCCGGTCAGGAGACGACGTGGTTCGTGTCCGCCAGCAGGTCAGGAACGTGGCGGCGGACAACGGGCTGTCCCTGGTGGACCAGACCAAGCTGGTGACGGCCGCGAGTGAGCTCGCGCGCAACACGCTGGTGCACGGCGGCGGTGGGGTCGTCCAGGTCGACGTGGTCAAATCGGCCAATGGCCGGGTCGGCGTCAAGCTCTACTTCACCGACAAGGGACCGGGCATCGGCGACATCGACCTGGCGCTGACGGACGGCTGGAGCAGCGGTCCCGGGCTGGGGCTCGGCCTGTCCGGCGCGCGGCGGCTCGTCGACGAGTTCGAGCTGACCTCTGAGCCGGGCGCCGGGACCAGGGTCGTGGTCGTCAAATGGTCACGGTGAACAGGTCGCTGAGCACCCCGGCACCCAGCGACCTGCGCTGGCTCCGGGTCGAGGATCCCAGCGCCGCCGGCGCCTGCCGCGGTGCGGCCGTTGCGCTGGCGAGCCGCCTGGGGTTCCCGGCGGCCCGTGCCGACAAGCTAGCGCTCGCGGTGACGGAGGCAGCCTCCAACCTGCACAAGCATGCCCGTCAGGGGTCCATGCTGCTGCGCATCGCCAGGGATGGCGGCATCCCGGGGATCGAGCTGGTAACCATCGACGCGGGGCCCGGGCTCCGCGACACGGGCGCAGCCCTGCGCGACGGCCATTCCACCGCCGGCAGCCTGGGTATCGGGCTCGGCGCGATCCGCAGGCTCGCCGACTCCTGCGATCTGTACTCGGTGCCGGGCCACGGCACGGCGCTAGCGGCCAGGTTCTGGCCGGCGCCGCGGGAGGGCACACCCCGCTACGCCGGAGTGGTACGGCCGATCGCCGGTGAGACCGAGTGCGGCGATGTGTTCGGTGTGGCCGAGACCGACACCGGCGTGATCGGCGTGCTGTGCGACGGCCTCGGCCATGGCCCGCTCGCCGCGACCGCCGCGGCGCAGGGCGTATCGGCCGTGCTGGAGGAGCCACCGGGCGAGCCTGCCGCGCTCGTCGAGCGGGCGCACCGCAAGATGGCCCACACCCGCGGCGGCGCCATTGGCGTGGTGCAGCTATCCGGTCACGTCATCCGGTTCGCGGGCCTGGGGAACATCGCGGCGGCGATCCTGGCGGATGGCACTCGCAGGAGCATGATCTCGGTGCCGGGTATCGCGGGCCACCAGGCGCGCGCGATCCGCCAGTTCGAGTACACCGCCCCGCCGGGCGCGGCGGTCATCCTGCACTCGGACGGCATCAGCAGCCGGTGGGAGGCCGGGGTGCTGCCCGGACTGAACGCGAGAGATCCGCTGGTCGTCGCCGCCATGCTGCTCGCGGAGGCCGGAACCCGCCGCGACGACGCCGGCATACTGGTGCTGAAGCCATGACCGAGACGTTCGCCAGCCTGCACGTCCGGGACCTGCCCGGGGTCTTCACGGCGCGCCGGCTCGGCCGGGAACTTGCCGACGGGCTTGGCCTGGAACAACAGGATCAGATCCGGGTCGCCACCGCGCTCAGCGAGATGAGCCGCAGCACGCTGATCGCCGGTCAGGCCGCTGCCGTCGTGTACGGGGCGGACGAGGGCAGCCTGGTCATCACCGTCACGGTCGACGGTGAGCCGCCAGCCGACGGGATCGCCGCGGCGGCTCGCCTGATGGACACCGTCGAG
>JBEDUQ010000069.1:0-6677 GCA_040414855.1 Actinomycetota bacterium
CAGCACCAGAGCGGTCACGCCGCCGTACCAGGAGTGGCGGAGCTGGACCTTGATCGCGTGCCGCCGCGCCAGCCGGCCCACCACGTAGAGACCGAGCACCCGCGAGACCGCGAAGTCGATCGCCGGCGGGTTGGCGAGCCGGTGGTTGGCGTTGAGCAGCTCCTCGTCGCTCATCCCCAGCCCGCGGTCCTCGATCTCGAGCACGTAGCCGTTGGCCGCCTCCTGGGTGGCGATCTGCACCTTGGTGCCTGGCGGCGAGAACGAGGTCGCGTTCTCGATCAGCTCCGCCAGCAGGTGGACGACATCGGCGACCGCGCGTCCGGTGACCGAGGCGTCGTCGATCGGCAGGATCTCGACCCGCTGGTAGTCCTCGACCTCGCTCATGGCGGCGCGGACCACGTCGACCAGCGGCACCGGCTGGGCCAGCCGCCTGGCCGCGTCGGCGCCGCCCGACAGCACGATCAGGTTCTCGGCGTTGCGACGCATGCGGGTGGCGAGGTGGTCGAGCTTGAACATCTGCTCGAGGTCGTCGTCGTCGGCCTCGCGCTCCAGCTCGTCGATCAGCTCGAGCTGGCGGTCGATCAGGCTCTGGGAGCGGCGCGCCAGGTTCAGGATCATGTCGCCGATCGAGCGGCGCAGGGCGGCCTGCTCGACGGCGACGCGCACGGCGACCTGGTGGACGGCGTTGAACGCCTCGGCCAGCCGGCCGATCTCGTCGCGCGAGCGGATCGGCACCGGCGCGGTGCCCTCACGGGTGATCGCGACCAGGTCGGCGTTCTCGCCGGCGTCCTGGAGCCGCCCGACCACGCCGGGGAGCTGCTCGTCGGCGACCGCCCGGGCGGTGCGCTCCAGGACCAGCAGCGGCCGCGCCATCGAGCGCGCCAGCAACAGCGACAGGCCGATGCCGAGCGCCACGATCAGCGCCATGGTCACGGTCACCCCGGTCGCCTGCTGCCTGGCCGAGGTGCGGCTGGCCGCCGCGGCGGCCAGCACGTCGTCCTTGATGCCGAGCTCGAACTGGTGCAGCAGGTCGGCGCGCGCCGAGGTCGGGAAGAACCACGCCTGCGGGGTCAGGTCGGAGGGCACCGAGCGGGCGGTGAGCAGCCGCTGCTCGATCGCGGCGATACGGTCGATGTCGCGGCCGGCGACGGTGCGGGTGAACAGCGCCTGCTGGCGCTGGTCGGCGGCCGCCTTGAACTGCTCGAGCCAGGCGCTCTGACGGCCGTCGAGGGCGGCGAACTGGCGGTACTCGTCGGGGCTGAACGAGCGCTTGGTCAGCACCGCCAGCACCAGGCTCTGGCTCTGCGATGCCGCCTCCTTGGCGCGGGCCAGGGCTGCGAACGCGGCCAGGTTGCGGGTCAGGGGGCTGGAGCCGGTGTCGGTGGCGCCGATGCCGGCGATGGTGGCGATCAGCCGGTCGATCAGCGGGTCGTAGACGCGGCTGACGTCGCCGACGGACGCGTCCGGCCGCTCCAGCCGGCTGCGCTGCCCGCCGGAGGCGAGCAGGCGGGCGAGCTGGGTCCGCGCGCTGGACAGGTCGGCCCGCAGCGCCGGCGGGTAGTCGGCGAGGTCGACCTTGCGGACGCTGGTGTCGAGTGCGTGGCCGGCCTCGTTGACCAGCACACGGTCGGCGATCATGGTGCCGAAATTGCGCTTGTGGCCGCTGGCGACATAGCCGTTGGTGACCGCCCGCTCGCGCTGCAGCGCGTCGACCAGGTCGGTCAGGCTGGAGGCGCCGAACTGGGTGATCCTGGCCAGCCGGTCGGCCGACGCGCTCGCCGAGATCCGCGACACCGCCAGGCTGGAGGCGAGCACGGCCAGCGCGAGCAACGGCAGGATCAGGATCGCGACCAGCTTGGATCTGATCTGGAGGTTCTGGAGCATCGTGACTCCCGGCGTCCGTGTTCAGACCGCGCCGAGCGGCTGGAGCCGGCTCGCGACGGGGATCTGCGGGTAGTGGGGGTTGCTGACGAGCACAAGGTCGAAGGGGAAGTCGCGGCCCGCCCGCCACTGGCCGCCGACCAGCGGTGACCTGGCCACGGTCGGCGGGAGGGCCCGGTCCTTGCCCCAGGCGAGACGGCCGACCACGGTCTCCATGTCGGTGGAGCGGATCGCGTCGACGATCGCGCGGCCGTCGCCGAGGCCGGCCCGCTGGAGCGCGGCCACGGCGACCTCGAAGGCGGCGTGCATGGGACCGAGCGGCTGGCTCCACTGCCGGTAGGTGCGCCTGGTGTAGTCGGCGGCGAGCTGGGCGCAGCTCTGCCCGGTCAGCGACGAGCGGTACGGCCAGGTGGGATGCCACCACACCTCGGTGGCGAGCCCGCTGGCGTTGGGGGTGAGCACCTCGACGAACGCGGGGAACAGCAGCGCCTTGCCGACGGTCGCGACCACCGGCCGGTAACCGCTGCGGTTGGCCTGGTTCCAGAAGGTCGCGAAGTCGGGCGGCTGCGGGTTCCCGGTGAGGATCTCGGCGTTGCCCTTCACGCAGGCTTTGATCTGCGCGTCGAAGTCGTCGGTGAGGTCCTTGAAGCGCGGCACCGGGGCGAACTTGTAGCCGCGGGGCCGGAACGCCCCCGGCAGGCCGCGCGTCGGGTCGGCCCAGGCGTCGCCGTCGGCGTTGAGCGCGAACAGCCCGGCGATCGTCTGGTCGTTCTCGATCTGCTGCCAGAGCCCTCCGAACACCCGGATGATGTCCTCGAGCCCCCAGAAGAAGTGGTAGGTCCACTCGAACGGGCGCGGGTTGGCGGGGTCCTCCTGGCGGCCGAAGTACCAGGGCTGCCAGGGCGCGCTGCTCGACAGGCAGGGGACGCCGGCGTGCTCGCAGGCGTCGGCCACCGGGTTGACCGTCTCCGGGGCGCCGGCGACCACCATCAGGTCGATCCCGCCCTCGATCAGGTCACGCGCGACCTCGCCGGCACGGTCGGGGTCGGAGGCGTTGTCGCGCACGCGGATCTCGACCGGGTGGGAGGCGCCACCGATCTTCAGGCCGTCCTTGAGCTGCTCACGGACCTGCTGAAACACGAACGTGTCCGACTGCCCGAAGCCGGCGAGGCTGCCGCTCTGGGACGACACCGCCCCAAAGCGCACCGGCCGCGAGGCGGTCGGGCCACCACCCCGCGAGCCGCATCCTGGCAGGACCGCCGCCAGCCCCGCCGCCGCGGAGAGTCCCCCCGCGGCCCGCAGGAACCCCCGGCGGTCCAGTCTGAGCCCGGGTGATTGCGCCCGGGCCGGTGAGTGCGCCCCGGCGGGTGGTTGCGCCCCGGCGGGCGCCCCGGCGGGTGAGTGCGCCCCGGCGGGTGAGTGCGCCTGGGCTCCGCGGTCCGGTCCCCCGCTGCTGTCGGTCATGGATCCAGCTCCCCTTCGTCGCGCGGCGAAACTGACGTCTTGCTTGTAGAGATAGCGATCTCTATCATTACCTGCACCCGCCTCCCGCACCGGCCCGAGACCCGGTGCGGGGGCGGAGGAACCGCCAGGACCAAGGGGGCCGCCGCCATGCCAGTCACCCCACCGCTCCCACCGTTCGTCCCGCGACCGCCCACCTCGTCGCCGCCGTGCTGGTGCGGGCGCTCCCCGTCCGACCACGCCAACCGCCCAGCCGGCGCGGCCGGCCGAGTTGGCGGAGGTAGCCGAGGTGGCGCCGCGGGCGCGGCTGGCCCGTCCGGCCGAGCTGGCCGAAACGGCAACGGGAGCGGTGCCCCGCCGGACCACGAGTACGTGCCGGCGGACGGCTTCGAGTCAGAGGCGTACGACGCATGGTGATGGTCTCCAACACCAGCCGGCGCTCCGACGACCGCTCCGGCCCCCACCAAGACCCCTACCAGGGACCCTTCGCGGGGCTCGGGGACGACGGCGCTTCGCACGGCGACCAGGGGGAGGTCGTGGTGCTGCCGTTCCAGTTCGTCGTCTCACCGGACTATGGCCGGTTCCACCCGGCGAGCCTGCCCCCGGCCACTAACGGGACACTAATGCTGGCCGCCGGCACCCTGATCGGCGAGGTCCGCAACGGCGCCGTCCGCCAGCAGGTCCACAGCCCCTTCGCCGGCCCGCTCGACGTCTGGCTGGTCAACGCCGGCCAGATCGTCATCCCCGGCCAACCCGTGTGCAGCCTCCGCAGCACCCAACCCGCCACCACCACGACGACCGTGACCGCCGCGCCCACCCTGCGCGTCGAGGCCGGAGGGGGATCCTGAGATGGCGACCGTGTGCGCCCCCGAGCTGGTCTGGCCCGAGCACGTGATCGGCCAGGAACAGATGGTCGCCGCGGTCGCCGACCGCCAAGCCGGCCTCCCCAACCTCGACCGCGGCCTCCAGGTCATGCGCAACACCGAGGTCTCCACCCGCAGGATGGTCCGCTCGCTGGACGACACCCTCGGCGACGACGGCTTCGGCGCCCGCAACCAGGTCTACGCCAGCCACGCCGTGCGGTTGGGCGCCGAAGCCGGACGCCGCGCGCTCCAAACCGCCGGCGTCGACCCGATCGACGTCGACGCGCTGGTGGTCGTCTCCTGCACCGGCTACATGCTCCCCGGCCCCGACGCCTACATCGCCGGCGAGCTCGGCCTGCGCTCCACCGTCCGCCGCCTGCCGATCCAGCAGCTCGGCTGCGCCGCCGGCGGCACCGCCATCGCCCAGGCACACGACTACCTGCGCGCCCATCCGTACCGCTTCGAGGACGGCCGCGCCACCAGGCACACCAACGCCCTGGTCATCGCCGTCGAGCTGTGCTCACTGTCCTACCAGCCGGAGCACACCTCGATCTCCGACTTCATCAGCGCCGGCCTGTTCGGCGACGGCGCCGCCGCCACCGTGGTCCGCGGCGACGACCGCGCCCCCGGGCCACGGCTGATCGCCAACGCCCAGCACCTGGTCCCCGACTCCACCCAGGTGATCGCCGGCACCACCAGCGAGCAGGGCTTCCACTTCGCCACCAACCCGAGAGTCCGCACTACCGTCCCGATGGTCATCCCCGTGGTCGAGCGGTTCCTGGAACAGCACGGCACCAAGCCGGGCGACCTGGAGTTCGTCATCTGCCACACCGGCGGCCCGGCCGTGCTCCGCGCCGTCGCCGACGGCCTCGACCTACCAGCCGAGCTGCTCGCCCTCTCCTGGGACAGCCTCCGCGAGGTCGGCAACGTCTCCAGCGTGGTCGTCCTCGACGTGCTCGCCCGCACCTTCGCCCAGCAGCGCCCCGCCCACGACGCCACCGGCCTGCTGCTCGCCTTCGGCCCGGGCTTCACCACCGAGATGGTGCTGTGCGCATGGAACGAGCCTTCCCGCTGATCGGCGTCTTCGGGTCCCTCACCGCGTTCGGCGCGCACGGCGTGGGAAGTGCCACCGCCTACACCGGCACCTGCCGGTCGATGCGGACCGATCCGCAGAAACATTGCAAGCCTTGACATAGCTCGTAATGCCGCCTAGCGTACGCGCTCGTGGCGGGACGGCTGTGCTGCGCTCCAGGACAGACGATTCCGGAGAGGTGAACGCAATGATGGTGGCGGCCGACCGCCCACGCCCGCCTGCGCCAGGCCGCGCGTTGACGCGCGCGCCGAGGGGCGCGCTGGCGGTCCTGACGATGTGCCTGATCCTGCTGGCGGTCGGCTGCGCCGGCAAGCCGGCCTCGACCTCGGAGTCGGAGATCGTGATCGGCGCGTCGATCCCGCTGTCGGGACCCCTGGCAGGGTTCGGCAGCTTCCAGCGCTGGGGCTACCAGCACGCGGTGGACGAGGTCAACCGCGCCGGCGGCCTCGAGGTGGGCGGCGACCGGCGCAAGGTGCGGCTGGTGCTGCTCGACGACAAGACCGACCCGAACACCACCTCCGCCAACACCGACACGCTGATCAGCCGCAACAAGGTCACCGCCCTGCTCGGCTCCTGCACTCCCGCGCTGGTCAACGCCGGGGCCGTGGTCGCCGACCGCAACCGGGTCCCGATGGTCACCGGCTGCGCGCCGCTGGAGGCCTTCAAGAGCGTGAAGCAATGGCAGTACGTCTGGGACGTGTTCTTCCATGAGCCGGACCTCGCCGAGGCCCCGTTCAAGACGCTCGAGGCCGCCGGGGTGCAGACCAACCGGAAGGTCGCCATCGTCCACGACAACGGGCCGGACGGGGCCGTGGTCGGCGGGCAGCTCTGGCCGAAGCTGGCCGCCCAGTACGGCTACACGGTGGCGTCGAAGCAGTCGTTCCCGGTCGACAACACCCAGTTCAACTCGCTGATCGAGAACGCCAAGGCGACCGGCGCCGACGTCTTCCTGATCGACGCCGTGACCCCGCAGGCGGTGACCATCCGCAAGCAGATGGCGGCCGCCGGCTGGACGCCCAAGGTGATCGTGGCCGAGAAGGGCGCCGAGCCGGTGCAGTTCTCGCAGGCGCTCGGCAGCCTTGGCGACGGCGTGATCGTCGGCGGCTACTGGGACTCGTCGTTCCCCTACCCCGGCGCCGGGCAGCTCCGGCAGGCGTTCGAGCAGGAGACCAAGCAGACCTACTCGCAGCACATCGCCGACAGCTACGCGGCCGCCCAGATCCTGATGGACGGGATCAGCGCCGCCGGCTCGACCGACGCGAGCAAGGTCAACCAGGCGATCGGCCGCACCGACAAGACCTACGTGGTCGGGCCGGTCAAGTTCGACGCCCAGCACACCGCGAAGCTGCCGATCGCCGAGCTCCAGTGGCAGGGCGGCG
>JBEDUQ010000070.1:0-5427 GCA_040414855.1 Actinomycetota bacterium
GGCGGCCCTGGTCGCGTCCGGGTCGACGGCGCCGGCCGAGTAGTAGACGGCGGCCGCGTCCGGGTTCTTCTGGTCCGCTTCGCGGGCGACCTGGGCCTGGGCGCTGGCGTCCCAACGGCCGTAGGTGAACGGCACGATCGCCTTCCAGTCCTCGGCGGTGGCGTCGCCCGACCAGATCCGCTCGAACGCGGCGAAGGCGTCCGGGAACCATGGTTCCTCCCGGCGCGGCTCGACGACCTCACTACGATCCTGGTCGGCGATCTGGAGTCCGACCGCCATCGGGCTCGGGCAGATGAGGGCGAGGCGACCGACGCGGTCGGGGTGCCTGGCGGCGTACAGGAGCGCGAGCGTGCCACCGGCGGAGTGTCCGAGCAGGTCGATCCGGTCCAGCCCGAGGTGGTCGCGCAACGCCTCGACGTCCTCGACCTGCCGATCGCAGCGGTAGCTCGCCGGGTCCACCGGCGCGGCCGAGTCGCCGGTCCCACGCAGGTCCAGCAGCACCAGTGGGCGGTGCGCGGGCAGCCTGCCGAGGTCGCCGAGATACGCCGATGCCTGCATGGGACCGCCGGGAAGGCAGATCAGCGGGCGGGCACCGGGACCCTGCCGGTTCCCAGGACCCTGCCGGTCCCCGGAACCCGAATCCCGCTGGTGACCCGAACCCCGCTGGTGAAAGGTGAGCCGCGTGCCGTCGGAAGCTTCGAAGGTCGCCATGCAAAAGAGCATATGCGGCGAGATCCGTGGCGGCGCGGCCGGTCAGGCCGACGGGCTGACGACCCCCGCCGGTCGGGGCGACGGGCCGGAGTCCGCGGGCGGAGGCAGGTGCGCCGCCAGCCACGGGATCGCGGTCAGGCTGGCCGCGTACCAGACGTGGAAGTTGTGGCCGCCGGAGGGCAGGGTCACGGTGACGACGGGCATGTGGTGCCCGGCCACCTGGCGCATGCTCTGCATCGCCCGCACCGCTGACGGATCACCCAAGCTCGCGACCAGGTAGAGCGGGATGTCCACGCGGTCGTGCCGCACCACCCAGATCGGGGTGTTGGCGAGCCGGGCGGCGAGGTCGTGGAGGTAGAGATCGCCGGTATCCCGGTTGATCAGCGGGGTGAAATAGCCGGACAGGGACGCCGCGGCGCCGTAGAGGCTTGGGTGGTGCAGCGCGATGTTGACCGCACAGAACCCGCCGGTCGAGTAGCCGATCGTCGCCCACGAGCGAGGCTCCTGGAGCGTGCGGAAGTCGCGCTCGATCAGGGCGGGAACGTCGACCCCGAGGTAGGTGTCGTCCTGCTCACCGTGGACGGCGTTGACGCATTCGCTGTCCCTGCCCACGTCGTTGTCGGTCGGGGCGACCGCGATCAGCGGCGGCATCTGGCCGTCGGCGATCTCCGCGTCCAGCACCTTGGCCACGTGCAGCGCGCTGAACCAGTTGACCGGGTTGCCTGGGTAGCCGTGGAACAGCTCGATGACCGGGAACCTCCGCCGCGCCTGCGACCGCTGGAAGTAGGCGGCGGGCAGGTAGACCAGGGCGTACCGGTTGAGGTGGGAGCGCGGCCCGACGAGCTGGACGCGGACGACCCGGCTGGCGGCGTTCTGCGTCTTCCCGAAGTCCTGCACCGGGAGCGCGACCGCCGGGCCGGTCGCCGACGCCTGCCCGAACAGGTCGCCGAACGAGCTGTAGAAGTCGAAGTCGCGGTTGACCATGTCCGCGGCCAGCGAGATGCCGGACAGCATGACCAGCAGCAGGCTGAGCAATCGCAGGGGATTGGCCCACCACCGCGGCCAACGGTTCCACAGCGCCATCGTCAGGGCCACCACGACGATCGCGGCTCCCGCCAGCATGAGCAGGAACGGGAGTCCAGTAAGCGCCAAACACCGCCTCCCACCATCGACCAGCGGGCCAGGCCGACTGGGTCGCCCCCCTGGAACCGCGACCATGGAACCGAGAGGGAGGTGAGAACGCTGTGAGGGTCGCCGCGCCAGGAGCGAGCGGGGCGCGGGCGGGCGAGCCCGTCCGGTCCCCGAGCGCTGACCCCAAATGCGGGGCGTCGAAGATGATCTCGGGCGTTCGAGGGTGAAACGGAACATGAGGATCTTGCGCTCTTCTCAACAGAAGCCGCCCGCGGCGCTCAGTTCAGCATGCCGCCCCCCCGAACGGTTGCGTCTGATCACCCGCCGCCAGCGGAAGTCAGGAAATCGAGCGCTGGCAAGGAGCGATCCGTGTTTCAGAGGCCCGGACCGGCGGCATCCGTGGCGCACTCGCGCAGACACGCGGTCCTGGCGGCGTTGCTGCTGCTGATCGCGATGCTGGCCGCGAGCGTGCCCGCGAGCGCCGCGGCCGACGAGCCCAAACCGCTGAGCTCACGCCGGATCTTCGACCAGTCGAGGCCGGGTGTCGGGCTGATCATGGTGGAGTTCAAGGCCATCATGCACGTGCCCGGATGGGTCGTGACCGATGCCAACGCCCGGATCATCGGGGGGATCGTCTCCGAGCGCGTCCGGCGAGGCGAGATCCCGGCGACCCAAGCGGCGGAGCAGGCCGCGGTCATCGAGGAGATCTCCAAGCACCCGTTCCGCTGGATGAGCGCGTCCGGCCGCGAGTTCCGGACCAACCTCAAAATGACGGCCACCGGCTCCGGGTTCTCGATCAGCCCGGACGGCTACGTGGTCACCAACGCCCACGTGGTCGCGCCGAGCGACGAGACGCTGAAAGCCGCGGCCCTGGCCCAGTTCATCGGCGACAACGGCGAGGACTTCATCTCCAGCGCCAGCCAGGAAGGGCTCACCCCGACCCAGGCCAGGAACTTCCTGAACGCGATCATCCGCTGGTCGGTGAAGAACTCCACGCTCGCCAACTTCCAGCGCAAGATCAGCGTGGTCGCCTCCAGCGGCAGCGGCGACACCAGCCCGTCGAAGAAGCGCGTCGCCAAGCTGATCGCCGCCGGCGAGGAGTTCCCTGGTAAGGACGTCGCGGTCATCAAGGTCGACGGCCAGAACACGGCGACCGTGCCGCTCGGCGACGACAGCGCCCTGAACACCGGGGACCACGTGTACGTGCTCGGCTATCCGGGCCCGGCGACCTTCAACCCGGACTTCTCCAAGGACAGCCAGGGAGAGCCGACCCTCACCCAGGGCGTGCTCAGCGCCAAGAAGCAGGTCAAGGGCGGCTACACGGTCCTCCAGACCGACGCGGGCATGACCCACGGCAACAGCGGCGGCCCGGTCTTCGACGAGCAGGGCAGGGTGGTCGGGGTCGCGACCTTCGGATCGGTCGACCAGAACACCGGCCGTGAGGTCTCGGGCCTCAACTTCGCGGTCCCGGCCTCGATCGTGAAGGACCTGCTCGGCGATGCGAACGTCTCTGCCCAGGAGGGGACGGCGGCCAAGACCTACCGCAAAGCGCTCGACGACTATGACAAGCAGTGGTACAAGCGCGGCCTCCCCCTGCTCGAGCGGGTCAAGAGCCTCGACCCGGGGCACCCGCTGGTCGCCAAGCTGATCAGCGACTCGCGCAGCGGGATCGCGGCCGGCAGGGATCAGACGCCGAAGGAGATCCTCGGCGTGCCGCTGCTCTACGCCGCCCCCGGCGCGGGCGTGGTGGTGCTCGTGCTGTTGGTGCTGCTGATGGTGATGCTGGTCAAGCGCCGGCGTCGCAAGCGCGAGCGCCGCGCAGCACCCGCCGGCGCCTGGGCCGGCCAGCCCGGCGGATGGGACACCCGTCCAGCCGGAGCGTGGTCCCCCGAGCCGGTGGATGCGCCGAACCGCGCCCAGAACTCGGTCTGGGGCCCCGCGCCGGGGGCGGCCGCCTGGGGCGCCCAGGCGGAGCGCCCACGGGACACGCGGCAGCGGCAGGAGCCCGCCAGGCTCGCCCGACAGGAAGCGGCGTGGAACGACCAGCAGCAGGGCGCATGGAACGGCGGCCCGCAGCAGGCGAACGGCAGGCAGCAAGCCTCCTGGAACGAACAGCCACAGCAGGCCGCCTGGAACGACCAGCCGCAGCAGGCCGCTTGGAACGACCAGCCGCAAGCGAGCTGGAACGACCCCCAGCGGCAACCGCGCTCGTGGGAAGACCAGCGGCAGAGCTCGTGGAGCGAGCCGCCACAGGAGACGTGGAGCCCCCAGGAGCAAGGGGCCTGGGACGCCCAGGAGCAGGGGGCGCGGGGTGGCGGCGAGACCGCGGCCGGGTGGGACGGCGCCGTAGAGTCGTCGGCGGACGCGTTCGGCTACGCCTACGGCGAGGGAACGAGCGAGCCCGACTCACGGAACGGGCACAACGGCTCCCACGTGCGGAACGGCTACGCCGGCGGGGAGCCTTCGGCGCCGGCGGATGCCCAGCCGGCCAGCGAGGCGCCGCGGTCGTGGTGGGAGGGTGAGGAGGCCCATACCGCGGAGCTCCCCATGGTCAAGCGCGCCCAACAGGGCCAGTCGGCGCAGAATCCCTACACCCAGTGTGGGAACTGCGGGGTACGCAACCACCCGAGCCTCCGTTACTGCGAGCAGTGCTGGACCGTCCTGGTCCCGTGAGCCTCCGGGGGTCGTGACCCCCAGAGTCGCTCGGGTCGGCGACTGCGTCATCCTCCGGTTTCATCCCGGTTCGGCCGTGCGTGGTGGCCCGACCTGCCGAAGCCTGGTCACATCACCCGTGGTTCGCGGGTCAGTGATGTGACGCCACGCGACGGAGGAATGTGACCGATGGAGGATCGGGACTGGCTGGCCGAGCGGTTCCAGGCGCACCGCGTCCGGCTCAGAGCGGTGGCCTATCGGATGCTCGGCTCGCTCGCCGAGGCCGACGACGCCGTCCAGGAGGCCTGGCTGCGGTTGAGCCGCGCCGACCGGAGCGAGGTCGAGAACCTGGGCGCCTGGCTGACCACCGTGGTCGCGCGCGTCTCGCTGAACATGCTCCGCTCGCGCGCGAGGCGGCGCGAGGAGCCGTTGGGCGTGCACGTGCCCGATCCGATCATCGACCGCGCCGACGGGATCGACCCCGAGCACGAGGCGCTGTTGGGGGACTCCGTCGGCCTGGCGCTGCTGGTCGTGCTGGAGACGCTGTCTCCTCCCGAGCGGCTCGCGTTCGTGCTGCACGACATGTTCGCCGTGCCCTTCGACGAGATCGCGCCGATCGTCGACCGCACCCCCGAGGCCGCACGCCAGCTCGCCAGCCGGGCGCGCCGCCGCGTCCGCGGTGAGCGCCCGACGCCCGACGCCGACCTCGACACCCAGCGCCAGGTCGTCGACGCGTTCCTGGCGGCCTCGCGGAACGGCGACTTCGACGCGCTGGTCGCCGTGCTCGACCCGGACGCGGTGCTGCGAGCCGACCTCGGTCCCCTGGCGGCGGCCGGGTCGAGAGAGGCGCGCGGGGCCAGGACGATCGCAGGCCATGCGATGAGCTACGGGAGGGTCGGTATCGAAACCCGAGTGGTGCTGGTCAACGGCGCC
>JBEDUQ010000071.1:0-12047 GCA_040414855.1 Actinomycetota bacterium
GTTCCTGCAATCCGACTCCAAGGTGCCCAAGTCGCGCCGCCGCCGGCGCGACACCTCGGCGATGCCCCCGGCCGAGATCGAGAAGACGATCGTCTCGCTGGAGGAGGAGATGCTGGCAGCGGCCGAGGAGTTGCGCTTCGAGTACGCGGCCAAGCTGCGCGACGAGATCCGGGATCTCAAGCGGCAGCTCGGGGAATCTGCGCTGACCGGATCGTAATCCGGGGGTGCCGCGCAGATTCCCTTAGGGAGTTTGCGCCACGGCGTTTCTAGGTTCGACCCGGAGCGGGTCGCAAACTCCCCCGAATCCAGGATCGCGTCGTAGCGGGAGGCCGCTCGGCTCCGCTCTCGGGGCCGCCCCGGCGGCGGGCCAGGAATGGGCAGGTGCGGACTCTGGGGCGGTGGCCAACGTGACGCGCGTGCCGCGTTCAGCGTCGCGTGTCCCATTACCTGCCGTGGGCGGTGGATAGAGGGACACGCGGATCGGCTGGGGGCGCGCGGGCCACGTTGCAGACCGCCTGCGGGGTGCGGCGATCGGTGCATTTCGCAACAAAGTGCCCGCTCGGCACGCAGAAAGGTCGCAAATGCCCCGCCACGGTGCATTTCCGACCACAGCGCCCCCGCCAAGCCGCGCTTTGTCACCTAATGCACTCGACCCAGCGACCCGCTCGTCACTGCTCCAGTCGACGCCGTTCGCCAGGGGAAGCGGGTCGGTCCGACCGGTCCGCCCGGTCCGGTAGCCTCGGGCGCCTCCGACAGAGTTGTAGACCCGAGAGGTGGTTGCCGTGGCCCTGGACCGGCAGAGAATCGAGCGCAAGGACTTCCCGATCGGACGCCGGGGGTATGACCCCGACGCCGTCGATGCCCATCTGGCCGCGCTGGCCAATGAGGTCGACGAGCTCAAGCGATCCTCCCGGAGGCGGACCGAGACGCTGGCCGCGGCGGCGAGCGAGCAGGTCCGGTCGATCGTCGAAGCCGCGGAGAGCAGCGCGGCCGAGATCCAGCGCCAGGCCGAGGACGAGGCGACGGACATCCGCACCGAGGCGTCCAGCGAGGCGCAGGCCATGCGCGAGCAGGCCACCTCGCAGGCGCGCGACTACGTGGGCCGGGTGTCGGAGTCGACGAACGGGATGCTGGGGCGCATCGAGGCGATGGAGAGCGAGCTCGGCGCGCTGATCGAGGCGCTCAAGACGGGCGGCAACCGGCTCAACGCCGACCTGCAGCTGCTCGAGACCAACCTCGACGAGGTCCGCGACGCGGTCAACCCGCGCCCGCGCTTCCAGCCCGAAGCCCAGCCCACCGGGTTCGACGCGCCGGCCCGTCCCGCCGAGCCGGCGGCCGACGCTGCCCACCACGAGCCCGCGTCAGCCCAGGAGCCCGCCCGGACCGGGTCCGCCACCAACGGCGCCGACGACGAGAACGCGCGTCTGATCGCCCTCAACATGGCGCTCAACGGCTCGACGCGCGAGGAGACCGAGCAGTATCTGCAGGAGAACTTCCGCCTCCACGACCGCCGCGGCCTGCTCGACGAGGTCTACGCGTCGGTCGGCGGGTAGGGGTCCTGCGCCGGGGCGGGGCCGGCGACCCCGATCGCCCGTCCGAGCAAGATGAACCCGATCGCGGCGGCGAGCCCCTCGGGGATGCCGCGCTGAAGCCCTTCGATCAGGGAGTGCTCGGCGTGTCCGGTCCCGGCGGTGATCACGCCGGCCGCCAGGAGAGAGGCGAGCGCTCCCAGTAGCCAGGGGTGCCGGCGCAGCCAGTCCCACCTGATCATCGGCAGGTCGTCGAAGACGTCCCCGGCCGGGCCCTCCGCGCCGCACACCACGCTGCCCGCCCGGGCCACCGTCCGCCAGGCGATGACCAGGCCGACCGCGGCCACGGCGGCGAGTCCGGCCACGACGACCTCATACCAGACCGGGAAGTGCGTGACGAAGTTGACCACGTAGATCCCCAGGCCGGCCATCGTGGCCAGTCCGGCGGCCAGCGCCACCCGCGACCTCCGGGCCACGAGCGCGAGCTCGGCCGCCGGCAGGGATGCGGTGCGCCGGCGGCGCACCGCGCGCAGGGCGGCCAGCGTCCCGGCGACCAGCGCCGCCTGTGGCGCGACGGTGACGCCCAGCAGGGCGGGCCAGAACAGAAGCTGGGAGAGACCATGATCGAAGCCCGGATACCCGCCGGCGTGATTGATCGCCACCTGGGAGACGGCGAGCACGAGCGCCGCGGCGGCCAGGGCGCCGAACGTCCACAGCGCGGCGCGGCGGATGCGCGAGGTGGCGAGCTCGTCGGCGAAGGAGCCGGCCAGCTCGCGGGGGTCGCCGAGCCGGTCCACGCTCCCGTGCTCGCAGGCGATGTGGTCGCGCAGCTCGTCCAGGATGCTGCGCCGATCACGGCCGCCGACGCCGCGCGCGGTCAGCTCGTCGGCCAGCTGCTGAAGCCAGCTCATCCGAGCACCGCCTCGACGGCCTGGGAGAAGTGGCGCCACTCGTGGCGGCGCTCCTGCAGCGCGGCGCGCCCGCCGCGGGTGAGCTCATAGGTGCGCCGGCGCCGGCCGCTCTCGCTCGACCACGAGCTGCTCAGAAGGCCGTCGCGCTCAAGTCGGTGCAACGCCGGGTAGATCGTGCCCTCGGCCAGATCGAACGCCCCGCTGCTGCGCTCCCGCAGGCGGCCGAGGATGGCATAGCCGTGCGCGGGCTCGTCGACCAGGGTGGCCAGGATCATCGCGTCGAGCTGTCCACTCAGTGCGTCCGCCCTCATACCTAGCACGATAAGGCATAGCACGGCTAGGTGTCAAGAAAATCCTCGCAGGCACCTCGTCGCGCTCGCGCACGGTCAGCGTGTCCAACGCGACGTCGACGCCTCGGACGTCGTGCCGGGGCGCGAGTTGATAGCGTCGCCCGCCGTCCTGGCCGGGGTACCCAGGCGGCGCCGCGTGGTCGCCGCGCGTGAGCGGGTGCCCGGCACGTCTGCAAGGAGGAGGAGAAGGTTGCACTTCAGGTATCGAACCCTGGCTGCCCTTGGGGTGGTCGCGATCGGAGCCGTCCCGGCGGTCGCCGGAGCGACCGCCGGCAGTAATCCCAGCCGTGGCGCCGCCACGCGGCAGCACGCATTCCGGGCCTACCAGAAGGCCCACTCAGCCGGCCCAAGCGCCACGCGGTCGCCCGACGACGGCGATCTCGCCGGCTCGGCCGCGCAGTACTCCAACCAGCGCACCGCACCCGGTGCGACCGTGTCCGGCGACGCGCTCGTCGCCGCCCAGCAGCAGGCCGCCGGCCTGCCGAGCAGCGGCTCGGCGTGGCAGGAGGTCACCAACAGCCCCTACAACGCCCAGCCGTCCAACTACACCGACCCGTTCTGGAGCAATGCCGGCGCCGGCTGGTCCCTCGTGGGCGGTCGCTCGACCGCGCTCGCGCGGACCCCGGACGGCGCCTGGTTCGCCGGCACCGCCGACGGCGGCGTGTGGCGTTCGACCGATCGGGGGCAGAACTGGTCCCCGACGTTCGACAATATGCCGTCGCTGTCGATCGGCGCCGTGACCACGGCGCCCGACGGCTCACTGTGGGTCGGTACCGGTGAGGCGAACACCAGCCAGGACAGCTACGCCGGAACCGGCGTGTATCGGTCGACCGACGACGGCGCGACCTACCAGCGCCTCGGCGACGCCGCCAACGGGACCAACCCGATCGCCGGCCGCACGGTCTTCCAGATCGCCTTCGGGCCCGACGGCACCGCGTACGCGGCGACCAACAACGGCCTGTGGCGGCTCGCCAAGGGCTCGAGCACGTGGACCGAGGTGCTCACGCCCGACGGCGGCGCGCCGGATGCCCAGCCCTACTACACCAACCAGGTGACCTCGGTTGCCATCGTGCCCGGCAGCAAGGGCAAGGACGTCATCGCCGGAGCCGGCTGGCGCTCGGCTGACCTGCCGAGCAACGGCTTCTACGAGTCGACGAACGGCGGCACCAGCTTCACCAAGGTGACCCCGAAGGGAGCGATCAACGCCAACGACATCGGCCGTACGACGTTCGCCTACGCCGCCGATGGATCCAAGCTCTACGCGATCGTCCAGTCCCCGGCAATGCTGTCGGCCGGTGACGAGTCGGTGCTCCAGGGGATCTTCGTGACCTCCGGCAAGCCGGCCGACGTCGGTGGCACCTGGACGAAGATCGGCGACGAGAAGACGCTGGCCGCTGACGGCTCGGCGCTCGGAGTCGGATCGGGTTACGGCGTCGGCGTGCAGGCCTGGTACAACCAGGCGCTCGCGGTCGACCCGGCCAACCCGAACCACGTGTACGCCTCGCTGGAGGAGGTCTTCGAGTCCAGCAACGCCGGCCAGAGCTGGAACACGGCGAGCCCGTACTGGAACTACGGCCTGGCCTGCGGCAGCTCGTGCCCGAACGGGACCCACCCCGACCAGCACGCGCTGATGCTGGTCGACGGCAATGTCGTGATCGGCAACGACGGCGGCGTCTACAGCCGGCCGCTGAGCGACACCCAGCAGTACGGCGGCTGGTCAGACCTCAACGCGACCCTGCGCTCCTGGCAGTACTACGACGCCCGGGCCGGCAAGCTCGGGGGCCAGGGCACCGGCGTATGGGGCGGCCTGCAGGACAACGGCACCTCGGTGATGGCCAGTGGCGCAAGCCAGATGGCCGAGCCGGCCGGCGGCGACGGCTTCGACGTCGTCGTCGATCCGAATAACGCCAACAACATGGTCGGCGAGTACACCGACGGGGCGATGTATTCGTCCACGGACGGCGGTCATTCGTTCTACGACTACGTCAGCCCGACGTGTGCCGCTCAGGCCACGGTGGGAATGACGCTGCGCCCCGACTGTGACCCGGGTGCCCGGTTTGTCACGCCGCTCACCCAGGACCAGCAGAACAAGAGCGTGTGGGCCACCGGCGGCCGGTACGTGTGGATCACCAAGGCCGGCTGGAACACGAGCTGCACCAACAGCGCGTGCTCATGGAGCAACGTGTTCGACACCGGAGCAGGCAACGCGGTCACCGCGCTGAGCTCGGCCAACGGCGGCAGCATCGTCTACGCCGCGTGGGTCGGGGGCGGCGGCAACCCGGGCGCCGCGTTCGCCTCGGGGATCGCCACCAACTACGGCGGCACCTGGCACAACGTCAGCACCGCCGGGCTGCCGAACCGCTACATCGCCGGGGTCACCGTCGACCCGAGCAATCCGGCACACGCCTACGCCGTGTTCAACGGCTATTCGCGGCGCTGGATCCCGGGCGGCGGCGTCGGTCACGTGTTCGAGACCACCAACGGTGGCCAGAGCTGGACCGACGTGTCGGGCAACCTGCCCGACATCGCCTCTGACGCGCTCGTCCTCAGCGGCGGCAAGCTCGCGCTGGCCACCGATGCCGGGGTGTTCAGCGCGGCGGCCGGCCAGGGCGCAGGCACGACATGGTCGCGCCTGGGCAGCGGCCTGCCCAACGCCTCCGTCAACGACCTCACGGTCGGTCCCGGCGGCTACATCTACGCGGCCACCCACGGTCGCGGGATCTGGCGCCTGGGCTTCTAGCCACACTGCGGCGGGGTCGGTCGCCAGACCGGCCCCGCCGTGAGGGCTTGCCGTCAGTCCCGGCGGGGCGCGGCGGTGGAGTCGCGCACGACCAGCTTGGTCTCGACTTCGACGTGGAGCGCGTCGATGCGCTGGTTGTGCAGGATGCGCACGAGCTGGGACACGCCCATACGTCCCATCTCGGCCAACGGCTGGCGCACAGTGGTCAGCGCCGGGACCACGATCTCGGCCTCGAACGTGTCGTCGAAGCCGATGACCGAGATGTCATCGGGCACCTGCAGCCCTCGGGCTCGCACCGCTTGCATGGCGCCGATGGCCATCATGTCGTTGAAGGCGAAGATCGCGGTGGGAGGGCGGTCGAGCTCGAGCAGAGCCTGGGCAGCGCGCGCGCCACCGCTGGTCTCGAAGTTCGAGGCGACCTCGAGCTCAGGATCGGGCATGATCCCCGCCGCCGCCAGCGCGCCGTGATAGCCGCGCAGGCGGTCCTCGGTGGCGATCCAGCCGCGCGGGCCAGTGATGGCCGCGATCCGGCGATGCCCGAGCTCGAGCAGGTGATCGACGGCCTCGCCGGCCCCCGAGGAGTGCGCCGCCGAGACCGTGGGCACCTCCTCGTTGCGCGGGTGGCGGGGGTCGACGATCACGAACGGATAGCCGTGATCGTGCAGACCGCGCAGTTCCTCCCCTGACTCCTCGGGCAGGATGAGCATCGCTCCGTCGGTGGTTCCCTGCATCAGGCGCTCGAGGAGCGTGACCTCCCGTTCGTGCTCGTGCTGAGTGGGGCAGAGCACCATCCGCATGTCGTGCTCGTAGAGCGCTTCGGCCGCGCCGGCCAGGATGATCGAGAAATAGGAGTGGTGCAGCATCGGCAGCGTCACGCCGATCAGTCCGGTGCGTCCTGCCGACAGCGCGCGCGCGGTGCGATTGGTGCTGTAGCCGTATTCCCGCACCACCCGCATGACCGCATCGCGGGACTGTTCGGACACCTCGGCGCGGCCGTTGATGACCCGCGAGACGGTAGCCGTCGACACGCCGGCCAGGTCTGCGACCTGTCGGATGGTCAGCCGGCCGGTCCGGCCGTTCTCGTCAGGCATGGCGCTCATGGGCGGCGTATTTAAGCATGTTTCATGAAATGTTTCGGAAATTCTTTGATTTGGTTCGTTACGTAAGTCCCCCGCGCGCGCGTGCCGAGCGCCGTTTGGACCCTAAAACAAACGAACTTGACAGTCCGTAACCGTTTACGGTAGCGTTACAGCGCAGAGGGTGTTTGAGGTCGCGGCCACTGGTCGTCGACGCAGCCCCTGACAGAGAGGGAGAGCAAAGCGGATGTGGTTCCTAGCGCGGCGACTCGGTTTCTACGCCGTTGCGGTATGGGTGGCGGTGACGGTGAACTTCGCCATCCCCCGCGTCATGCCGGGCAATGCCGTGGACAGCCTGCTGGCGAAGTACCCCACGCTGGACGCGTCATCGCTGAAGGCGCTCCAGGCCGAATTCGGCGCCCACACGCACGGCAGCCTGATCAGCCAGTACTTCACCTACTGGGGCGACCTGCTGCACGGCAACCTCGGGCTGTCGGTGAGCCAGTACCCGACGCCGGTGACGTCGATCATCGGCCAGACCCTGCCCTGGACGCTGATCCTCGTCGGCACGGCCACGGTCATCAGCTTCCTGCTCGGGACGGTGCTCGGCATCTTTGCGGCCTGGCGGCGCGACGGATGGCTGGACCGGTCCCTGCCCGCGCTCACGTTCCTGCAGGCCACGCCCTACTTCTTCCTCGCCCTGATCGTGATCCAGGTATTCGCGCTCCAGTTGAGGCTGTTCCCGTTCGGCCAGGGCTATGACCTTGGGCTGAGCCCCGGCTTGAACTGGCCGTTCATCTCCAGCGCCGTCGACCACTCGATCCTGCCGGCGCTGACGATCATCGTCACCTCGGTGGCCGGCTGGATGCTCCAGATGCGCAACGTCATGATCACCACGATCTCCGAGGACTACGTCCTCGTCGCGCAGGCCAAGGGGCTCTCGCCTCGCCGGGTGATGTTCACCTACGCGGCTCGCAACGCCATGCTGCCCAACCTGGCCGGGTTCGCCCTGTCGCTGGGCTTCGTCGTCGCGGGCGCGCTGGTCATGGAGATCGTCTTCTCCTATCCGGGCATTGGCCTGACGCTCTACAACGCGGTCACCTCCAACGATTACCCGCTGCTGCAGGGCATCTTCCTGGTCATCGCGCTGTCGGTCCTGCTCGCGTCGCTGATCGCCGACCTGCTGTACGTGATCGCCGACCCGCGGGCCCGGACCCGGAGCGCCGTCTGATGTCCGCGCTGAACCCGACCAGCCAGCTGGAAGCCGGCGAGGTGTCCGGGCCGCCCGCCCCGCATCGCCTTGCCGCCCTGCGCCGGTTGCCCCTGAAGGCCAAGATCGGCGCCGCCATCCTGGGGGTGTTCATCGTCGTGGCCATCATCGGACCCGCGGTGGCGCCGTATGACCCCTCCGCCACGACCGCCGGGCAGCAGATGGCGCTCGGTCCCAGCGGGGCGCACCTGCTGGGCACGACCGCCACCGGGCAGGACGTGCTCTCCCAGCTGCTCACCGGTTTGCGCTCGACCGTGGTGCTCGGGCTGTTGACCGGTCTGATCGCCACCACCCTGGCGGTGCTGGTCGGGACCACCGCCGGCTATCTCGGCGGCTACACCGACGAGGGCCTGTCGCTGCTGGCCAACGTGTTCCTGGTGCTGCCCGCGCTCCCGCTGCTGGTGGTCATCCTCGGCTACCTGCCGCACTCGGGCGAGCTGCCGACCGCGGCGGTGCTGAGCTTCCTGGCCTGGCCGTGGGGCGCGCGGGTGATCCGCGCCCAGACGCTCTCCCTGCAGGGCCGCGACTTCGTGGCCGCAGCACGCGAGGTGGGCGAGCGCCCGTGGCGGCTGATCCTGTTCGAGATCCTGCCCAACGAGGTTGGGCTGATCGCCGCCAGCTTCGTCGGCACGGTGCTCTACGCGATCCTCACCTCGGTCGCGCTGGCGTTCATCGGCGTGGCCGACCTGTCCCACTGGAGCCTGGGCACGATGCTCTACTGGGCCCAGAACGGCAATGCCGTGCAGCTCAACGCCTGGTGGTGGTACGCGCCGCCCGGGATCGCCGTCGCGCTGCTGGGCATGAGCCTTGTGTTGCTGAACTTTGGCCTCGACGAGCTCGGCAACCCGCGGCTGCGAGGGGGAGCAATCCGGATCGGCCGCCGGTCCTGGCGGCCGGCTGACCCGACGCCCGTTCTACGGATGGAGGACGCAGGATGAAACCGCAGGCACCGGTCCTGGAGATCCGCGATCTGTCGATCTCCTACCGCTCGGCCGGCGGCGACGCGCGCGCCGTCCGGGGGGTGGACCTCGACCTCTACCCGGGTCAGATCGTCGGCCTGGCGGGGGAGAGCGGCTGTGGCAAGTCGACCCTCGCCTACGGGGCCGTTCGGCTCCTGCGCCCTCCCGCCGTCGTCACGGGCGGTCAGGTGACCTACCGGGGACGGCGGCTGGCCGGCGCCGACGGCTTCGACGTCCTCGGCGCCTCGCCGGCGCAGCTGCGCGCTTTGCGCTGGCGCGAGATCTCGATCGTCTTTCAGAGCGCGATGAACGCCCTGAACCCTGTGCTGCGCATCCGCGACCAGCTGTTGGACGCGCTGCGCGCGCACCTGCGCCTGTCCGACGAGGAGGCGCACAGCCGGGTGGCCGCGATGATCGAGTTGGTGGGCATTCCGCGGGCGCGGCTGGGCAGCTACCCCCACGAGCTGTCCGGAGGCATGCGCCAGCGGGTGATGATCGCCATGGCCCTGGCGGCCGAGCCTGAGGTGGTCATCATGGATGAGCCGACCACCGGCCTCGACGTGGTCGTCCAGCGCGAGATCGTGCGGGAGATCTTCGGTCTGCGCGAGCGCCTTGGCTTCTCGATTCTGTTCATCACCCACGACCTCTCGCTGCTGCTCGAGACGGCCGACCGCGTGGTCATCATGTACGCGGGGCAGGTGGTGGAGTCGGCTCCCACCGACCAGATCCGCACCGCTCCGGCGCACCCGTACACGCGGGGGCTGCTGAACTCCTTCCCGCGCCTGCGCGGCCCGCGCACCGCGCTGACGGGCATCCCCGGCTCACCCCCGGATCTCCGCGGGAGCCTGCAGGGCTGTCCGTTCGCGCCTCGCTGCGCATTCGCCCGCGAGAGCTGCGGGACGGTCGACATGCAGCTGCGGGCGCGCGGCGATGACCCTCGGGTGCTGTCCGCGTGCCCGTTCCCGATCGCGCCCCTGACCGCGGTGCCGGTGGCCCAGGCGGGGGCGGACCGGCCGGTCGCGGCTCCGGCGCCGCAGGGACCGGCCGTGCTCGAGGCGGTGGACCTGGGCAAGGAGTACCGGCTCGCGCGCTCGGGCCGGGGGGCCAAGGTGGCGGCCGTGCGCGGCGTGAGCTTTGCCCTGCGCCAGGGCGCGGTCACCGCGCTGGTGGGGGAGAGCGGATCGGGCAAGAGCACGATCGCCAAGCTTCTGGCCGGCCAGGAGCGCGCCACCTCGGGGGAGATCCGCCTCGACGGCACCGCGCTTGACCCGGCGGCGCGACGCGGCTTTCGGGCCTACAAGAGCGAGGTCCAGATGGTCTTCCAGGACCCGTTCGCATCGCTGAACCCGCTGCACACGGTCAGCTACCACCTCCGCCGCGCCCTCTCGGTGCACAGCCGCCGGACGGGCCTGGAACCGACGGTGGCCGAGATCGACCGCCTGCTCGAGCGCGTCCGGCTGCTCCCGGTGGCCAAGTTCCGCGACGCCTACCCGCATGAGCTCTCCGGCGGCCAGCGCCAGCGGGTCGCCATCGCCCGCGCGCTGGCCGCCGCCCCCCGGGTCCTGCTGGCCGACGAGCCCGTCTCGATGCTCGACGTGTCGATTCGCCTCGAGGTTCTCGACCTCATCCAGGACCTGCGCACGAACCTGAACCTCGCCGTGCTCTACATCACCCACGACATCGCCTCGGCCCGGTACTTCGCCGACGAGATCCTGGTCATGCACCAGGGAGAGATCGTGGAGCGAGGCGCCGCCGAGCAGGTGACCCAGCAGCCCCAGCACGAGTACACGCGGCGGCTCATCTCGTCCTCGCCCGACCCCGACACCTTCGCCCTGCAGACCGGGCCGCTCGTGCCGGAGTTGGCCGTCGTGCCAAGCGAAGGAGGACTGCCGGCCATGGGCTAGGTGAGCCCGTGTGGCCACGCCTGCGAAGCGGCGCAGGCATGGCTGGGCAGCCAAGCCGGTGCCCCCGGCCTCACCCGGGAGCCCCGACCCGCCTACAGCAGCGCCCGGCGGCGCTGACGCGTCGCCGGAACACCACATATCGACATGGATTTTGTATCAGAGAGGTGGTCGCTCGATGAAGCGATGGAAGAACCCAGTACTCGTCAGACGGGGCCTGTACGGAGTCGCTGCGGCGGCGGTCCTGGCGGGCTGTGGAGGCGGCACGACCGGCGGGTCCCCGTCGTCGTCCAACGCCGCCGCGACGACGTCCGCCAGCTCGAACGCCGTGCTGACGGTCGAGTCAGCTCAGCAGAACTCGATCAGCCAGAACTTCAACCCGTTCGTCCAGTCGTCGGCCGCGTCGCTCCTCGGCGCGACCTCGCTCATCTACGAGCCGCTGCTGCAGGCCAACGTTCTCAAGCCGGGTGTGTATTACCCCTGGCTGGCCACCGGCTACAGCTGGAGCAACGGCGGCAAGGCGATTACGTTCACCGTCCGGCCAAACGTCAAGTGGTCTGACGGCACCCCGATGACCGCCGCCGACGTGGCCTTCACCTACAAGATGCTCAAGCAGTACCCGGATGTGAACACCACCGGCCTGAACATCTCCGGAGTCAGCACTTCGGGTAACCAGGTGACGATCACCTTCCCCTCGCCGCAGTACGCGAACCTGCAGAACGTCGCGGCCACCGTCTACATCGTGCCCCAGTCGGCCTGGAGCAAGGTCGGCGATCCGGGCAAGTACACCGACGCCTCGCCGGTCGGCACCGGCCCCTACGCGCTCTCGCAGTTCAGCTCGCAGGGCATCACGCTCAAGCGCAACCCGAAGTTCTGGGGCGCCAAGCCTGCCGTGGGCACCGTGCAGTTCCCGACCTACGCGTCGGCGAACGCTGCCCTGTCTGCGCTGCAGACCAACCAGCTCACCTGGGCGGGTAACTTCATCCCCGGGGTCCAGCAGGTCTTCCAGGCGCCCGATCCGCATCACCAGGTGTGGTTCGAGCCCGTGCAGACCAACAGCCTCGAACCCAACCTGGAGAAGTTCCCCACCAATCAGCTCCCGGTGCGCCAGGCCATCAGTCTCGCCATCGACCGCACGGCGCTCAGCCAGCAGGCCGAGGCCGGACTCGAGCCGCCGGTGCAGTCGGCCAGCGGGCTCACCCTGCCGATCTTCTCCCAGTTCCTGTCGCCCTCGGTGGCGTCTGACACTCTGGCGCCGCACTCGAACATCGCCGCCGCGCGGTCGGTGCTCCAGGCGGCCGGGTACGTGCT
>JBEDUQ010000072.1:0-28268 GCA_040414855.1 Actinomycetota bacterium
GGCGGGCTGCCGCTCAGCCATGAGGGCACGAGCTGCGTCCACCCGGGCGACATGGTGACCGTCAAGGCGAAGACCACGCCGGGGACCCGGCTGGTCGCGGTGGTCGAGGACGACTTCGGCAGCATCATCGGCCCCGACCCGGCCCCGATCGAGGTCCCCAGCAGCGGCGACGCCACCATGACCTGGAGGTCCCCGCCGAAGCTCTCCACCGCCCTGCTCCACTTCCTGCTGACCGCCAGGCACCAGGGGATCGAGAAGCGCGTCGACGTGCACGTGCGCGTCCGCCAGCCGGGGCGGTCCTGCTGACCGGGCGCGGCCCGGGCGTGCGGGGCGGCACGGCTGGCGGCGCTGGGCTGGGCCGATAAGTGGGCCCGGCCTGGTCAGTCCCGCCCGACCTTGCGGGCGAGGTGGCGGCGCAGCTCGCGGCGGCGCAGGCTGCGGCGGCGACGGCCCTGGCTGCGCACGCGCCGCGCCTCCTCGTCGCCGAGGACCCGCGCCGCGAGGTCGTCCTGGTCGCGTGCGGCCGGCTGGTCGAACGGCGACGCGGTCAGCGGCAGGAACACCAGCAGCAGGCCCCCGAGCAGCATGGCGCCGGCTGGAATGAACAACAGCAGGAACAGGGCCCCGTCCGTGTCGCCGCCGTGGGCGAGAATGGCATGCATCATTCGCGGCTCGTCTCTCGGCTCGGTGCCGGGTGGTGGCGGGTCATGGCGGTTCGTCGTCCTCTTGGTCTTCCCGCTGCGCGGTGCTCGACACCACCGGGCGCAGCACGATCACGAATCCCACCAACAGGATGATCCCGACGGGCACGAACGCCAAGAGGAACAGTCCCCCGTCATCCCCGCCGCCGTGGGCGAGCACCGTGGTGAGGGCGGCGATCATCGCGAGCATGGCGCCTCCAGGTCGACCGTAGAGCGGGCCGGGCGCGGCGCAGACTGGAGGCTGCGCGACAGCACCCGGACCTGGTCGCCGAGCACGTAGCCACGACCGCCTTCCAGCCGTACCACGTAGCCCTCGGCGGCCAGGGTGTTGAGCAGGCTGTAGGTGGTCGACAGCGCCATGCCCAGCCGCCGCGCGACCGCCTTGGGGGTGAGCCCGTCCGGGTGGGAGGCGACGATCTCCAGGACCCGCAGGGCGCGCTGGACCGAGCCGACCAGGTCCGACGGCTGGATCCGCCTGGGCCGCGACGCTGTCGCCATCTGCTTCAGTCCCTTGTCGCCACAGCCGTTCAGCTCGCGGGCACCAGGATGCCCCTGCCCTGGAGGCGGCCGTGGTCGAGGTCGTCGATCGCCTCGTTGACCTCGTCGAGCGGATAGGTGCGGGTGTGGAGCCTGACCTTGCCCTGGGCGGCGAGCACCATCAGCTCCGCGAGGTCGTTGTAGGTGCCGACCAGGTTGCCGATCAGGTTGCGCTCGGTGGAGATGACGTCGATGGTCGGGACCTGGACGGTGCCGCCGTAGCCGATCATGAAGTGCGAGCCGGCCCGCCGGGTCATGCGCCAGCCGTCGGCCTCGGCGCCGCGCTCCCCCACGAAGTCCAGGACCACCTCGGCCCCGTGGCCGCCGGTCAGCTCGGCGACCTTGTCGACCTGGGTGCCGTCGGACTCGACGAGCTGGTGCGCGCCAAGGCTGCCGGCCAGCTCCAGCGCCTTGGGGGACGGGTCGACCACGACGATGGTTGCCGGGGTCAGCGCCGCCAAGGACTGGATCGCGATGTGCCCGAGGCCGCCCGCGCCGATGACCACCGCGGTGGTGCCGGGATACAGCAGCGGTGCGGCCTTCTTGACCGCGTGGTAGGCGGTCAGCCCCGCGTCCGCCAGCGCCGCGACGTCGACGGGCTGCAACGACGGGTCCAGCTTGACGCAGGCCCGCGCGCCGGTCTTGAGCAGCCCGGCCATGCCGCCGTCGGAGTCGATGCCCGGGAACCGCCCCGAGGCGCAGTGCATGTCGTCCCCGGCGCGGCAGGCCCTGCACAGCCCGCAGGTGACCAGCGGATGCAGGATCACGGTGTCGCCGGGCGCAAGGTTGCTGACGGCGGAGCCGACCTGGTGGACCCAGCCGGCGTTCTCGTGCCCGAGCGTGTAGGGGAGCTTCACCCCGGAGCGGTCGGCCCACTGGCCCTCGACGATGTGCAGGTCGGTGCGGCACAGCCCGGCGCCGCCGATCCTGACGATGACGTCGAGCGGATCGGTGATCTGTGGCTCGGGGACCTCCTCGACCACCGGGTGCTGCTCGTACTTGTGCAGGCGGACGGCCTTCACGGGACGGCACCTCCAAGCGCGTCATCGACGTCGGGAACGGGCACGAACCGTGAGCCGGGCAGGCCCCAGGTCCGGAAGAACTCGCCGGTGGTGCGGCACAGCTCGACGTTGAGCTGGCTGCCCGCGCGGATCAGGGCGTTGGAGCGGTGCCGCGCGGCGGCGACCATCGCCGGGGTGGCGGGCTGGCCGCGCGGCCCGGCCACCACGGGGGCGTCGGGACCGGCGTCCAGTCCCGCGAGGCGGCGGCGGTGCAGGTCGGCGAGCAGCGCCGCGCGGGCGTGGTAGGAGAGGAAGGTGATTCGCTGGCCGCGGTCGCGCAGGCGGGTCAAGCGGACCGCGAGCGGGTCCGCCCGCGGGTCTGGGACCAGCGCCCCGTCCGCGTCGAGCGAGCCGAGGTCGCCGACCCGCAGCCGCAGGAGCTCGGCGAGCCGCAGGCCGCTGCCGATCATCGCCAGCAGCACCAGCCTCGCGGTGGGATCGCCGGCGGTGGCCAGCGGGGCCACCGGCGCCCGGGCCGGCAGCGGCCGCCACGCCACCGGGACGCCGCCGAGCCGGAACCAGACCTTCGGACCGGCCGCCAGCGCCGCCACCGCGCTGTCGGGATGGCCGTCCAGTTCGAGGGCGAATGCGGCCAGCGCGCTCTCGGCGACCGTGGGATCGGCGCGCGCCCGCTGCAGCAGCGCTTCCAGGTCGGCCCCGGTCAGCCGGCGGAAGCGGTCGAGGCCGGCGACCAGCATGCGGACCCAGGAGGGCTCGCGGGTCGCCGCCGCGAGCACCTCCCCCATGCGCCGGACGCTCGGCAGCTCGAGCAGGGCCGCCTCGCGGCGTCCGGCCAGGGCACGGTCGGGGCCGGCGGCGATCATCCCGCCCGCCCTTCGCCGGCGGCGATCATCCCGCCGGTCCCTTCGCCGCTCCGCCGGCATTGATGAGCCGGTGCAGCTCTTCGGCCGCGAAATGGTCCTGGAGGATCACCTCGACCGACTCGACGCCGGGCAGGCGGCTGACGCGCCCGCGGATCTCCCGGCCGATGTGGCCGGCGAACCGGTGCGGGCACAGCGGCGAGGTCAGGTGGAAGCGGACGGTGACGTGGCCGCCGTCCACCTCCACCTCGTCCAGCAGGCCCAGCTCGGCGATCGAGGTCCGCACCTCGGGATCCTTGACGCCGCCGGCGACCGCCCGCACCCGCCGGAGGTCCACCTCGCCCGTTGCCGTTGGGCCGGTTGGCGTTGCCGTCATCCCGACACGGCCCCGGCGACGCCGGCGTCGGCCGCGGGCCGGGCGGCCTGGTACTCCGCCTTGCGCCGCGACAGCTCGTCGTCCTTGATGGCCGCCAGCTTTGCCTCGACGTCGATGCCGTACAGCCGTGCCAGGTTGCCGCCGATGATCTTGTGCTTGGTCTCCATGGTCAGGTCCACGCCGTACTGCTGCTTCAGGTCCTCGGGGAGCTCGAACGCCATGAAGTCGTCGAGCTGCCAGTGCGGGTACCAGATCGGGAAGTCGGTCCCGTAGACGATCCGGTCCGGGCCGAGCCAGAACAGCAGGTTCGCCATCACCTCCGCGAACCAGCGGGGCCGGTTGTGGATGAACGCCAGCACCACCGCCAGGCCCGCGTACACGTTCGGGCAGCGCGCGGCGATCCAACAGAAGTCGTCCACCCGCGGCGACCCGCAGTGGTCGATGATGAAATTCAGGTCCGGGTAGAGCCAGGCCGGCTCGTCGATGTCGCGGACGTCGAATTTGCTGAGGGAGAGGGGCTCCACCGCCGGGCCCTTGTGGAAGAACATGTTCTTGACGCCCAGCTCGAGGCACTTCTCGTAGAGCGGGAAGACGCTCGGGTCGTTGGCGTTCCAGCCCCGCGACTGGCCGCGCCACTCGGCCGTGTACCACTTGAACCCCCGCATGCCGAGCTCGGTGATCTGCCGCTCGACCTCGTCGACCGCGTTCGGGATGCGCGGGTCGACGCCGCCCAGCGGGATGATCCGGTCGGGATAGCGGCTGGCGAGCTGCGCGTTGCGCTCCGGGTTCACGAATCCGGTGTGGTAGAAGTCCATCAGCACCTGGGTCGAGAGCACCGTCATGTCGGCGTCGCCCTTGACGAACATCTCCTCCAGGTACCAGTCCGGGTCGACCTTCCGGAACTGGGACTCGTAGTCCATGGTCCAGCGCGGGTCTGGCGGGTTGAAGCCGTTGTGGAACGCGTAGAAGGTCTCGATGAACGCCTCACCGAAACGGTTCTTGCAGTTTTCGGCGCTCGCGTCCCAATAGCCGGTGTGACCGTCGAGCACGAACTGACCGTCCCTCATGTGGAATTCTCCTCCGTTGGACGCTGAATCCGGACCGGACGCTCGAGACTCGAATTGGCTAGTCGAAGACCGGGGTCAGGAACTGGCTGATGGTCAGGAAATTGTCGACGCCGGCCGCGTTCTGGAAGTCGGCGACCATGGTCATGTAGGTGTTGGACTGGCCCGAGCCGATCGGGATCAGCCGCTGCTGCTCCATCAGCCCGCCGCGGATGGTCATCGTCAGCGTCTGGGTCTGCTTGGGCGCGATCGGGGCGGCCGGCTCCACCGTCACCTGCCCGTCACCGCCCTGGGAGGCGGCCGGGTTGGCGAACCGGAGCCCGGCGATGTGCAGGTCCTTCATCTGCATCGGGCTGTCGCTCTGGTTGGTGGCCTGCACGGTCATGGTCAGCGTCTGGGTGGCCGTGTCGTAGGTCACCTTGCTCATCGAGGCGGTCGCGATCGTCGCCGGCGCCGGCGCCGAGGGGATCGCGAAGCGGTCGACCTGCTGCGGGATCTTCACCGGGAAGGCCCGCGCCTCGTAGATCCAGCCGCCGATCAGCAGCAAGGCCGCCACCAGCACGATGATGTTCATTGCGCGGTGGTCCTTGCGGGTGATCAGGCCCACGGCGTCGCCGCCGTCGTCGTTGACCGAGAGTTGGCTGGTCACCGCCAGCCGGGAGACGGTCGGCTTGGGCACGATCCAGTAGAGCAGCCAGGCCAGCCCGATCACGAAGGTGAGGATCGAGAAGCCGTTGACCGGCCAGGCGAGGCCGTAGCTCTCGAGGTTCACCGTCTTGCCGTTGTAGAGCGTCAGCGGGTTGCTGAAGCCGGCCGGGTTCTTCTGCACGGTGATCCACTGGCCGGGGCCGATCAGCGAGCCGGCGCCCTTGACCGCGAACGACGGGTGCACGTGGTAGCGCCCGGGAATGCGGCCCTGGATGGTCATCGAGAAGTTGTAGACCGAGCCCTTCTGGACGTAGACCGACGCCGGGGCCGCCTGGCCGTTGATGGTCCGGTCCTTCATCAGAAAGACCGGGCCGGGGGCGACCACGCTGAGGTAGGCGGTGTCAGGGCCCTTGAGTGTCTTGGGCCAGGTCTCCAGCACCTTGGCGGTGCCGGTGATGGTGACGGTCTCGCCCTGCTTCACGGTGTCGGTCGAGAAGCTGACGTTCCAGAACGCGACCGTGTTCATGCGCAGCCAGGACTCCTGCGCGTTCTCGCCGTGGGCCCAGGCGGCGCCCGCTCCGAAGATCGCGCTGAGCACCGTCAGGGCCAGGCCGAGCAGGGCGACGATCGCAAATCGCCGACGGAATCTCGCTCCAGTTTTCGTCCGCATGTTCGCTCGCCCCTCCTCTCAGACCTTCTTCATGAATTTGCCGATGGGCCAGATGGCGAGCATCCGGCCGATGAACTGGCCGATCCAGTAGCCGACCACGGTCATCGTCGCGCCGAACACCAGCGAGACGTACAGCGTCTCGCCGAGGAAGGTCCGCAGCGAGCCCTGCTGCACCAGCCGCAGGTACTCGGGGGTCTGGCTGCGGAGGTACTCGATCCCCTGGACGTCGGCGACGGTCAGGGTGTGGCCCATGAACGACACCGGCTGGAGGAACGGCGACAGCATGATGTAATTGGTGAACCAGAAGATGAACGCGAACCCCATGCCTCCGATCACCGAGGTGAGCACGAAGCTCTTGGTTTTCAGTAAGACATAATCTAAGAAGATCCCTGCGAGCACCGCGGTGGCGGGCCACACGAAATTGAGCGGGTAATAGACGAAGATGCTCCACTGGAAGATCCGACCGATCTCAGCGGCGGCCCACAGGCAGAGCGCGGTGTAGACGCCGCCGGTCGGGAATTTCCAGGCGAGCCACTGGATGTACTGGAGGGCGGACGGGATGATGATGATCGCGAACGGCGTGATGATCGGCCACCACTGCGCGTCCTTCCAGTCCGTCCAGAAATCCCAGTCGCCCGCGAACAACAGCTTGGTGATGTCCGCGGCGGCCCCGACGACGAACGCCGCCGTGACCCAGAACATGATGTCCCATTTCCGGTCGATGTAGCGGTATTTCTTGCCCACGAGCTGCCGAAGCTCGTGCGCCCGCTCCCTCGCCTTGAGATCCGAAGTTACCGCCGCCATGGGTGGCCTCCGATCGCTCAACTGCCAGAGCCGTGCCGTGCTGCTGCCGTGGTGCTCGCCGTGCGTTTTGGGCGCGCGGGGTAGGCCCGCGCTCGATTCGTGGGGCTGGGATGCCGCGCGGCGGCGCGGCGGTGGCGGAGGCTAGGCCGCCTCGCCAGGCCGCTTGGCTAGGCCGCCTCTTCCTCGAGATCGCTCCCGACCTTCCCGGCGGCGGCATCACCTTCGATCGTGAGCATGCGGATCAGGGTCTCGGCCCAGAGGGCGAAGATGCCTCCGGCGAGCCAGCCGTAGAACACGAACGGCCAGTGGAACGGGGCCGCGAAGAACTCCTCGGGGATCCACAGGCTGTGGCCCCACTCGTTCATGGCGACCTGGCCCATCTCGGTCACCGACGCGGCGATCAGCAGGGCGAACGACCACGGGAAGCCCTTGGCGGGGCCGTAGATGTTCGGCAGCCGGGTGCGCCCGTACAGGTAGGTGCCGATGGTCATGGTGATGCCGAGCGGGAAGAAGATGTAGAACATCGGGATGTGGGATGGCGTGAAGGCGGTGTCGCGGACCGCCGTCTGGTGCCAGGCGCCGTCCTGGTTGGGGAAGAAGCTCGCCTCGATGTAGAGGCACACCGAGGTCGCGCCCACCAGGCCCCAGAACACGGCGATGCGGCGGATCTCCTCGTCGTGGGAGACCTTGTAGGCGATGTTCTTGGCCGAGCGGAGCAGCCACCCCCACCAGACCAGGGTGACGATCCCGACCCCGAGCAGGCCGCCGACCAGCACCGTCCGCCACTCCAGGGTGAACGCGTGGCTGGACGAGTCGAGGCCGCTCTTCCAGGCGAAGAACTGCTGGTAGATGCGGAGGCCGATGGCGACCGCCAGGAGCGCGAGCGGCGCCACGATGCCGGTGCGCCAGCCGCCGAGCCAGTCGATCGGGCCTCTGCCCTCCCGAAACTCCGGCTCCTGTGGGCTCTGCTGCGGTTCGTCGACGGCCGCGGACTGTAGCTGTGTGGTCCCTGCCACCTTGACCACCTTTCTGCGGGCGTTGCTTCGGGTCACGCCGACCTCGTACCGATATGGGAAATCTCACACCGTGAATGCCGTTTCAGCGTCGTCTCATCTTGAGACCTGGTCCCCGAGCCGCCCGGAACCGCCGCCCGCGGCCGCGGCGGCTAGCGTTCCTGGGCTTCGATCTCGATCCCGTAGGCGTGGATCTTGCGGTAGATGGTCGCTCTGGAGATGCCGAGCTGGGCGGCCGCCTCGGTGCGGTTGCCGCGGGTCTTGACCAGCGCCCGCGCGATCGCGTCGCGCTCCAGCGACTCCCAGGAGGTGAGCACCCGGCGGCTCTGGGCGTGCAGGTCCTCGGGTAGGTCCTCGAGCCGGATGCGGCCGCTCCGCTGCCGCGCCAGCGCGGACTGGAGGACCTCCTCCAGCTCGGCGACGTTGCCGGGCCACTCCCTGCGCAGCAGGGTCTGGAGCACCTCGGGCGAGCAGTCGACGCTGGTGCCGGCCGCGTGGCGGGCGAGCAGCACCGGCACCAGCTCGCGGACGTCGTCGATCCGGTGGCGCAGGGGCGGCACGGTGACCGACGACAGGAAGTGGCGGAGCAGGGCGTCCAGCTCCTCGCCGATGATGGTGGTGGCGGCGAGCGTGCCCACCACCCAGGGCGCGTCGCCGGACCGTTCGGCGTGCTCGAGCGCCGCGCCGACCGCCAGCGCCGCCGGCGGGGTGAGCCGCTCCAGGTGGCGCAGCACGATCGTCCCCGCCGGGTCGGCGAGCCGCTCGCGAAGCTGCGCGAGCCATTCGCCGAGCGAGCCGTCGGGGATTTCGGCGGCGTCCACCGCCCACAGCCGCGAATGCGGCAGCGAGCGGCGGTGGACCGCCCTGGCGAGCGACACCTTGCCGACCCCGGGCTCGCCGACCAGCAGCAGCCAGGAGCGCCTGCGGCCGCTGGCGTCGACCTCGTGGCAGGCCCTCGCCCACGCGGAGCTGCGGCCGGCGAGGCCGGGCAGCGGAGGGGCGTTCTGCGCCAGCGACGACCCCCGCGGCCGGCTCTCCCCCGCCATCTGGATCTCGACGATGGTGCCGGCGTTGCCGGACGACGAGATCACCGGCCGGCACAGCAGCCGCACCAGCTGGCCGCCCGACAGCAGCACCTCGCCGGTGGTCTCGTGCGGCGAGGACGCCAGCTCGACCGCCTTCTCGCGCACGATCGCGTAGTCGTCGTGGTCGAGCAGGTGGGTCGCGCTGACGTTGGTGATGGTCAGGTCGTCGCTGAGCGACAGCACCGGCCGCTTGGTGCGCCGGCAGGCGGCCAGGAACTCGCGCAGCAGGGCGCGCTCGCGGTCGCCGCTCAGCTCGAACAGGCGCGCCTCGACGTCGCGGGCGGCCTCCTGGACCAGCACGCTCATCAGCAGGCTGGCGTCCGCGCGCCAGCAGGTGACGTCGATGACGCCGAGCACCTTGCCGGTGATCGGGTCGCGGATCGGGGTGCCGGCGCAGGAGACGGCGTGGAGGCGGTCGACGAAGTGCTCGTGGCCGAACACGTGCGACGGCCGCTTCTCCTCCAGCGCGGTGCCGATCCCGTTGGTGCCGATGAACTTCTCCGCGTAGCTGAAGCCCGGTGCCAGCAGGATCCGGTCGAGGTAGCTGTTCAGCGACCGCTCCCCCGCCCGGCGGTCCAGCACCCACGCCTGCGCGTCGGTCAGGATGACGCTCATCCTGGCGTCCGCAAGCTCGCGCTCCAGCCGGTCCAGCACCGGCTGGCTGGCGTGCAGAAGGCGGCTGTCGAAGTCCAGCTCGCCGCGGTAGGGGAGGTCGACCTGGTCGACCGACACGCCCCAGAACCGCGAGCGCCGCCACGAGCTGAGGATGACCTCGCGCACGTCGGCGCCCTTTGGCACGCCCGAGGTGAGGAACGCCTCGCGCGCGCGAGCAAGACCGGCCGCTCTGTCCGAGACGCTCCCCATGGAGTCGCCCCCTGCGTCAGTCCGGCCACGTCGTGGCCGACCGAGGAACACCCGCTCGGCTAGATGGAGATACGCCCTGTCCCAGGCTGCATCATGTGCCAGCTTCTCGGCATATGGGATGTCTCATAATGAGATTCCCATGAGGCTCCAAGCCGCTCAAGCCCGGTTCAGTCCTAGCCTGGCGCTCCGCCGGCCGATCGGGTTGCGCCGGGCTTGCGCACCAGCAGGTCGCCGAGGAACAGCGCGTCCATGTCGCTGGCGAGGAAGTCGGCGATCGCCTCCTCGGGGCGCAGCACGATCGGCTCGCCGCGGAGGTTGAAGCTGGTGTTGAGCACCACCGGCACGCCGGTGTGCCGGTCGAACTCGCTGATCAGCCGGTGGAACGGACGGTTGAAGCGCTCGGTGACGGTCTGGAGCCGGGCGCTGCCGTCGACGTGGGTCACCGCCGGGATCTCCTTGCGCCTGTCGTCGGCGACCGGCAGCACCAGCAGCATGAACGGGTTCGGGTAGTAGCCGTCGAACCAGTCGTACCCGCGCTCGTCGAGCACGCTCGGCGCGAACGGGCGGAAGGACTCGCGCCGCTTGACGCGCGCGTTGACCAGGTCCTTGGTCTCGGGGCGCCGCGGGTCGGCGAGGATCGAGCGGGCCCCGAGCGCACGCGGGCCGACCTCGGCGCGGCCCTGGAACCAGCCGACGATGCCGCCGTCCGCCAGCAGCCGCGCGGCCTCGGCCGGGGCGTCGGCGACCCGCTCGCCGGCGAGCCCTCTGCGGTCCAGCGCCTCCTCACACGCCCTGGTGCCGAACTCCGGTCCCCAGAAGGCGTGCTCCATCGCCTCGATGCGGGGCTGCCCGAGACGCTGGTGCCAGTACCAGAGCGCGGCGCCGAGGGCGTTGCCGGCGTCGGAGGCGGCCGGCTGGATGAAGATGTGCTCGAAGCCGACCTCGTTCAGCAGCCTGGCGTTCATGACCGAGTTGAGGGCGACGCCGCCGCCGAGGCAGAGGTTGCGGGAGCGGGTCCGCTCGCGGAGCGACCGCGCCACGTGCAGCCCGGCGCGCTCGATCAGGTCCTGGACGGCGAAGGCGAGGTCCTCGTGCAGTTCGCTGATCTGGCTCTCCGGCTGGCGCGCCGGTCCGTAGCGCTCGAGGAAGCTCTTCGCCAGCCAGCCGGCCTCGCGCTGGTAGGCGAAGTGCGCGAGGTTGACGCGGAAGAGCCCGTCCGGGGTCAGCCGGACCATGTCGGACAGCTCCTCGACCAGCTTGTCGCTGCCGTAGGGCGCCAGGCCCATGGTCTTGCCCTCGTCGGCGTTCGGCTGGAAGCCGAGGTACCAGGTGAGCGCGGTGTAGACCTCGCCGAGCGAGTCGGGGTTGCGGACCATCGCCAGCGGCCGCATCGAGGCGCCGAGGCCGTGGGCGAGGGTGGTCGACAGGAAGTCGCCGCCGCGGTCGAGGGTGAGCACGGCCGCCTCGTCGAAGGGGCTGGCGTAGAAGGCGCTGGCGGCGTGCGCGTCGTGGTGGCCGACGTGGACGACCCTGCCGCGGAAGCCCCAGCGGCGCCGGAAGCCAAGCTCCTTGCGGGCCAGGTTGGCGTCGACGTAGGCCTGGACCGCCAGCCGCTTTGGCGAGCCGCGCCGCAGCGCGTCGATCGCGCCGCGCGCGAAGTCGAGCCCCGGCCGGTGCGCGAACGCGACCGCGTCGACCTCGTTCAGGCCGATCCCGCCCTCTTCGAGACAGTAGGCGATCGCCGTGTCCGGGAAGCGCTTGGTGTGCCGCTGGCGGTTGAAGCGCTCCTCCTCGACGAACGCGACGATTCGTCCATCGCGGAGCAGGCACGCGGCGGTGTCATGGCTGAAGCAGTTGATTCCGAGGACGTTCTGCACGAACCCACCTCCGCCGGCCGCCGCTCGCGGCCCCCCCGATCGGCTCCAACCCGGGGTTTGTACCATCCCGGCGCCCGCCCGTCCGTGAGGACGGCGAGGTTGGCGGTGGAAATTGCGGTGGAAACAGAGGAGCGCCCCGGCCGCCATGAGGGCGCGGCCGGGACGCTCCGGGAGGCGCGGTTGGCGCCGGATCAGGCCGCCGAGACCTTGGACGCCTCGTCGAGCAGGGCGTAGAGCTCCTCGTCAGCGGCGTCGAACGGCTCGCGGGCGTCGCGCTCGTCGGCGCGGTGACGCAACCATGCGATCGGGTTCAGGAATTTCATCTCGGCAGCCCCCGTGTCCTCGGACATCCCACCTCGAACTGTTGGACACAGCATCGCGCCCGTAGGTAACGATCAAAGGGAGCGCTTCGACACGGTCAGGTCACGAAGCATCACAGGATGGTGACGGGGGTCCGGAACCAATCCATCGGACGGGTAACCGTCTCGTCTAGGTCGAGGTCGGGCCGCTCGTTACGGTCGTGTCGCTACTCGGCGGCACCGTGGTCGGCGGTTTGACCGTGGTCGGCGGCACCGTGGTCGGCGGCTTCAGCGTGGTCGGCGGCTTCACCGTGGTATCCGGGCCGCCCACGGTCGTCGACACGCCACCGTCGGTGGTCGTGGTCTCACCGGCGGTATCGTCTGGAATTCCCGGAGACGGACCGATCCCGCCGAGCGTGGTCGTGGGAAGGTTGCCGGACCCGTCGGTGCCCAGCGGCGGTGCGCCGCCGCCACCGCCCCCGTCGAGCGTGGTCGAGACCAGGCAGCCCGAGCCCTCGGCGCACGCGGGCGTGCCGCCTGCGTCGACGGTCAGCGCGGCCACCACCCCGATGCCGGCCGCCACCACGGCGGCGGCCCCAAGGGCAATCCAGCGCTCGCGCGGCGCGCTCCCGACCAGCGCCAGAACGCGCCCGCGCAGCCCGCGCAGCCCGCGCAGGCCCCAGCGATCCGGCGCCCCGGCGGGCAGCGGGGTGAGCCGCATGGAGTCCTTCAGGTCGGAGGCCGCCTTGCCGGTCTGGTTCGCCTTGCCGGTCTGGACCTTCGACCGCGGGCCGGACCGCCGCGGGCGCTCCCCTCGCGCGCCCGGCTTGGCCGCGGCCGGTGCGGCGGGCCCCGCGGACCCGGCCAACGCCACGGCGGACCCGGCGGACCCGGCGGACGCGACGGACCCGGCCACGGCCCCCGCAGCGGCGGCCGCCGCCAAGGCGTCGGCGGCGGGCCCGGAGGCGGGCGCGCCCTTCGGCGGCGGCCCCTCGCGACGCATGCCCTGGTGACCGCCGACCGGCGGTCCGGCGGGCCCGGGTCGCGGGCCGAGTCGGCTGGACGGAGCGGGTCCGGCCGGCGGCGAGGGCGGCAGCGGCATCGACGGGTCCGTCGGCGCGGACGGTGGCGACAGCACCGCGGCGGCGGGCCCTCCGGCCTTGGCCGCGGCGGCCGCGGCCGCCGCCTTCACCGCGGCGGCGGCCGACTTCCTGGAGCTCCTGGCCGCGGGCGACAGCTTCGCCCGCGGCGCCTGGTCCCCCGGGGCGCGGCCCCCGGAGGTCCCGGCAGCTGTTCCGCCGACCCCATGGCCGGCGGGACCTCCGCTCGCTTCGCGGTCCCGGTCGCGTGCCGGCGTGGGCTTGGTCTTGGCAGTGGCGGCTTCGCGCTGGGGCGCCTTGGCGGGCACGCCGACCGGTGCCTCGCCGAGGAGCTGCTCGCGCAGGACGGCGAGCGCGGTCCCGTCCGCCGGCGTCAGCCACTGGGCGGCGGCTCTCCGCAGGGCGGCGCCGACCGTGAGCCGGTCCCAGGTCGAGACCGAGGCGTCCTCGGGCGCCCCGTCGAGCTTGCGCCACAGCGCCTCGGACGCCTGGTGGTGGAGGTCGTCGACCACCGACTGGTCGCAGCCGAGCACCCGCCCGACCCGGTCGGGGTCCAAGCCGACCAGCTCGCGGAAGATCAGCACCTCGCGCTGGTTGTCGTCGAGCTGGCCGAGCGCCCCGAACAGCGCCGTCGACTCCTCGGGCACGACCGCCACGGTCTCACCGCGCTTCGGGGCCGTCTGCCATCGGGTGACGGCGGCCCTGGCCAGCGCGAACACGCGCATCTCCAGACCGGCCGCGTCGGCGCCTTCGAGGATCTGGTCCCTGCGGTCCACCGCGGTGCGGAGCACCTTGGTGGTCAGGTCCAGCGCGCTGGACCGGTCGAGCGTCCAGCCGAGGACGTACCGGCGGACCTCCTCGGCATGGTGGTCGAACAGCTCGCCCGCGAATTCATGGCGGTTGACCACAGCCGAAGGTCCCCCCTGCTCGTCCATTTCGGCGCGGATCTTACCGCATGCCAGAAGTCTGAGGGCGCGGCATCCTGGTGGGGTGCCGATCGTTATCGGCACGAAATGAAAAACTCCACCGAGGAGGGTGGGATGGCCGAGGCATATATCGTCGAGGCGGTGCGCACGCCGATCGGGCGCAAGGGCGGCGGCCTGGCAGCGGTCCATCCGAGCGACCTCGCCGGCCACGTCATCACCGAGGTGCTGCGGCGTGCCGGCGCCGACCCGGCCGCCGTCGACGACGTGATCCTGGGCTGCGTCGACCAGGTCGGGGCACAGACCTTCAACATCGCCCGGAACGCCTGGCTCGGCGCCGGTCTGCCCGAGGAGGTCCCCGGGACCACCGTCGACCGCCAGTGCGGCTCCTCGCAGCAGGCCGTGCATTTCGCCGCCCAGGGCGTGCTCGCCGGCGCCTACGACCTGGTGATCGCCGGCGGCGTCGAGGTGATGAGCATGGTCCCGCTGGGCGGCGCGGCGCTGGCGGGCATGCAGGCCGGCTACGGCAGCCCGTTCGGGGCCAAGGGCTGGCTGGCCCGCTACGGCGACCAGGAGATCAGCCAGTTCCGCGGGGCTGAGCTGATCGCCGAGCGCTGGGACCTCAGCCGCGAGTCGATGGAGCGGGTCGCCTTCGACAGCCACACCCGCGCCGCCACAGCCTGGGCCGAGGGGCGCTTCGACCGCGAGGTGGTGCCCTACGAGGGCGTCGCCCGCGACGAGGGCTTCCGGCCCGACGTGTCGATGGAGAAGATGGCGGCGCTGGAGCCGCTGCGGCCGGGCGGGCGCATCACTGCCGCGCTCTCCAGCCAGATCTCGGACGGTGCGGCGGCACTGCTGCTGGCGTCGGAGGCGGCGGTGCGCCGCTTCGGACTGAAGCCGAGGGCGCGGGTGCACGCGATGGCGCTGTCCGGCGGCGACCCGGTGCTGATGCTGACCGCGCCGATCCCCGCCACCCAGCGGGTGCTCAAGAACGGCTCGCTGACCATCGACGACATCGACCTCTTCGAGATCAACGAAGCCTTCGCACCGGTGGTGCTGGCGTGGCAGCGCGAGGTCGGCGCGCACCTGGAGCGAACCAACGTCAACGGCGGCGCGATCGCCATCGGCCACCCGCTCGGCGCGACCGGCGCCAAGCTGATGACCACGATGCTGCACGAGCTGGAGCGCCGCGGCGGCCGCTACGGGCTCCAGACCATGTGCGAGGGCGGCGGCATGGCCAACGCCACCATCATCGAGCGGCTCGCCTGACCCGCGGGGGACCGGGTCGACCGGCGGCGGCCGGTCGGAAATTGCCACGTGCGCACCGACGAGCGTCAAGAATAAGCTTCGCAACGCCTCTCGATCCACTTCCCCGGGACCGAGGGGCTTTGGCGTGCTGGCCGGTGCGGGTCAGATCCAGGTGACCACGAGGCGGTCCGGGGTGCCGGTGACCTCGGTGCCGAGCGCGGCGCAGGCCGCCCGGAAGCGTCGCGCGATCCGCGCGGCGGCCCTGGGCCTGGCCAGGCGGGTGTGGCAGTAGCCGAGCTCCAGCGGCACCGCCTCGAGCCTGCGCGGGCCGTGCTCGTCGATGCTGAGCAGGAACAGCAGCCCGTGGTCGTTGCGCAGCACCGGGTCGACCGCGTAGTCGTCGATGAAGTCGCCGAGGTCGTACAGCACCCGCCCGGCGACGCCGTGGAACAGGTGCGCCGAGTGGCCGGCGACCACGGTGGCGCCCGCCGCCGACAGGGCGCGGGCGGCCTCGCGGACGTAGGCGAGCGGGGCGGTGGTCATGTTCGGGCCCCAGTGAGGGGCGACCAGCACGGCGTCGGCCCGCTTGGCCAGCTCGGCGACGGTCCCGGTCAGCCAGCCCGGCACCCCGCCCGCGAGGCCGGCGAAGGCGACCCCGGGGCGGCCACGGGCGGCGGCGTAGTCCTCGGGGTGGTCGGTCACGCCGACCATCGCGACCGTGAAGACGCCGGCCCGCAGCATCGCGGGCTCCCTGGCGCGCTCGACGTCGGCGCCGGCGCCGACCGTGGCGATGCCGGCGGCGGTCAGGTGCTCGACCGTGTCCTGGAGCGCCTCCGGGCCGAAGTCCATGGCGTGGTTGTTGGCGAGCGTGACCGCGTCGACCCCCAGCTCGGCCAGGCGCTCGGCCGCCACCGGCGGCGCCCGGAAGTGGAACGGCCGCCCAGGTGCCAGGTCGGGGGAGCCGCGCGCCGAGACGCAGCACTCCAGGTTGCAGACGAACAGGTCCGCCTCGCCCATCAGCTCGACCAGGTCCGGGGCGAACAGGGCCGCGTTCGGCTGTTCGCGGAGGGTCTCCGCCACCCCGCGCCCGAGCATGGTGTCGCCTGCGAGCGCGACCGTGATCTCCGGCATCCCTCGACTGTAGTCCCCAACCGTCCCAGAACCCGCGCCCTTGAATGCCGTCCCACCACCCCACCGCCCTCCCCGCCCCACATTCCTCAATGCACTCGATTGCACCGCTGGACTCGAAACCGGTCGTGGAATTAGATTTAGGACTCCTTAACTCGTAACGGTCGCGATCGGGCAGGTCGACAGCGACGTCGAGGAGGCCCAGTGACTCGTGCCGTGTTCCCGGATACGCCGGGGCTCCTACCCGGGAAGCTGGTCACCGGCCTGTCCAAGCTGGGGATCGCCATGCGCCACCAGGCGTGGAGCCGGGCGGGCCTCCGCGGGCTCAACCCGACCCAGGGCCAGGTGCTGGTGGTGCTGCGCGGTGCCGGCGGGGCCGGGCTGCGCATCACGGAGCTGGCCGACCGACTCGCGATCGCGCCGGCGACGGTCAGCGACAGCGTCGCGGCGCTCGCCCGCAAGGGCCTGGTCACCAAGGCCCGCGACGCGGCCGACGGGCGCGCGGTCTTCGTGTCCCTGACCGTTACCGGGCAGGCCGAGGCCGAGGACGCCGCCGGCTGGCCCGACGTGCTGCTGGAGGCGGTCCGGACGCTGGAGGAGGACGAGCAGGCAGCGCTCTACCGGGCGCTGCTCAAGACCATCCGGGCGCTCCAGCTGCAGGGCAGCATCCCGATCAGCCAGATGTGCGTCACCTGCAATTTCTTCCGTCCCCACGCGCACCCCGGCGAACCGCAACCGCACCATTGCACGCTGGTGGACGCGCCGTTCGGGGATGCCCAGGTGCGGCTGGACTGCCCAGAGCACCAGGCCGCGCCTCCCGAGGCGGCCGAACGAGCCTGGGTTGCGTTCACCACCGGACGGGCGGCGGCGCGATGAGGACGGACCAGACGGGCACATCCGGAGGTCGGCGGGGCACCTCCGGGTGGTGGCGGGCGCGCGGCGAACCGACCCCGAACCGAGCCGGCGGAATCGCCGGTGAGGCGAACGGGTGCGGGTCGCCGCGCTGCCCGCCCAGGGCCGCGCTGCGCGCCGAGGTCAACGGGCCGACGGGCCCGGCGCGGGCTGATCGGTGACGCCGATCGGTGACGCCGATCGGTGAGGCTGATCGGTGACGGGCCGATCACCGCGAGCTGGCGCTGACCCCACCGTCCATGGCGCGCCAGATGCGCTCGCGGTCCCCTTCGGAGAGGCCGCCCCAGACGCCGTGCTGCTCGCGGTTGGCGAGCGCGTAGCCGGCGCAGTCCTCGCGGACCGAGCAGCCGAGGCAGACGGCCTTGGCGGCGCGCTCGCGGCGGCGCTTGGCGAGCCCCCGCTCGCCGTCGGCTGCGAAGAACAGGTCGCCGTCGACGCTGCGGCAGGCCGCCCGCGTGCGCCACGAGGAGAACTGGTCCTCGCTCGCGCGCGGCCCGCGGTCACGTGACTCCCGCGACTCGCGCGACTCGCGCGCCCGCCGGACGTCGTCGAGCCCGCGCGGCTCGGGCAGCGCATGCGGCTCGTGAAGGTTCTGGGGCCTCTGGAGTTCGCTCGTCTCGCCGCTCAGCTTGCGGTCACCGCTCTTCCCACCTGTGTCCGGGCGCACGCGTGCGGCGCGGTCGTCCGCTTCCGGAAAAGTTGCCGACATGGCGTCTGGATCATACCAACACACTGTCGACCGCTGGAAATCTGCGGAGCTCCTCGAACCCGCTAACCATGGACTTCAAGGCAACCACGCAATACGCGATCGGGCCGCGGCGGCGCGGCGGGCCGCTTGACAGCCCGAGGGCGGCTCGGGCACCGTGCCGTCGTGGCCGCCCGGGCCGCGGCGCGAGCCGTGGGCCCCGCTTCCTCGCGCGACAGCACCGGGGCCAGCCCGCCACCGGTCTGCACGAGCGATGCTGGAAGGAGCCAGGGTGGCCGACACCCCCGACACCCACGACGCGCGCGACACCCACGACACCCGTGATTCCCACGACACCCCGCGCACCCCGAACCGCGTGGCGACCCAGCGGGGCCCGCGCGCCAGCGGACCCGCCCCCGCCGCCGCGCCGCGGTTCGCCTATCCCATCAGCCTCGACCTTGCCGGACGCCGAGCCGTGGTGGTGGGCGACGCCGCGGTCGCCGAGGGCAAGGCCGACGCTCTGCTGGCGGCCGGCGCGACCCTCACCGTGGTCGCGGAGGGCCCGGCCGGGGCGCTCGACCGCCTGGAGGCCGCGGGGGCGACCGTGGCCCGGCGCGGCTTCGTTCCGTCCGACCTGGAGGGCGCGGCCGTCTGCGTGGCCGCTTCGGCCGACCCGGAGCGACGCGCCGCGATCTTCGCCGCCGGCCGCGCGCGCGGCGTGCTCATGAACCTGGTCGACGACAAGGACCACTGCGACTTCGCCGTGCCCGCGGTGGTGCGGCGCGGCGAGCTGGCGATCGCGGTCTCGACCGCCGGCCGCACTCCCGCGCTCGCCAGCCGTCTCCGCCGCCTGCTCGAGGACCGCTTCGGCCCCGAGTGGGAGGACCTCGCGGGGCTGCTCGGCGAGGTCCGCGAGCGGACCTTCCCGCTGCTGCCGGACTTCGCCGAGCGCGCCCGCCGCTGGCGCGAGGCGCTCGACGGCGAGCGGCTCGAGGAGCTGGCCGACCTGGTCCGCTCCGGCCGGGCCGACCACGCGCGCGACCGCCTGGTGGACCAGCTGGCCGGGCAGCCGGAGCCGGTCGAATGAGCCGGACCGGCGACGCGGCCGGCGGCTCGCGGGCCGCCGGCCGCGGCGTCGTCTACCTGGTCGGCGCGGGCCCTGGCGATCCCGAGCTGCTGACCCTGCGCGGCGCCAAGGCGCTCGCCCGCGCCGACGTGGTGGTCTACGACCGGCTCGCCCCGCCCGAGCTGCTGGAGCTGGCACCGGACGGCGCCGAGCTGATCGACGCCGGCAAGGCGCCGCGGCGGCGCGGCCTCGGCCAGGAGGCGATCAACCGGCTGCTGGTGGAGCGGGCGGCCGCCGGCGCGACCGTGGTCCGGCTCAAGGGAGGCGACCCGTTCGTGTTCGGCCGCGGCGGCGAGGAGGCGCTCGCGTGCGTGCGCGCGGGCGTTCCCTTCGAGGTGGTGCCCGGGGTCAGCTCGGCGCTGGCGGCGCCGGCGGCGGCCGGCGTCCCGCTCACCCACCGCGAGGTGGCCGCCAGCTTCGCGGTGGTCACCGCCAGTCTCGCCGGTGGCGCCCAGCCGGACCTGGAGCGGCTCGCCGGGGCCGCCGACACGCGGGTGGTGCTGATGGCGGCCGAGCGGCTCGAGGCGGTCTGCCACGCCCTGGTCGCCGCCGGGCGCCCGGCCGGGCAGCCGGCGGTGGTGGTCCAGTGGGCCGGGACCGAGCGGCAGCGCTCGGTGCGCGCCACGCTCGAGGACCTGCCCGCGCTCGCCGCGGCCGCCGGGATCGGGCCGCCGGCGACGCTGGTGGCCGGCGAGGTCGCCGCGCTCGCCGACCTGCTCGCCGGGCCGCCACAGACCGCCGCGGGGCCGGCGGAAGGGCCCAGGGTGCTTGACAGCAGCTCCGGCCCTCCGGCACGGTAAGGGCGATGACCCCCGTGCTGCTCACCAGGAACCGCGCCCTCGACTACGGGCGCGTCGTCCGCTGCGCCTGTCGCAGGGCCCGGCGGTCACCCAGCGCGACGTAGCACTGCGGACTCCCTCTCGATCGCCGGGCCTTTCCTTCTGCGACCCGAGCGCTCGAGGAGAGGAGCACCCCCCGTGGCGGCCACAGCCACACTCACGTCCATCGACAATGCCCTGCCCGCGACCCCGTCGGCGGGCGCCTGATGCCCAGACTGGACCCGATCGCGGTCGCCGAGGCGTCCAGGCGCCTGGAGACGGCAGCGGCCGGCGACGTGCTCGCCTGGGCACTCGACACCTTCGGCAAGCGCTGCGCGATCGTCACCTCGTTCCAGGTCGAGGGCATGGTGATGCTCGACCTGGCGCGGCAGCTCGACCCCGGCGTCCGGGTGATCACCATCGACACCGGGCGGCTGCCCGAGGAGAGCCACGAGCTGATCGACACCGTCCGCGCGCGCTTCGACCTCGACATCGAGGTGATCACGCCCGACGGTCCCTCGGTCGAGGCGATGGTCTCGCGCCACGGCAGCAACCTGTTCCGCCGCGACCGCGCCCTGCGCCAGCTCTGCTGCCAGGTGCGAAAGGTCGAGCCGCTGCGCCGCGTGCTCGCCGACCTCGATGCCTGGGTCAGCGGGCTGCGCCGCGACGGCGGGCCGGCGCGGGCGGCCATCTCCAAGGTGGAGCTGGACAAGGCGCACGGCGGGATCGTCAAGCTCAACCCGCTCGCCGACTGGACCAGGGAACAGGCGCTCGAGTACTCGCGCGCCAACCACCTCCCGCTGCACCCGCTCTACGAGCGGGGCTTCACCTCGATCGGCTGCGCGCCGTGCACCCGGGCGACCCTGACCGGCGAGAGCGAGCGCGCCGGGCGTTGGTGGTGGGAGGCCGGCGAGGACCGCGAGTGCGGACTGCACCAGCTGAGCCCGTCGATGCGGCTCGATGCCGCCATGGCCGAGCTGCGCGTGGAGGCGGCGCAGCGGAGGAGGCAGACAGCATGACCCAGGCCCCGCCGCGCGAGCGGCCAGAGGCGGCGCCCGACGAGGACCGCCGCAACGCGGTCGAGCGGGCCAAGGCCGAGCTCGACCCGCTCGACATCCGCCCCCGCATCGAGCGCTACGCACGGGAGGGCTACGCGAGCATCGACCCCGAGGACCTCAAGGTCCGCTTCCGCTGGTGGGGCCTGTACACCCAGCGCCCGGAGGAAGCCGGCTATTTCATGATGCGGATCCGGGTCGCCGGCGGGGAGCTCACCTCGGACCAGCTCGAGACCATCGGGCGCATCTCGCGGGACCGCTGCCGCGACCTCGCCGACGTGACCGACCGCCAGAACATCCAGCTCCACTGGGTGGTGATCCAGGACGTCCCCAAGATCTGGGACGAGCTCGCCAAGGTCGGCCTGGAGACCGGCCAGACCTGCGGCGACACCGTGCGCAACATCCTCGGCTGCCCGGTCGCCGGGGTGGACGCCGGCGAGGTCTTCGACGCCGGCCCCGACCTGCGCGCCGCCGACGCCCGGCTGACCCACACCAAGGAGTTCACCAACCTGCCGCGCAAGTACAAGCTGTCGATCTCGGGCTGCCGCGACCACTGCGCCATGCACGAGATCAACGACGGCGGCCTGGTCGGCGTCCAGGCCGACGACGGGCGGCTCGGCTACGACGTCTGGGTGGGCGGCGGGCTGTCGTCCAGCCCCCGGTTCGCCGAGCGGCTCGGCGTGTTCGTGCCGCGCGAGCAGGCGACCGAGTTCCTGGTCGCGCTCACCTCGCTGTTCCGCGAGCACGGCGGCCGCGACAAGCGCACCCGGGCCAGGCTCAAGTTCCTGGTCGGCGCCTGGGGCGTGGAGAAGCTCCGCAAGGTCCTGGAGGAGGACTTCCTCGGCCACCCGCTGGAGGACGGTCCCGAGGCTCCCCCCTCGGCGACCGTGCACCGCGACCACGTTGGTGTCTACCGCCAGCACGACGGCAACTACTACGTCGGCGTCTCGCCGCTGGTCGGCCGCGTCTCGGGCAGCCAGCTGATCGCCGTCGCCAAGCTCGCCCGCGAGCTCGGCAAAGGCCGCGTGCGGCTCACCACCCAGCAGAAGATCCTGGTGCTGGACGTGCCCAGGGAGCGGGTCGGCGAGGCGGTCGCGCGGCTCGACGCGCTGGGCCTGCCGGCCTACCCGAGCCCGTTCTGGCGCGGGGCGATGGCCTGCACCGGCATGCAGTTCTGCAAGCTCGCTTTGGTCGAGACCAAGCAGCGCGCCTCCGACCTGGTCGGCGCGCTGGAGCGGCGCTTCCCCGACTTCGACGCCAAGGTGCGGCTCAACGTCAACGGCTGCCCGAACTCGTGCGCTCGCTACCAGCTCGCCGACGTCGGCCTGGCCGGCGGCGAGTCCGCCGGCGAGGGGAACTTCCAGCTCCACCTCGGCGGCGACCTTGGCGAGGCGAGGGCGCTGGGCCACCGGGTGCGCTCCAGGGTCGACGCCAAGGACGCCGAGGGCGTGGTCGGCCAGCTGCTCGGCGCCTACCTGGAGGCGCGGGAGGACGGCGAGAGCCTCCAGAGCTGGCTGCGGCGGCAGCCGGCGGAGCAGCTCGCGGAGCTCAGCCGCTCGCCGGTGGCGGCTCGCACCGGTTGACGCACTCCCCGACGCCCTCGACCACCGTCCGCACCACCTGCCCGGCGCGCAGCCAGACCGGCGGCGTGCGCGCCGCGCCCACTCCGGCCGGGGTGCCGGTCGCGATCAGGTCGCCCGGCTCCAGGGTGATGATCTCGCTGACGTAGGAGATGATCTCCGCCGGCCCGAACAGCAGGTCGGAGGTGCGCGACTCCTGCATGACCTGGCCGTCGACCTCGCAGCGCACCACCAGGTCGGCGCCGCGGTCGGGCAGCTCGTCCGGGGTCACCACCGCCGGGCCGACCGGCGTGGTGCGCTCGAACATCTTCCCGGACAGGAACTGGCTGGTGCGGCGCTGGTAGTCGCGCACGCTGACGTCGTTGACGACGGTGTAGCCGGCGATCGCCGCCGGCGCCTCCTCGACGCTGAGGTTGCGGGCGCGCCGCCCGATCACCACGCCGAGCTCCACCTCCCAGTCGACCTGCTCCGAGACCCGCGGCAGCTGGATCGGGTCGCGCGCCCCGATCAGCGTGCCGGGGAACTTCGCGAACAGGGTCGGGTATTCGGGCAGCTCGTGGCCCATCTCCTTGATGTGGCTGGCGTAGTTAAGGCCGAGGCAGATGATCTTGGAGGGGAACGGCACGACCGGGGCAAGGTCGGCGTCGGCAAGGGCATGGCCGGGACCGGCGCCGGCCGCGGCGAACTCCGCCCACTCGGCCCGTGCCAGCAGGCCGCCGACGTCGGGAGCGTCGAGCTCGACCACACGGTCGCCGTCGACGCGAGCCGCCCTGGTCCCGTTGCCGGTCCGGATCGTCACCAACCGCATGCTTCGTCCTCCAACGTCATGCTTGGGCCCGAATCGCAGTCTAGCGCGCGCCGGTCGGGTCCTCGGCTCTCTTGGCGCGAGCCCGGGTCGCGACGGTCTGCGGCTGGCCCGGCACCCCACCGGGGGCGCTACCCGGCCCGCGACCGGCCGCCGCCGTGCGCGGCACCCGCCCGGCTGCGGCCGAAAACGAGCGGTCGATCGTCCGGTATGACGACGGATTCAGGCGTCTGCGTCTTGCCACGGCGCCCGGTCGCCCCCAGAATGCCGCGGGTGGAGGATTCGTATGGACTCCTTGCCGGGTCCGTACAATCAGCGCACAACGTTTCGTTCGGCCAGACCGGAAGGGATCCCCCATGCCGAACGCCGCCACCGGCCTGGTCCCGTACCAGCAGCGGGAGACGATGCAGCGGGCACACGGACTGTGGGCCCGCTATCTGATCGCCGGTGCCGGAGCGGTGGCGCTGAGCATGCTGATCGGGCCCGACGGGCCGTTCCCGGCCAAGCTGCCGGCGTTCGCGCTGGCCAGCGTGGTGAGCGCGTCGGCGGTGGTCGCCATCGGGGTCGGCCTGCGCCGCTACCGTCCCGAGTACCAGACGCCGTGGCGGCTGCTGGCGGCCGGGCAGCTCGCCTACCTGATCGCCGACCTGCTGGGATTCGTGCTCCGCGGCAGCCCCGGCCCGCAGCAGTACAGCACCCTCGCCGACGTCCTCTACCTGGGCAGGTACCCGTTCCTGGTGGCGGGCCTGTTGCTGATGGTCCGTAGGCGGTCGGGCGGCCGCGGGCCGATCGGACTGGTCGACACCGCGATCATGGCGACCAGCCTGGCGGTGGTGTACTGGGTCTTCCTGATCGCCCCGGCGCTCGGCAACCACCAGCTCTCGCTGGCCGAGCGGCTCACCTGGGTGGGGTACCCGAGCGTCGACATGCTGTTGCTGGCGATCGGGATCCGGCTCCTGATCGGCGCCGGCGCCCGCAAGCCGGCATTTCACCTGCTGGTCGCGGCCCTGGCCGTCGGGCTGGTCAGCGACACCATCTGCTGCCTGCTGCGGGTGCTCCACGAGACCGTCAGCGGCCACGCCGAGTCGCTGCTGTCGATCGGCTGGCTCTCCAGCCATCTGCTGCTCGGCGCCGCGGCGCTGCACCCGTCGATGCGCAGCGTGACCGAACCGTCGCAGACGGGGAAGATGTGCATCCGTACGCGCAAGCGCCGGTTGGTCCTGCTCGCGGCGCTCTCGCTGGTCGGACCGGGCGTGCTGCTGCTCCAGGACCTGCGCGGCGCCGCGGTCGACGTGCCCGCGATCGCAGTCGCCTGGGTCGTGCTGTTCCTGCTGCTGGTGGTGCGGATGGCGGGACTGCTCGAGGAGCTGGACGGCGACGACACCACCCTCCGCCAGCAGCGGACCGCGCTGGAGGCCGCCAACGCCGACCTCGAGCGGGTCCAGGCGGACCGCCGCGAGCTGCTCGCCCGCACCATGCGCACCGCCGAGGAGGAGCGCACCCGGATGGCGGCCGAGCTGCACGACGGGCCCATCCAGCGGCTCACCGCGCTCGGCTACGGGCTCGACGAGGCAAGGATTGCGATCGAGTTGGGCGATGTTCGCCATGGTCTCGATATGCTTGGAGGGGCCCATCAGGTAGTGGCGGGCGAGATCGGGGAGCTGCGGCGGCTGATGACGTCGCTGCGGCCGCCCGTGCTCGACGAGCGTGGACTCGTTCTCGCCCTCCGTGACCTGCTGGACAGTTTCCAGCGGCATACTGGGATCGCCACCGAGCTGATGGGCACCAACGAGGTCCGGCTGCTGCCCGATGTCGAAACTGTCTTGTACCGGGTGGTACAAGAAGCATTGAACAACGTCGCCAAGCACGCCGGCGCCAGCAGGGTGATCGTGTATCTGCGGGTGGACGAGGGACAGGTGGAAACTCGGATCAGCGACGACGGGATCGGCTTCGACGCCGCCACGACGGGGGAGCTGACCAGCAAGGGCCATTACGGCCTGGCCGGCATGCGCGAGCGCGTCGAGATGGCAGGCGGCTCGTACCGGCTGATCTCGGCCCCGGGCTACGGCACCGTGGTGCTCGCGCGGGTCCCGAGCCAGCGGGTGCCCGCATGAGCGCGACCGAGCGCCGCAACGGTCGCGGCCGTGGGCAGCGGCGGGGGGCCGAGGACGGCGGGACCGGTCCGGTCCGGGTCGCGCTGGTGGACGACGCCCCGGAGGTCCGGCAGAGCCTGGCCAGCGCCCTCGGGCAGCTCAGCCAGATCGAGATCGTCGGCCACGCCGCCGACGGCGTCGAGGCCATCGAGCTGGTCGAGCGGGAGCAGCCGCAGGTCGTCATCATGGACCTCAAGATGCCCCGGATGGACGGGATCAAGGCGACCCGTCACGTGGTCTCCCGGCTCCCCGACACCGCCGTGCTGGTGCTGAGCGCCTACGGCGACGAGTCGCTGGTGATCGAGGCGCTGATGGCCGGCGCCCGCGGCTACCTGCTCAAGGGCACCCGCGCCACCGAGCTGGCCGAGGCGATCGTCAGCGCAGCCGGCGGCCAGGCCAGGATCGCCGGGCCGGTCACCCGGCCGGTGCTCGAGCGGCTGGTCGACGCGCTGGCCCGCGAGCGCGAGACCCGTCAGGCGGCCGAGGAGGCGCGCCAGGCCAGCGACCGGCTCAGCCAGCGCCAGCAGCAGTTCGTGACCATGGCCGCCCACGAGCTGCGGACACCGGTCACCGCGCTGATCGGCTCGCTGGCGACCCTCGAGCGCCTGCTCGGCGGCGAGAGCCGCCTCGACCCCGCGGAGCTGGACCTGCTGTTCGCCTCCAGCCGCCAGGCGCGGCGCCTCAGCCGGCTGATCGAGGACCTGACCGTGGTGGCCGAGAACGGCGCCGCCGGGATCACCGTCAAGCCCAAGAACGTCGAGCTCGACCAGACGATCGCCGGCGTGGTCGGCGACCTCGAGCACCTCGGCGCCGACCGGGTCAAGATCACCTGCGCCGCCGGGCTGGTCGCGTTCACCGATCCCGTCCGGCTCGCCCAGGTGCTCACCAACCTGATCCGCAACGCCCTCCAGTACTCGCCGTCCGACACCTCGGTCGAGGTGATCGCCAGCGCGGCGCCGCCCTGCCTCGAGGTCGCCGTCGCCGACCGCGGCCCCGGCATCCCGGAGGACCAGGTGGAGCACCTGTTCGACCGGTTCGGCCGCGAGAAGTACGGGCCTAGCACCGGCCTCGGCGTCGGTCTGTGGACGGTCCGGGAGCTGCTCACCGCGATGAACGGCAAGATCGAGGTCGAGCGGAACCAGGACGGCGGAGCCACGTTCCGGATCCAGATCCCCGCCGCCGACGCCTCCCAGCCCCGCCGCAAAGGCAGCCAACCCCGCCCCGCCGGCCCCACCGAGCCCAAGGGCAAGCGCTAGCCCGCCTCGCCGCGAACGCCGCGGGTCGGGCGGGCTCAGGCCCAGATGCGCCCGGCCTTTACCGCGGGTGCCCCGGCCCGGGCTTCGCTGGCTTTACCTCTCCCTACCCCTCCCTACCCCGGGAAGGTGCCCGCGACCTCCTGCGGGGCCTCGAGGGTCGCCTCGCGGTAGAGGCCGAGGGCCTTGAGAACCGGAGCGTCGGTGATCGCGAACAGGTCGCTCGGCTCGCTGACCTCGTGGTCGACGGCGGCCCACGAGGGCACCGCCAGCATGTCGCCAGGGCCCCACTCGAAGCGCGTGCCGTTGATCACGCTCGCGCCGGCGCCGCGATAGGCGACCAGCACGCTGGAGCCGACCTTGCGGGTCGCGACCGTGCGCTCCCCCGGCAGGATCCGGTGCATCTCGCAGGCCATCGTGGGCATCACCGGCCGGCCGGTGGTCGGGTCCGTGAACTCGAGGCTCGCCATCGGGCCGCCCCGCTCCTGGAGCATCCCGTCCAGCGCCGCGTCCGTGTCCGCCCAGCGATAGGCGAGCAGCGGCGAGTGCCCGGGCCCCGGCGGCGCGCTGGCGCCGGCCGGCAGCAGGCCCTTCGCCGGGTACAGCCGCTCCGAGCGGTTGCGCGCCTCGATCGGCTGGAGCAGGTCGTCGGGGTAGTTCTCGAAGAAGATCGCGTCCAGCGCGTTGACGGTCGGCATGTCGAGGCCGTCGAACCAGATCATCGACTCCTGGCTCGAGGAATTGTGGTCGTGCCAGTTCCAGTTCGGGGTCAGGATCAGGTCGCCCCGGCGCATGTCGCAGGCGTCGCCGTTCACCGTGGTGTAGACGCCGTCGCCCTCCAGCACGAAGCGGATCGCGCCCGGCGTGTGCCGGTGACCGGGGGCATGCTCGCCCGGGTTCAGGTACTGGACCGCTCCCCACAACGTCGAGGTCGCATACGGCAGGCCGCCCAGCCCCGGGTTCGCCAGCGAGAGGACGCGGCGGTCGCCGCCGCGCTCGATGGTGATCAGCTCGCCGGCGCGCTCGGCCAGCTCCCGCAGCGTCTTCCAGCGCCACAGCCAGGGCATCGTGCGCGGCTTCGGCTCGAACGGCATCAGGTCCTTGGCGATCGGCCAGAGTGGCTTCAGGTCGCTCCCGGCCAGGTCCTCGTAGAACTGGTCGAGTCGGGACTGCTCGGAGGTCTGGGTCATGTATGACACCTCCATCGTCTGCCGGTGCGATAAGTGCAGCGTGCCACAATCGCCGCTCCCGTGCCCTGTCGACCCAGCCTAGTCTGAGGTGAGTGACCGCCGGAGCATCGACTCCGGCAGCGCCGGGTTCGACGGCAGCGGTTGCCGGTCCCCCGTCGCCACGAACCCCGCCCGCTCGTACAGCCGCCGAGCCGCCGTGTTGTGGTCCGCAACCCAGAGGACCATCTCGGTCGCGCCCCTGTCCCTCGCCCACCCCAGCGCATGGTCGAGCAGCGCCGTCGCCACCCCACGGCCCCGGTACCGTGGGTCGACCCACATCCCCAGCAGATGGGCCCGTCCGCCCTTGTCAGGTTCCAGCCGCACCGTCGTCATGCCCACATCCTCGCCCGCCGCGGCGCCGCCGTCGTCGCGGTGCGAGGTGTCGTCGTCTGACACCAGCGAATCGTTCGGAATCCGCGAGCCTCGTGCTTCC
>JBEDUQ010000073.1:0-3696 GCA_040414855.1 Actinomycetota bacterium
GCTCGCGCCGAAGGCGGTGCCGTTCTACAACGCCGTGCACCGGGTCTGGGGACCGGTTGCGCTCATGGTCGCCTCCATCTTCTTCGGTCCCGGCGCGGCGCTGTTCACCGGCGGGCTCGCCTGGCTCGCGCACGTCGCGATCGACCGCGCAGCCGGCTTCGGACTCCGGACGCCAGAGGGGTTCCAGCGTGACTGAGCCAACCGGGCTTGGCGCCGCTCCAACGGCGCGCCCTGGGGAGAGCATCAGTGCCCTAAAGGCGACCGGGGCTCGGGATTCCGCAACGCCACCTGGCGGCGCCGGGCCCGTTGGTGGAGCACAGACATTGACCCCTCGGGCGAGGGAGATCGTCGGGGTGGCGCGCGACCTGCTGGAGCGGGACGGGGCCGAGGCGCTGACGATGCGAGGGCTGGCGGAGCGGCTCGGGATCCGGGCGCCGTCGCTTTACAAGCACCTGCCGGACAAGGCGGCGCTGGAAACGGCCATCATCGCGACCGGGTTCGAAGAGACGGCGGTGGCGCTGGAGTCGGCATTGGATTCCGCGGACCATGCGGGAAAGGACCTGCTGGCGGCGCTTGCCAAGGCCTATCGGGCGTTCGCGCTGGAGCATCCGCACCTGTACCGGCTGATGACGGAGCGGCCGTTGCTGCGTGAGCGCCTGCCGGCCGGATTGGAGGAGCGGGCCGCGGCACCCCTGCTCCGCGCCGCCGGCGACGGCGACCGGGCACGGGCGATATGGGCGTTCGCGCACGGCATGATCATGCTCGAGCTAGCTGGGCGCTTTCCCCCAGACGCGGACCTGGACGCGGCCTGGCGCGCGGGCGTGGCGGCGTTTCAGGACCGCTCCGGCGAGCGCGAATCCTGAGACTGGCGCTCCACCGCGAACTTTGCTCCGGCCCTCACCGTCGGCGCCTGACCGGGGCGTGCACATGGCGCCTGCATGCGTGGTTGCCCGGTGAATCGGGCAAGTCTGGCACTTCTCCCACACCCTGAGGTCGCCTCGGGCACGGCAGGCAGGCAAAGTGGGTTCCGGGGCAGCGCCCCGGGTACCCCAGACGACGTAGGGAGATGCATGCGATGGCGGCGGCGCGATCGCGGCCGCCGACGCAGGCGGCAAGGAGGCATGAGATGGCTCCGATCGCGGTAGGCGCCGACAGCGCCGGCGCTTCCCTCAAGGAGCACCTGGCCAAGTACCTCGAGGACCACGGGTACGAGGTCAAGGACTACGGCAACGCGGAATTCGCGGACTATCCCGACGTGGCGGCGCAGGTCGCCGAGGCGGTCGCGCGCGGCGAGCACGACCGCGCCCTGCTGGTGTGCGGCACAGGGCTTGGCATGGCGATCACCGCCAACAAGGTGCCCGGAGTGCGCGCGGCCACCGCGCACGACCCGTACTCGGCGGAGCGGGCTCGCAAGTCGAACGACGCGCAGGTCCTCACCATGGGCGGGCGGGTGATCGCGCCGCAGCTCGCCGAGAAGGTGCTCGAGCACTGGCTCCAGTCGGAGTTCGAGGGCGGCCGCTCGGCGCCCAAGGTGGCGAAGATGAAGGCGGTGGACGAGCGCCATCGCGTGGCCCGTGCGGCCGCCCCGGCCGAGGCGCAGGAGGCCGAGGCCTCCGCGGACGCCCCGCCAACCCTGGACTGACGGCCGACCATGAGCACCACCAACGGCGGTGACGGCGGCAGCGGCGGCAGCGGCGGCAGCGGCGGCAGCGGCGGCGGCGCCGGCCGCCAAGGCCCCTTCTTGGTCGGCATCGACGGCGGCACCGAGAGCGTGCGCGCCGGCGTATTCGGCACCGACGGGCGCGCGCTGGCGTTCGCGGCGACGCCCTATGGGCTCTCGCACCCGCGCCCGGGCTGGGCCGAGCAGGACCCCGACGAGTGGTGGTCCTCGCTGATCCAGTCGGTCCGTGGCGCGGTCGAGAAGGCGGGCGTCCGGCCGGACGAGATCGCCGGGATCTCGGTCGACTGCACCACCTGCACCGTCGTCGCCCTCGACGACCGAGGCCGTCACGTCCGGCCGGCGATCATCTGGATGGACGTCCGCGCCTCGGAGCAGGCGCGCGCCATCGGCGAGTCGACTCACCCGGCGCGCAAGTACAACGGCGGCGGCAGCGGCCCGGTTTCGGCCGAGTGGTATCCATCGAAGGCGCTGTGGCTGAAGCAGAACGAGCCGGACAACTACGGCCAGACGACGCACCTGGTCGAGTACACCGACTGGCTGAACTGGCGGCTCACCGGGCGCTGGACCGCGAACATCAACACCGCCAGCATCCGCGCCTACTACGACCGCGCCGAGGGTGGCTGGCCCGAGGGCTTCTACCGGGAGATCGGGCTCGGCGACGTGCTCGAGAAGCTGCCGCCCGAGGTGGTCGACCTTGGCGAGCCGGTCGGAGTGCTGGCCGAGGAGCCGGCGGCGGAGCTGGGGCTCAGGCCGGGAACCCCGGTCGCGCAGGGCGGAGCCGACGCGTTCGTCGCCCAGATTGGCCTCGGCGTGGTCCACCCGGGCAGCATGGCGCTGATCACCGGCTCCTCGCATGTGCTGGTCGGCCAGAGCGACCACGCGACCAGCGGCGAGGGGTTCTTCGGCGCCTACACCGACGCGGTGGTCCCAGGCCAGTACACGGTCGAGGGCGGCCAGGTCTCCACCGGCTCGGTGCTCAAGTGGTTCAAGGACAACTTCTGCGCCGACGCCGTCCGCGAGGCCGAGGCCAAGGGCATCGACCCGTATGACCTGCTGAACGAGCGCGCCAGCAAGCTGCCGGTCGGCTCCGACGGGCTGATCGTCAACGAGTACTGGCAGGGCAACCGCACCCCCTACACCGACCCGGAGGCCCGCGGGATCATGTGGGGCCTCAGCCTGCACCACGGCCCCGCCCACATCTACAAGGCGATCAACGAGGGCGTGTGCTACGGCACCGAGCACATCCTGCGGCACATGCGCGCCGCAGGTGTGCCGGTGCGCGAGCTGGTGGCCGCTGGGGGAGCGACCAACAGCCGCGACTGGATGCAGATGCACGCGGACGTGACCGGTGTGCCGATCGCGCTCACCGAGGTCGGCGACGCGGCCGTGCTGGGCTGCGCCATCCTGGCCGCGACCGGCGCGGGCATCTACCCGAACCTGCGCGATGCCGCCGACGCGATGGTCCACCAAACTGAGAAGCTGGAGCCCGACCAGCGACGCCACGACGAGTACCGCTTCTACGTCGATGCCTACGCCGAGACCTACCCGCGGATGCGCGACCTCGTTCAGGCGGTCGCGCGCAAGGTCGGCGAGAGCGCCTCGTCCTGAGTCTGGCAGCGTGAGGGCCCGGGTGACCCACCGGGCGTGAGGCGCGGTGACCTGCGTGGCGTGACCGCGGAAGCGAACGCACTCCCGGCTGAGGTCTTGATGAGGCGATAGGGGGATTTGGCGACAGGGCAACGAAGCGACAGAGGGATAAGGCGGTAAGGGGATATGGGTGCTTGCCGCGTTGCCGGCCGGACCTGACGACCTCGAACCGCGGGAGGTTCCAACGCCCTCAGCAGGTCCCGGGGGCGTTGGAACCACCCGACACCGAGAGCTGAGCACGAGAGAACTGGTTCAGGAGGGGACGCTTGACCAGAAGCCGCCGGGGGTGAAGAGCTCAGCGACGCAGGTGTCGAGGATGCCGGTCTCGGCGGCGAGGTCGAGGACGGTGTAGCGGCGGCGGATCATTC
>JBEDUQ010000074.1:0-10906 GCA_040414855.1 Actinomycetota bacterium
TCCGGTCAGCCCCAAGCGACGGCAGTCCACCGCCACCGCCGTGATCGCGGCGCCTGCCAGCCGTTCAGGCGGGTTGTCGACCGCCAACCCGTCCCGCCATCGCCGCCACAGCCGCGGGCCTGCCGCCAGGTACTCGGCCAGCCCAAACTCGTCGGCGTGCCGCAACGCGTCGGCGAGCCGCGGATCGTACGAGCGCTCGGCGGCACGCGCCAGCTCCGCGGGACTGAACCGACGAGCGAAATCCACCCGTGTCGCAAGCGCCAACACCGCCTGCTCCGCCTGTCGGAATTCTCGCTCCGCCGCCGGTTCCTCGCCTGCGGGAGCCACGCTCCGCGCGGCGTACTCACTGGCTCGCATGGTGGCCACGATCACCACCCCTCGGCTCCCGTCGCCGACCATGCGCCGAAGCAGGCCGACGTCCAGCCCCGCATGACCGCCAAGGAAGCGCTCGAGGTCGTTGAGCCACACGACCAGGTCTTGCAACTGCAACCCGCCGTCCACCAGCGCGCGGAGCGAGTCCCGACGGTGGGGGACGAGCAGCTGTCGGTTCCCTAGGAGGCGGCGGACCGCCTCGTAGGCCGCCCGCGACTTGCCCGCGGTGGAATCGCCGACCAGCACGACCAGCCCCCCGCGTGCCAGCGCGGCATCGAGCTCCGCGTCATGATCTCGCGGGACATACACGGGCACCCGACTGGGCACGTCCCGCTCGCGAGCGCCTGTCAGCCCTCCGGACAGTTCCGCGGCGGGATGCACCCCGAGCGCAATCGGGTCGACCTGGTTCGCCCGTGGCAATTGGTGGTTGTGCCCCTCGACCCAGCAGTTCGCCACCAGCAGCGCCGCCGCAGCGGCACGTTCCGCCGCTGCCTGTTGGACTGCCGCCAACTCGGCCCACCGCCTCCGCTGCGCATGCTTCTGTCTCGTCTGGTACAGCGGCACCAGCACCGCGGCGACCGCAGCCGCCACCCCGACCGCAGGCAAGGTCAGAACATGGACCCGCAGCCAATGGAATGCCGCGACGACGACCTCACGGGTGCCGCGCAATGACGCAGGAGGGTCCGACCAGACCTCAAGGGCGATCGCCCCACCCGCCACCACTCCCACCAAGACAATCAGCAACAGTCGCCGGCCCCAACGAGGGGGCGGGACGCGCGAGCCTTCCGGTACCTGCGGGACGCCAGCATTCACACGCGGCATTGTCGCACTCGTTGACGGATGCGTCGGGCCAGGTAATAGCTGAAAGGCTTCTACATCCAGGTCAGATCAATGAGGACGATCAGGCGTTGGTCCTCCAAGACCTGGTAGTCGAGGAAGCCGCGGCCGCCGGGGAAGGTGATGGTTCGGTAGCGCTCACCCACGGGCGAGGGCCCGCCCCCAGACGGACGGGGGCGGGCCCTCGATCAGGGCGCTGCTAGCAGCGCGGTGGATGCAGGTTGAAGTTCGCGGTCTCCGTCTTGTTCGCCTTGAGGTTGACCTTGACCGTCTGCGAGACCCAGCCGTCCTTGCTGGCAATCACCGTGAACGGGTTGCTCGCCGCCGGCGCCCAGAAGGCGTAGCCGCCGTTGTCGTCGGTCGACAGGGAGAACGTGAACGATTTGCCGTTGGCCTGGATTTGGGCCCCGCGCAGCGGCGCGGTGTTGCCCTTGCAGTCGGTCCCGGTCACGGTGCCGGCGGCCTTCCCCCAGCCCTTCGGCGGGATCACCGTCAGGGTGACGTCGATCGGGTCGACTCGGTAGGGCGTGTTGTTCTGGACACCGAGCTGGGCGGTGAGCGTCCCGGGCTGGGTGACGCCCTTGTCGGTGGTGGCCGACAGGTTCATGGCCACCGTAACGCTCTCACCCGGCTGCAGCGTCGCCGTGGTCGGAGCCTCGTCCAGCCACGGGACGTCGGTGACGCCGCACTGGTCGAGCTCGGACAGGCGCTCGGAGTCCGGGGTCGGGTTGAACCCGCCCGAGGACCCGCCGACCTTGTAGAAGCCGCACGCGCCACCCGCGCGGTAGCGCGGGAACTGCGAGTTCGGCAGGTCGCTCCAGGTGTTCTGGCTCGGGTCGAACTGGATGGTCTGGTTGGTGACGGTGCTGAATCCGTTGGTCACGCCGCCGTTCAGGACCAGCATCCCGTTCGCGGCGCCGGCGGCCGAAGCCCAGAGGTCGAGCCGCATGTCGGGGAGCTCACCCTGCCCGGACCAGCTGTCCGACCCCGGGTCGTAGACGCGGGTGTCCTTGAAGGTGCCGATGCCGTCGGTGCCACCGGCGCAGTACACCCGGTCATCGATCCCGCCGCAGGAGGTCCACGCGTTGTTGTGCGGGTACGGCGCGACCGTGCTCCAGGTGTCGGTCGCCGGGTCATAGCTGGTGACCGTCGTGGTCGTGACGCAGTTGATGTCCCCGCAGCCGGCTACGAACCAGATCTTGCCGGCCGCGACCGCGACGCCGGGCGCCGCCGTCGGGTGCGGGTTGGGCGAGACGGTGCTCCAGGTGCCGGTGGACGGGTCGAACACGTCGGTCCGCGCGACCGGGTTGCCGGCCGTGTCCCAGCCGCCGGTCACGTACAGCTTGCCGCCTACCGCGGCGACACCCGGCTTGCCCCGCGCCACGGGCATGTTCGGGAGTGCGGACCAGGCGTTGGTGTCCGGGTCGTAGACGAAGCCCCTGGCGTTGACGACCAGGCTGCTGTCGCGGCCGCCCACCGAGTAGGCCTTGCCGTCGATGAACCCGACGGAGTTGTCCATGACGTTGACCGGGAGGGGCGCGATCCCCGACCAGGTCGGGTCGAGCGGCGGTCCGGCGTCCACGCCGGGCCCGTCGCCGCCCTCACCAAGGAACTTCGGAGTGAAGCCTTCGCCGTCCCCTTCTTCCCCGGCGTGGACCAGGCGGAGCGGCGAGCCTCGGAGCGTAGCGATCTGGAAGGTGCCGGTGCGCTCGTTCAGCTTCACGTCCGCCGGTGCCGTGCCGGTGTTGGTGATCTTGGTGCTGCCGGTCGTCGTAGCACCGAGCACCACCGACCTCGCCACGGACTGCGGGTCGATCTGCAGGCGTGGGGCCTTGAGGGTGAAGTCGGCCCGTGTCGCGCTGTCCGCCGCCACGTTCACGGCCTGGCTGACCGGCCCGTAGTGGGACTTGGTCGCGGTGAACGAGTGCGACCCCGTCAGCGAGGAGAACATCTGGTAGAAGCCGTCGCCGACGTTCGGGTCGTCCGGGGTGGCGGCCGTGGTGGCCTTCTCCGCTGGCTTGTCGCCACTGGTCACGGTGGCGCCGTTGAGCCCGTCGCTGGTGTTGGCGTCGTTGACGTTGCCGGCGACCAGACCGCCGGGGGTTGGGTCACAGGTGTCAGGGGACGCCAGGGTGACGTCGTCCACCAGCCACCAGAAGCCGAAGGTGGAGGTGAAGTGGTACCGCACCTGGACGGCGCTCTGGCCGGCGACCTGCGGGATAGCGACCGTCTGGAGGCTCGGCCCCGACACGCTGTCGCCGGTGTGGTGCCAGACGTTGCTCCAGGTGGACCCGCCGTCGGTGCTGAGGTCGACGTCACCGACCTGCGGGAAGGACGGGGATGCGGTGTAGTCGGTGTGGAACCTGAGGATGGGATTGGCCACGCCCGAGAGGTCGACCGGCGGGCTGATCAGTTCGGTGTTCTGGGTGTTGCCGGAACCGAAGAAGTCCGAGTTGATGTCGGCGAAGTTGCCGGTCCCCCCGGTGTTGTTGGCCCGACCCTCCGGGTCGTTGATCCGCCAGACGTGGCCCTGGCCGATGTTGTCCTTCACGGTCCAGCCCGGCGGGAAGGTGGCGCCGGAGAAGGGCTCACTGAACACCGGGTGCTGGTTGATCTGGTAGCCGGCGGCGGTGCAGCTGGGCTGCACCGGGATCGCCACGTTGTGGGTGACGTCAGCGGTGCCGACCACCACGTCCTCGGTGACCACCTGGTACCCGGGAAGGGTCGCGGTCAGCGTGAACGAGTAGGTGTCGTTCTGCGGCAGGTCGACGCTGAAGTGCCCGGTCACGGGATCGGTGAAGATCGCCCCGCCCGGACGCCCATCGATATCGATTCGGGTGTAGAGGGGCCAGCCGTGGCCGGACCCGTCGGTCACCGTCCCGGTCACGTGGGCGGTCGGTCTGGCGGTGAGCGCGGCGTCGACGGTGGTGGTGCCGCCGTCGGTGACCTGCACCCCGTTGATCGTCTTGCTGATGTAGCCGAACGCCGAGAAGGTCAGGTCGAAGCTGCCGACGGGCAGGGTCATCTGGTACTTGCCCTGGTCGTCGGTGGTGGTGGTGACCGGACCGCTGGTGACGGTCGCGCCGGAGATGGGCTTGTGGGTGCCGGCGTCGGTCACCGTGCCGGTGATGTCGCCGTGCGGCCCGGCGGTGCAGCTCGGGAACTTGAACGAGCCGATGCGAGTCTGCCAGCCACTGAGGCTGGTGGTCGCCATGTACTCGCTGGTGAACCAGAACGTGCAGCCGTCGGTCGGGTCGACCTGCATGGCGCTGTAGTCGCCCCAGCGGGACCGATTGTCGGTCTGCACACCGCTGCCCGTGACCAGCGTCTGCTCGCCCTGGGCCAGCTGACCGGCCGGGTCGCCGGCGAGCCTGCCCGCCACCCGGATCGACGGGAACGTCGACGAGCTGGACACCGAGAAGCCGACCGCGAGGTCCTCGGAGGCGTCCATCGCGACCGACCCCATCCAGCGGTTGTCGGAGTCGGGCGCGTAGGTGCCCTGTTGCGCCAGCGACCACCCGGACCCCGGGTTGCTCAGCTGGTACCAGCGGATGCCGGCATGGTCGGCGCCGTTGGTGTCCACGCTCTGGGTGAGGGCGATCCCCTGGTGGTCACCGAAGTTGCGGTACGCCGCCCGGTACATCAGCCGGTCGGCGAGCGTGTCGAGCCTGATCGGGGTGCCCGGCTGCGGGATGCAGTTCCGATCGAAGTTGCACAGGTTCGAGTCGAACGGCGCGGTCTCGAGGAACCGGTTCGGGTTGCCGTTGTTCCCGAAGGTGGAGCTCGTCGGGTCGCCCCAGTCGACGTGGAAGTCCCACATCAAGATGCGGTCGGTCGGCGAGACCCCGAAGGCGTCGTCGTCGAACATGACGAAGGGGTTCGGCGCCCCGGCGGGCGGGTTGAAGCCGAGCGCCCCGCCTTCGGCGTCGCTCGGCAGCAGGCTGCCGAACTGGGTGCCGACGTGGAACGAGACAACGCGGGCAGACTGCCCGGTGAGCATCTTCTCCCGCTCGAACGCCAGCGCGCCAACGCCGGTGTAGGTCTCGTCGGGCATGTGGAAGGTGTTGGCGGTCATGTAGTAGGCGTCCGGCCAGATGCCGAACTTGGGGTAGTCGTTCACCGTGTCCTGGCTGAACAGGAAGTCGTAGCGGAACCACGCACCGGTGGGGTCGGGCGTCTGCGAGACCGCGATGCACTGGTGGAACGGCCCGTTCAGGCTCGGGAACGCGAGCTGGCTCATGAACCACCGGTCGGCCGACTCGTCGTATTGCGTGATCGGGTCGCCGCGGTTGAAGGTCTGGCAGTCCCCGCCAAAGCCTTGCCACAGGGCGGTGTTGGGCAGCGGCCCCAACAGCTTGTTCCCCTGCTTGTCCCAGACGGCGAAGCTGAGGTTGACCATCTGGACGTAGTGGTTGGGACCGACATCACCCTGGGTGTCGGGCGGGAAGACGCCGTTGACGTTGGAGATTCCCTCGAAGTTCTGCCCGAGGCTGGGCATCGAGTTGGTCACCACGCTGCTCTGCACGGCGGCGCTGCCGGCCTTGGCACCCGACTTGACCACGTTGTGCGGCACGGCGTGCGTCCTGGCCTCGGAGGCTTTCGGGCTGGCAGTGGCCGTGTTCGCGGCTCTGAGCGTGCGCAGCGCGGGTGACGTGTCGTGCTTGACGGCGGTCTGCACCTCGGGCCTCTGGCCCCCTGACTTCAAGGGGGCCGCCTTCGCCGGCGCGGCGCCCGGCGACGAGGCCGATGTGGCGGGTCCGGCGGCTGCCGGTCCCGCGGTCGCCACCATGGCGAAGACGAGCGCCAGGATGACCTGGACGCCGAAGGCGGAGGCGACACGGCGGCGCCGTCGTCGCAACCGATGGTCGTGCATATCGCACCCTCCCAGTTGGGGAAGCGCTGTTCGGGAAGCCCTCTTGGGCATGCACGACGATCGTTGCGAGTCATGATGAGTCGGATATGAGCACAACGTGAGAACGTGCTCATCCAAGAACGTGCTCATCCAAGCCAGGCCGGCGAGGCGCCGAGGCCGCCCGGCGCCGTGCGTGGGGCCGCCAGTGCCTCCAGCTACGCGCCGGTCGTCGTCAGGCGGTAGCCCATGCCCCGCACCGTGCTGATGCGGGCGGGGCCGAGCTTGCGGCGCAGGTAGCGGACGTAGACGTCGACCACGTTGGAGCCCGGGTCGTAGCCGTAGCCCCAGACGTGGCTCAGGAGCTGCGCGCGCGAGAGCACCTGACCGGGGTGCCGCAGGAACGTCTCCGCCAGCGCAAACTCGCGCGCGGTGAGGTCGACGGTGCGCCCCGCCACCTTGGCGCGCCTGGTCCGCAGGTCCAGCGAGAGCTCGCCGTGACGCAGCACGGTCGGCTCCAGGGAATGGTCCTGCCGCAGGCGCAGGCGCACCCGTGCCAGCAGCTCCTCGAAGCGGAACGGCTTGGTCATGTAGTCGTCGGCGCCGCCTTCCAGCGCCCCGACCGTGTCGTCGAGCCCGTCCCGCGCCGTGAGCACCACCACCGGCAGCAGGCGCCGCTCCTCCCGCAGCTCGCGGAGCACCTCGAAGCCGTCCTTGCCCGGCAGGCCGAGGTCCAGCAGGAGCAGGTCGAACTGGCTGGTTCTGACGGCCTCCATGACCGTGTCGCCGTCGGCGGCAACCTCACTGACGAAGCCGTTGGCGCGCAGGCCCTTGGCAACGAAGCCCGCGATCCTCGGCTCGTCCTCGGCGATCAGGATCCTGCTCATAGACCCCTCCAGTCGGACGCTCAGCGTCCCGGCGGCTCCACCGGGACGACCAGCGTGAAGGTCGCCCCGGCTCCGGAACTGCTCTCCAGCTCGACGTGCCCGTGGTGCGCGTGCGCGATGGCGTGGACGATGGCCAGGCCCAGCCCCGCGCCGTCCGAGCGCCGGCGCCCGGCGGCGCCGCGCCTGAAGCGCCCGAAGATCCGCGCGCGGTCGGCGGCCGCCACCCCCGGTCCGCTGTCGCGGATCCAGAAGCGGGCCGCCCGGTGATTGACCCCCGAGCCCAGCTCGATCCGCGCGCCCTCGGCGGTGTGCTGGGTGGCGTTCAGCGCGAGCTGCATCACCGCCTGCGTCAGCCGCTGGCGGTCGGCGACGATCAGGCCGAGGCCGCAGCGCTCGAGCCGCCAGTCGCGCGGGGCGAGCACCCGCGCCTTGGCCAGCAGGTCGCTGGTGAGGGTCTCCACGTTGACCAGCTCGGGATGCAGGAAGTCGGGCTGCTCGGCCCGCGCCAGGACCAGCAGGTCGTCGACCATGCGCGTCATGCGGTCCAGCTCGTCGGTGACGATCGCGACGGTCTCGCGCCGCTCCGCCGGATCGTCGCCGAGCACCTCGAGGTGGCCGCGGATGATGGTGATCGGCGTGCGCAGCTCGTGGCCGGCGTCGTCGATGAAGGTCCGCTGGGCGGCGAAGCTCGACTCGAGCCGGTCGAGCATGCCGTTGAAGGTGGCGGCGAGCTGGGAGGCCTCGTCGCGGCCCCGCACCTGGATCCGGCCGGAGAGGCCACCGTCGGAGATCGTCCTGGCCATCTCGGCCACCATCCGCACCGGCGCGAGCACGCGGCCGGCCGCGACCCAGGCGAGCATCGAGCCGACCACCAGCGCGGCCAGCCCCACCTCGATCGTCAGCCGGGTCATCTCGTCGATCCCGGCGCGGATCCGGTCGCGGAAGGCCACCGCCACGAAGACCCCTCGGTCCGGGTCGCCGGCGACCCGGACCGGCACGGCCGCGTAGCTCACCATGCCAGCGCCGGATCGCACCGTCCCGGTCCTCGGCGCGTCGAGCGAACCCCACAGTGCCGTCAGGCGGGGATCGGTGTCGATCCGCGCGGGCGGCTCCTCGGCGCTGCGCAGGAACGGGTCGCCGTCGATGAAGGTCAGCATCGTCTCGTTCCGCTCCGGAGCCGTGCGGCCGAGCTGGGCGTAGAACAGCTCCCGGACGCTGGCCCACGGCCGCCCGGTGGCGGGGTCGGCTGGGGTGCTGGCGAGCATCCGCAGGTTCTCGACCTCGTGGGCCAGCTGCCGGCCGAGCCGGTCGTCGAGGCGTCCGAGCTGCACGTTACGGCTCCCCGTAACCGCGATCGCCAGGGCCAGGACCAGGAGCGCGACGTACCAGCAGAGGATCCGTGCGCGCATCGACGAGACCAGCGGGCGGTGGCGCCTGGGGGCGACCTTCACCTCCACGGTGGGTGCCTGCGCTTGTGGTCCGGCATCCGTGGTGATCGCTGTCACTGGCTCTGCTGGCGTGTCAGCCCCCCGGCCTCTGCACTCAACTGTCCGGCTCGGTGTCCCGGCATCGGCGTGCGCTCGAACTGCGCAATCTGCCAGATAGGCGCTGATGCCCCGGCTGCTGGGGTCTGGTGCAATCCCACCGATATTTCTAGCTTCTTCCGACTTGACTTGCCATATCCTTTTTTGCGCGTTCGCCCGTCGCGGCAGCGTCCGTGGGGTGAGCAGTGCGGAGGCCCGGGCGCCGCCCGGGTGGGCGCGACCCCGCGGGCCATCGGATGCACCCGGCGAGGCGCGCTGGAACCCGGCGAGGGCGAAGATGCCGGCGCCTCGGCTCCGGCCGGTCCCACCTGCTCGGTCGGCGTGGTCGGCTCGGTTCGCGGCTGTGCCGGAGGCGAGACCAGGATGCTGGCCCCGGCGGGCACCGGCTCATGTTGGGGGGTGGCGATCGGCAGGCACAGCGCGAGAAGCCCTGTGACCCCAAGACCAAACAGCACCCGTTCCGCCCACCGCATGCCACCGCCAGGCTCGCCCAGCCCAGGGAACGCCAGATGAGCTCAGCATGAGAAACCTCTCATCCGGGGTCCGGCGGCCAGCCAGGGCCGGTCAGCGTTCCCGTTTGAACAGCGTCGGCATCTCGGTCACGGAGGCGATTCGCCGAGAGCACGGCAGCGGACCTCGCGACGCCCTCGCAATACCGGGTCTGACCTGCGGATTTGGTGGCTGCGAACGGTCCGTTACCGGTACAATAGGAGCATGAACGAAGAACCTGTTTCGTCCGTCGTTCCCGACGCGATTCGGGAGCGGCGGGACCCGTCGCAGCACGCGCTGTACGGCCTCGCCGCCGAGGTTCGCGCGGTCGAGAGCGGCCACAACGCGCGTGTCCTCGCCGACGGATCGATCCTCGTCAAGTCCGACTCTCATTTGGGAAGCCACCGCGTCTGGATCCGCGGTCTCAGCGGCGACACGCTGATGCTCGGCTGCACCTGCCGCTCCGGCGCCCACCGCGGCTTCCTGCCGGTGCCGTGTAAGCACGCGGCGCTCGCCGGGCGCCGGCTCGAACGCGAAGGGCTGGCGCGCTGGCACGACGGCGCCTGGCGGATTGGCGGGCGCGCGCAGGTCCGCGGCCTCCGCGTCCTGCTCGCCCGCACGGCCGGCCATTTGGAAGCCGCCTGACCAGCTCCCGCGACTCCGGCCGCCGGGGCACAACCGAAAGGCCCTGCCAGGTGGCAGGGCCTCTGGCTTGCGCGTCACCGTCAGGCGTTCCGCATCACACCGATGACGTGGCCCTCGGGGTCGGCGAACTGGCCGATCTCGAGGTTCTCCATCACCTTGTCCGGCCCCATCAGCCGCGAGCCGCCGAGCTGCTCAGCCTTGGCGAGCGCGGCCTCGACGTTCGGGACCTCGATGTAGACGGTCACATGGCCGGGGTATCCCTCGGGGCCCTGTCCGACGCCGCCGCCGATCCCGGCCCCCTCGGCGTCGGTGTTGCCCTCACGCGAGATGATGCCGTACTGCATCGGGTTGTTGGCGTCGATGTTCCAGCCGAACAGCTGCGAGTAGTAGTCCTGGAGCTTCTTGCCGTTCTTGCCGATGATCTCGAAGTGCAATACGGGCTGTCCCATGGTCAGCTCCTTTCGCGCCGGCCCCCTTACGCGTCGCGAGCAACATACCCCACCGTCCCGACGTTCGAAGGCCCCTGAACAGGTCATAACTTCGACAAGCTTGCGAGCTCGTGGCGATTCGACGGATATAGCGTCTATTTCGTGTTCGTGAACTGGCCTGAGAATTCCGCGATGCTCCGGCTGCGGTGAAGCACGAAAGCACGGCATGCTGAACGGATGGAGCGCTTCGAGAACTCGCTGACGATCGAGCGGCCGGTCGAGGAGGTGTTCTCGTTCCTCGCGGATTTCGAGAACATCCCAAGGTGGAACTACGCGATCGTGGCGACCAGGAAGACGTCACCCGGGCCGGTCGGGGTGGGGACGACCTACAGCCAGACGCGCTCGGTCCCGCGCCCGAGCCAGGAAGGCTTCGAGGTGACCGTGTTCGAGCCTGTGCACCGGCTCGCGATCCGGGGACGCATCGGGCCCTTCGAGGCGACCATGCGCTACCTGCTTCAGCCGGGGGATGGCGGCACTCAGCTCACCAACCAGGTCGAGCTGGAGCCGGCCTCGGGCCCTCTGCGGCTGATCGCGCCGGTGGCGGTGCCGCGGGTGCGGACCGCGGTCGCGGCGAACCTCGAGACCCTCAAGAGAATCCTCGAAGGCGGCCGGTGAGCGACGCGGCGCGGCCGCCGGTCGGGGGGACCGACCGTGAGCCACCGCCCGACCGTGAGCCGCCGCCGGCGGGCGAGCGGCGGTACTACGTGTACGTGATCGAGCTGGACGACGCGGTCGGTCCGCGCCGCGACCCGAGGCACCCGTCGCTGTACGTCGGCCAGAGCGCGGTGCCGCCCG
>JBEDUQ010000075.1:0-5375 GCA_040414855.1 Actinomycetota bacterium
CCGCCAACGTTCGGCCGGCGTCGGCCGAGTAGCCCTTCTGGGTCGTCGAACCACGCGCGGCAGCCCCCACGCATCCCTTGCGTCGGGGGCTGCTTGCTGTTCGGGCCACGAACCCGAACCGGGCTGAACGGCTCCGGTCCTTGGCTCGGCAGGTCCTTCAAGCCACTCACCTGGCTGCCGAGGTGCTCATGCGGAGCCGTCGCTTTGCGATGACCAGGATCGATTTGCCCTCTGTGCGCCTTGTCGTGGTCGTGAGCAAGGCCTCGCCACCTGGCGCCTCCGGCTGGGCCGGCTGAGCCGGCTGAGCCGTCGGAGGGGCCGGGGCCCGGGCCACCCCAGGGCCCACGCCCGGACCAACCCCGGCCACCCCTCCGACCCACCCCGGACTACCCCCGGAACCCCCTGGCCAGTCCCGACCACTTCCAGACCCAGAACCTCTCCCGGCCCCCGAATTCCCCTGGGCCCGAACTCCCCGGCCCCCGGGTTTTCCCGGACCCCTGGGCCCACCCGCGTCAGGCGTCGCGGCGGCGGAGGAGCAGCGCGGCCAGGGTCATGAGCACGGCGGTCCACAGGCACATGACGCCGAAGCCCTGCCACGGGGTCAGCAGCTGGCTCGGGTCGCGGCCGCTCGACATGATCAGCTGGCCGGCGTTGCCCGGGAGATAGGCGTTGACGTGCGCGCCGAGGCTGCCCGGCAGCAGCGAGGCCAGCGGCGACAGCACCACGAGGAACCCGAGGGTGACCGCGATCGACCCGGCGACGTGGCGGACGACCGCGCCGATCGCCATCGCGAACAGGCCGATCACCGATAGGTAGAGGCCGAGCCCGAGGATCGCGCGCGGCACGCCGGGGTGGCCGATACCGATCGCCACGTGCGGGCTCAGCACGGCCTGGCCGAGGAAGAACGACGAGAGGGCGACCAGCTCGGCGAGCACGAACACGACCGTGGCGAAGGCGGCGGCCTTGGCGGCGAGCATCGGCGTGCGGCGCGGCACCGCCAGCAGGCTGGCGCGGATCATCCCGGTCGAGTACTCGCTCGCCATGACCATGACCCCGAGCACGCAGATGGCGATCTGGCCGTAGGTCGAGCCGGGCTGGAGGATCAGCCCGATCGGGTCGGCGAGCACCTGGGCCCGCTCGCCCGGGCTCATCGAGCCCCAGTGGGCGCTGTAGATGCCGGTCGCCAGTCCGGTGATGCCGAGGGCCAGCACCACCATGGTCGCCAGCGACCAGACGGTCGAGCGCACCGAGCGGAGCTTGGTCCACTCGGCGAGCAGCAGGCCGCGGAAGCCCGCGGGGCCGGCCGCGGGGACGCGCCCAACGGCGCGGGTGGGGGTTGCGGTGGTCGTGCTCATTTGGCGCTCCTGTCCAGCTCGTGGTGGTTGTTGGCGGCGGGGGTGTACTCGAGGCTGTCGCGGGTGACCTCGACGAAGGCCTGCTCAAGCGAGGCGCGATTCGGGGTCAGCTCATGCAGCGGCAGCCCGGCGGCTACCGCCAGCTTGGCGATCCGCGGCGCGGCGAGGCCGCTGACCGTCAGCGCGCCGCCGGCCTCCAGGCTCGCGCGCCCGCCCTCGCCGCCGACCAGGGCGGCCAGGCGGGCGGCGTCGGAGGTCCTCACCAGCACGGAGCGGTCGGCGCCGCGCTCGATGAACTCGGCGGTGGAGCAGTTGGCGATCAGCCGACCCCGGCCGATCACGATCAGGTGGTCGACCGTCACCGCCATCTCGTTCATCAGGTGGCTGGAGACGAGCACGGTGCGACCCTCGGCGGCCAGGCCCTTCATCAGGTTGCGGAACCAGATGATCCCCTGCGGGTCGAGCCCGTTGACCGGCTCGTCGAGCACCAGCACCGCCGGGTCGCCGAGCAGCGCCGCCGCGATCCCGAGCCGCTGCCCCATGCCGAGCGAGAAGCCGCCGGCGCGCTTGCGGGCCACCTCCTCGAGCCCGACCAGCTCGATCACCTCGCCGACCCGGCGGCGGGGTAGGCCCTGGGTCTGCGAGAGGCAGAGGAGGTGGTTGTAGGCGCTCCGGCCGGAGTGGACGGCCTTGGCCTCCAGCAGCGCGCCGACCTCGCAGAGCGGTCGCGGCAGGTCGCGGTACGGCCTGCCGGCGATGGTCGCGCGGCCGGTGTCGGGCCGGTCCAGCCCGAGGATCATCCGCATGGTGGTGGACTTGCCGGCGCCGTTGGGCCCGAGGAACCCGGTGACCCGGCCCGGCTCGACGGTGAACGACAGGTGCTCGACGGCGAGCTTGGCGCCGTAGCGTTTGGTGAGGTCGACTGCCTCGATCATCACGGCTCCCGGTGTCGGGTTGCTTGCGGTTGCGGCTGTGAGCATCGCCAGCCGCGCCGGCGCGGAACAGCCGGAGCGCCCCCGAACCGGGGTGGGGAGGGCCGTTCGGGATTTCCCGAACAGGGTCGGCGGCGCGCCTGGTGGGCAGGCGGCGCGATTTCGTGCAGCCTTTGGGGGAGTCAGCAGCCGCTTCACCGATGGAGTCCGTCCGAATGGCCACAGCCGTCCGCTTCCTGCGGTCGTCCTTCGACCGCCGCGCCCTCCACGAGCTCGGGTTCGTGCTGGCCGGGGTGCCGCTCGCCATGGCCGGGTTCCTCTACGTCGTCCTCACGCTCTACCTCGGCGGGGTGCTGGCGGTCAGCGTGATCGGCCTGCCGCTGCTGGTCTGGTCGGTGACCGGGGCGCGCCGGATCGGCGACCTGCACCGCCACCTGGCGGCCAGCCTGCTCGACCTCCGGGTGCCCAGGCCGGCACGGCGACCGCTCGAGCCGGGCGTGATCGGCTGGCTCAAGGCCGGCCTGCTCGACCCGGCCGGCTGGAGGTCGGCGCTGTACCTGCTCGCCAAGCTCCCGGTCGCCGTTCTCTCGTTCGCGGTGATGTTCTTCTTCTGGGTCTACGGGCTCGGGGGGCTGACCTACGCGCTGTGGCGCCCGCTGCTGCCGGCGGAGGCGGACAGTCACGGGGTGCTCCACCGGGGCGTCGAGTTCTTCGCTCCCGACAGCTTTCTGGACACCTGGCCGAGGGTCCTGGCGGTGCTGGGCGCCGGGGTGCTGCTGACGCTGGCGGCTCCCTGGGCGGTCCGGCTCGTGGTGCGGCTGGACCGTCTGCTGATCAGGGCGCTGCTGAGCCCGACCAAGCTGTCCGAGCGGGTCGCCAGCCTCGAGCAGACCCGGGCGCACGCGGTCGACGACTCCGCCGCCGCGCTCCGCCGCATCGAGCGCGACCTGCACGACGGCGCCCAGGCGAGACTGGTGGCGCTGGCGATGAAGCTCGGCATGGCGCGCGAGGAGCTGGACGGGGACGACCCCGAGCTGGCGGTGGCGCGCGCCCGCACGCTGATCGACACCGCCCACCACGGCGCCAAGGAGGCGCTGGTCGAGCTGCGCGACCTGGCCCGAGGCATCCACCCGCCGGTGCTCGACAAGGGCCTCGACGCGGCGCTGGCGACCCTGGCGGCCGGCAGCGCCGTGCCGGTCCGGCTGCTGGTCGAGCTGCCGCATCGTCCGGACCCCGCGATCGAGTCGATCGCCTATTTCTGCACCGCCGAGCTGGTCACCAACGTGGCCAAGCACAGCGGCGCCCGCCACGCGGCGGTCGAGCTGACCGAGCGCGACGGCAGGCTGTGCCTGGCGGTCCGCGACGACGGTCACGGCGGGGCGCGCGTCCAGCCGCGCGGCGGCGGCCTGGCCGGGCTCGCCGACCGGGTCGCGATCGTCGACGGGAGTATCGAGGTCAACAGCCCGGCCGGCGGACCGACCGAGGTGACCATCGCGCTGCCAACCCGCGTCCGCGGCGACGCCGCCGGCAGCGTCGCCGAGGGGCAGGGGCGGTGACCTCGTGCGGATCGTGATCGCCGAGGACTCCGTGGTGCTGCGCGACGGGCTTGTCGAACTGCTCGCCCGCCGCGGGCACGAGGTGGTCGCCGCGGTCGGCGACGGTGACCGGCTGCGCGCGGCGGTCGCCGAGCACCTGCCGGACGTTGCCGTGGTCGACATCCGGATGCCGCCGACCCACACCGACGAGGGGCTGCGCGCGGCGATCGCCCTGCGCCGCGACCATCCCGAGCTGGGCGTGCTGGTGTTCTCGCAGTATGTCGAGACGCGCTACGCCGCCGAGCTGTTCGCGGGACGCTCCGAGGGCGTCGGCTACCTGCTGAAGGACCGGGTGGCGGACGTCGGCGACTTCGTCGAGGCGCTCTCCAGGGTCGCGGCCGGCGAGACCGTGCTCGACCCGGAGGTGGTCACCCAGATGCTCGGCTCCAGCCGGCGCACCGACGCGCTCGACCTGCTCACCGCGCGCGAGCGGCAGGTGCTCGAGCTGATGGCCGAGGGCCGCTCCAACGCCGCCATCGCCAAGGCGCTGGTGCTCACCTACGGCGCGGTCGAGAAGAACGTCACCAGCATATTCGCGAAGCTCGGCCTGCCGCCGTCCGGCAACGACCACCGGCGGGTCCTGGCGGTCCTGCGCTACCTCGAATCCTGAGCGTCGCCAAGCGCCCCCGAGCGTCACGGACCGTTCCCGAGTATTTCCCGACCGTTTTCCGACCGGCCGGCGGTCCCCGGGAACCGGGCGGCGCCACCCGGCGTCTACCAGGTCGAGCGGATCGCGCCGAGCCGCGAGGAGGCGGGGGATGGACCGGAGGCGACGGGGGACCTTGATGGTGCTCACCACGGTGGCACTCGCGCTCGGGCTCGGGGCCTGTGCCCAGCCGGCAGACCCGCCGGCGGGAGGCGGGACGGGCAGGGAGGCGCCCGACGGCCGCGCCGCCACGCGGACCGGCGGCTCGCCGGGGCCGGTCGGGCGCGGTTGCGACACCTCGCCCGAGCCGCCGCGCAGGGCGGCGATCATCGCCTTCGACCAGGCGGGGCGGGTTCGCTGGTCGGTGCCGATCCCACTGGAGGGGGACGGGGACAGCAACGTCGGGCCGCTGGTCGATGGAGACGTGGTGATCTCGACCCAGGGCGGGGCACTGCGGGCGCTCCGCGCGGCAGACGGCGGCGAGCTCTGGCGGCGGCCACTCGGCGGCTTCGTCTACGACGCCTCGATCGCCGGCGGGGTGCTCGTCGCCAGGGTCGCGCCGCTCGACAGCGGTTACGTGGTGGGCGTCGACGCCGCCACCGGCGCGGAGCTTTGGCGCTACGCCCAGTCACGCGGGGGAGCCCTGTCGTGGCAGGAGCTGGCGACCGACGACGGCGGCGTGGTCGTGACCGGCGATCACGGCCAGCTGGTGGTGCTCGAGCGCCGCGACGGGTCGGTCCGCTGGACCCGCCAGCCGCGCGACCGTTCGACGCCGAGAGTGTTCGCGACCGCCGGGAACCGGGTGCTGTGGCTGAACGGCGGCGCGCTGGAGGCGCTCGACGCCGCC
>JBEDUQ010000076.1:0-17879 GCA_040414855.1 Actinomycetota bacterium
GGCACGAGGCAGCGGTACGGGATGCCGTAGACGCCGCCGTCCGGCACGTAGCGCCAGCGGGTGTCGGCCCCGGCGTGGTGGTCCTCGATCGGGGCGCCGCACAACGCGATCTCGTCGTCGAAGCGACGGCCGGCGAGGACGTCCCCGGCGGTCAGCCGGTAGCGGCCGTGCACGCGGCGGCTCTCGCGCACGCCGATGGCGGGACTGGTCGAGACCATGACCGCGCGCTCGAAGCCGGGAACCCGCTCGCGGAGGAAGCGCGCGTACTCCCACGCCTGCCGGCGGCCCTCGATCTCCGCACGGGTGAGCTGGACCGGGTCGGTGGCGTCCACCCGCGGCACCCGCGTCATCAGGGCCATGACCACCCCGGGCTGGGGCGTGCGGTGCCAGCTTCCCTCGATGCGGGGCAGCCGGTACGCGCCGGACTCGCTCGCCTCGCGCATCCGCGCCCAGAGCGCCGCCTTGCCAAACGCCTCGGCCCGCTCGACCTCGACGCCCGCCATCCGAAAGACCGTGGACAGCGACTGGATCTCGCCGTTGGTCGCGGGGTCGTCGAACGGCACCCCGGCCCATGCGGCCACGTCCGCGTCGCCTGACGCGTCCACCATCGCGGTCGCCTCGACCCGGCTGACGCCGCCCTTGTTGAAGAGCCGGAGCGCCCGCACGCGCCGGTCCGCGTCCAGCTCCACGCCGGTCGCCCAGGTGTGCAGGAGCACGTCCACGCCAGCATCGAGCACCAGCGTCTCCCAGGTGCGCTTGAGCACCTCGGGGTCGTAGGTGATGCCGGTCCCGGCGCCGTAGGTGTTGGGGCGCTCGAAGGCGGCGCCGTCGCCGGCAAGCCGCGCGGCGACCTCCCAGGCGATGCCGCCGACCACCCGCCGGGGCGCCTTCCCCGGGGTGTAGAAGGCGTAGAAGGTGTCCAGCACGGCGGTGGAGATGCCGCCGAGGAACCCCATGCGCTCGACCAGCAGGGTGCGCGCGCCCAGCCTGGCGGCGGCGATCGCGGCGGTCGACCCCGCCGAGCCCGACCCGACCACGATCACGTCGTAGGCATCAGCCAACGGTCGTCCCACCTGGTTCCGGTGGCTCGAAGGCGAACGCCCGCGCCGGGTTCGCGACCACGAGCCGCTCGACGAGATCGCCGCCCAGCGCCTTGCGCAGGCGTGGGACCAGGACCGCGAACAGGTGCGCCATGCCCGGCCCGCCGCCGTGGGCGCGCAGATTGCTCCGGCGGGCGACGTCGCCGCCGAGCAGCAGGCTTCCCGCGTGCCCGGCCTCGGCCATGCGTGCGATCAGCTCGATCCGCAGCGAGTCCGGGTGGTACTTGACCTTGCCGGCGCCGTCGTACATCAGGAAGGCGCCCCGCTCGGCCAGCTCGGCGTGCAGGCCCGGGTCCGGGTTGCGGTCCAGATGCGCCAGCGCCACGCGCGCCGGTGGGACGTCGTGACTCGCCAGCAGGTCGAGCAGCTCGTGGGCCATCGTCCCTGCCTCCAGGTGCACGGCGACCGGAGCGCCGGTGCGGGCCGCCGCCCGCGCGCCCGCCGCCAGGCGCCGGCGCTCCGAGCTGGTCAGCGTCTGATAGGAGGCGCCGAGCTTGATCACCCCCGCGCGGGCGGTCCCGGGTCGCGGTAACGGGCCCTGCCAGTCGCGCTCGTCCATTCCCTCGGTCAGGTCCGCGACCAGCAGCTCGGCCAGGACGTCCTCCGGCTCGGTGTGGACCCAATGCCCGGCCGGATAGTGCGCGTCCCGGTGGAAGCCCGTGGCCGCGATCACGTGCAACCCGGTTCGCTCCGCGAGCAGCCGGAGCCGCTCCGGGTCCCGGCCGCAGCCGATCGGAGTGAGGTCGGCGATCGCGCGCGCGCCGGCCGCGCGGACGGCCGACGCCTCGGCCACCATCGGCTCCAGCTCGGTGAGCGACTCGCCGGGCAGCGCCGGCGTGCGCAGGAACAGGTGCTCGTGAGCGTCGGTGGGGCCGAGCGCCTCTGGCGCGACCGGCCCGAGTACGGTCTGGACCGCCCGCATCCGGTGCCTCCACGTCAGCGAGTTCGAGCAGCACAACGCCCGTATGGGCAGACGGAGCTTAGGGAGCCCCGCCGCCGGTCGTCAACGCGGTCGTGGGTGCGCCGGCGGCTGAACCAGCGGGCGCGGTGGTGGTGCGGAGTCGCGCCGTGACGGGATTGCCTTGCCTTCCGGCGGCGGTCACTATTCGGCCATGGGCCACCACGCGGGCGCGCTCGCCTGGGCTGAGGCGCAGGTCGCCGCCGTGCGTGACGATCCCGCGGCGCGCCTGGCCCTGCTCGCGCGGACCTACCACGGGCCGACCGGCCACGCGCCGCGACACCTGCCGTTCCGGCGGGCGGCGTTGTCGTTCATGCGCTGGCAGGTTCACCGCGGTGTGCTCGCCCCGCTCCGGGCCTCGCCGCCGGGCAGCCCGTGGTGGCGGGCGGTCAACGAGCGGCTGCTGCGGGATGGGTGCGAAGCGGTCGCGCTGGTCGGCGGCCGCGCGGGAGCGCCGTCGTCGCCTTCGGTGCGGCTGTGGCTGGAGTTCATCGGGACCCCGACGGCGCGTACCTGGTACCGAGCGCACAACGCCAGCATCGTGGGCGGCTACCTGGACGGCCAGGGGCTTGCCGAAGCCGAGAGTGCACCCGAGCGGTTCTTCATGAACGTCGCGCTGGTGCGCGTCCTGTACGTCCACGCGATGGTGGCGGCGCCGCCCCTGGCGCTGGGGCGGCTGGCTCCGCTCGGCCGCCTGCTCGGCGATCCCCGGCTCGGCGGGGCGGGAGTGTTCCTGTCGCTGCGTCGCGTGCTCCCGCACCGCTACCCGCTCGCCGAGGACGTCGATCGCTACATCGCCGACGAGCAGCGCCTTGGCCGGTTGCTCGACTACTCGGTGATCGTGCCGCGGCTGCAACCGGTGTTCGAGTGGTCCGCCGGGGAGCTCGCCGAACCACGCCTGCTCGAGCTGGTCCGCGGCGGCAACCCGATCTACGCGTGGCCGTTCGAGGAGCGACACGTCTGGCGCGCTTCGCGGATGCCGTTGGCGGGCCGGGCGCTCGAACGCGTCACCCGCGCCCGCTGAGCTGCCGTCGGTCGCCGCCGGTCGGTTGCCTGTGACCGGCAGGTCCGTACCAGGAACCTCGCCGGTCGCCGGCCTGGTTGCCGGCCCACGGGGCGGGCACCCTCGGACTGACGGCCCAACCGGGGTCGGCAGGACCGGAGGAGGTGGTTGGCATGCGGGTGGACGGCGTCACACTGCCCGGGGTCGGGCGGCGCTTCGAGCTGGTGACCCGCGACGGCCGCCGCCTCGGCGTGATCGCCTACCACTGCGGGCACCGGGAACTGGTGGTCTACGACTCACCGGTCGACCCGGACGTCGCCCGACAGGTTGCCATGCTCACCCCGGTCGAGAGCCACAAGCTGGCCGAGCTCCTGACCGCCCCGGCTACCGGCCTGACCCGGAACCGCTGACACACGCGGACACCGGCACCGGATCCCGGCGGCTCCGACCGGCTCGGGTCACCTGACTCCGACCGGCCACCCGACCGTGCCGTGCCTGGCTGTCGACTGCGCCTCGCCCGCCGTGGCGCCGGCTCCCCACCGTTCAGCGCCTTGCCCGCACGCCAACTCGAGGAGGAACCGTGATCGACCGTACCAACCTCTACTTCGACCTCTGCTTCGACATCCGGGCGGGCACGTGCCCATGAGCGTCACCGCCCCGGCCAGGGCGGTGCGCCGTGTCGTCGATCCGCTCAAGGACTACCTCCACGCCGAGGCGGCTGGCGGGCTGGTCCTGCTGGCCGCCACGGTGGTCGCGCTCGCCTGGGCCAACAGCCCCCTCGCCGGCGCCTACGACGCCTTGTGGAACCGGGAGCTGACCATCGGCGTGGGCAGGTTCGCCATCACCGAGGACCTGCGCCACTGGATCAACGACGGGCTGATGACCCTGTTCTTCTTCGTGGTCGGCCTGGAGATCAAACGGGAGCTGGCAACCGGGGAGCTGCGCAATCCGCGCCTGGCCGCCGCGCCCGCCCTGGCCGCCGTCGGAGGCATGCTCGTCCCCGCCGCGATCTTTCTCGCCCTCAACGCCGGTGCGGAGGGCGCCCGCGGCTGGGGCATCCCGGTCGCCACCGACACCGCCTTCGCGCTCGGGGTCCTGGCGCTGCTGGGCTCGCGGGTGCCCGCCACCGCCAAGCTGTTCCTGCTCACCCTGGCGATCATCGACGACGTCCTGGCGATCACCACCGTCGCCGTCTTCTACTCGAGCGACCTGTCCCTCGGCTGGCTGGCGGTCGCCGCCGGCGGCATGGCCGGCGTGGTGGTCCTGCGCCGGTCCGGGGTGGCCGCCATCGCCGCCTACGTGCCCCTCGGGCTGCTCATCTGGCTGGCCGCGCTGGAATCCGGCGTCCACGCCACCATCGCCGGGGTCGCCCTGGGCCTGGCCACCCCGGCCGGTCCAATTCGTGGGCGCCGGGTCCTGGAGCAGCTCCAGCACCGCTTGCACCCGGTCTCGAGCTACCTGGTCGTGCCCCTGTTCGCGCTGGCCAACGCGGGCCTGCCCCTGGGGGCGGACGCGCTGAGCGCCGCGGCCGCCAGCCCGGTCGCCTGGGGCGTGGCCCTGGGCCTGCTGGGCGGCAAGCTGGTCGGGATCACCGTGGCCAGCCTGGCAGCCGTCCGCCTGGGCATCGGCAAGTTGCCCGAGGGCCTGGGGGCCCGTCACGTGGTCGGCCTGGCCGCGCTGGCCGGCATCGGCTTCACGGTGTCGCTGTTCATCACCGAGCTGGCCTACCCGACCCGTGAGCTGGTCGACCTGGCCAAGACCGGGATCCTGGCCGGGTCGCTGCTGAGCGGCCTGCTCGGCACCCTCCTGCTGATCTTGCCAGCCTCCGGCAGGCAGGTGCCTTCGGAGCTGGCCGAGGACGGGCCTGGTCGCGCTCCTGGCGGGCCGGCAGCGTGGTGAGCGTGAGCCGCGCAGTCCAGCGCGAGCCGAACGACACGGGCGCCGACGCCGGCGGTGCGGGCGACCGGCAGCCCGGACTCCCGGGACGCATCGCCGCGTCCCGGGAGCACCACTCGGACGGAACGGAGCGACCTGGCCGGTCGTCCCTCACGGGACATCGCATGGATGGCTGGCACCATGGTGGCCTGCGGGCGCCGGTGGTTGCCGGAACGCGGCAGCTTCGTCCGGCAGGGGGGAGGAGCTCGGGTCATGGACGGAGGGCAGTCCCGCGACTCGACCGTGGCGATGGCGGAGGTCGCGGCCACGGTCGCCGAGCAGGCCGGGGTGCCGGTCGCGCTGCTCGGAGGCTACCTGCGAGCCCTGGCGGCGGTGGCCGGGACCGGACGCCGCCTCGCTCGTCGGGAGCTGGACTCATGCCGTGACCGTGGGATGGAGGCCGCCAACGCCGGCGTCGGGTTGCCTGCCCTGGTCGATGCCTACCTGACCGCGACCTGGCGGGCCTGGGACCAGCTGCCGGCCGTCCGGGCGGCGTCCGACGTCACCGTGCTCCGCTCGGTGGGTCGCACGGTCCTGCGTGCCGCCGATGACGCGGTGGCGGCGCTCGCCGACGGCTACCAGCAGGGCCAGCGCGACCTGATCCGCCAGGAGGAGGGGCTGCGACGCGAGTTCATCGACGACCTGCTCGGCGGACGCGGCGACCTGGAGCGGCTGATCGCCCAGGCCGACCGGTTCGGTCTGCGGCTGGCCGGCCCGCACGTGGTGGCCGTCGCCGCCGCCGGCCCGGACGAGCCGCCCCTCACCGATGCCAGCCCACTGACCCGCCGAGCCGAGGCCGAGGTGGCCCACCGCTTCGGCAGCCACGACGTCCTGGTCGCCACCAAGGCCAGGCTGCTCGTCTGCGTCGTGCCGGCGTCCAACGGGCGGGTGATCGGTGAGCTGGCGGCGCTGCTGCACCGCCTGGTCGGCCAGCCGGTCGGGGTCGGCCGCTCCCACCCCGGGCCCAACGGCGTCGCCCGCTCCTACGAGGAGGCCCGCGCGGCGCTGGACCTGGCCGGCCGCCTCGGCCTCGACGACCCGGTCGTGGAGGCGGCCAGCCTGCTCGTCTACCGGATGCTGCTCCGCGACCGGGCCGCGATCCTGGAGCTGGTCGATGGCGTCCTGCGGCCGCTTGAGCAGGCCAGGGGCGGACCGGGCCCGCTGCTGGACACCCTGGAGGCCTACTTCGCCAGCGGTGGAGTGGCCGCCGAGACCGCGCGGCGCCTGCACATCGGCGTTCGCACGGTCACCTACCGGCTGGAGCGGATCCGTGAGCTGACCGGCTATGCCGCCACCGACCCGGCCCACCGCTTCACCCTGGAGGCGGCGGTGCTGGGCGCCCGTCTCCTCGGCTGGCCCGACACCCCCATCGAGCTGGTCCCGTAGCCGGCAAGCCAGCGCAAGCCGGGGCAAGCCCCCCACAAGCCACCGCAAGCCAGCACCCCGGCGGCGGTCCCGCCGGTTTGACAGCCGTGACCGGCGCGCCAAGGATGCCAGGCATGCAAGGCATGCAGGGCGGGAGAGCGCGGCGGCCGCGGTTGGTCCCGCTGCTGATGGTCGTGGCCGGCCTGGTCCTGTCCGGGTGCGCGGTGGGCACGGCGGCACGGCCGGCCCGCCCACCCACGACCGCGGCGCGGCGCCGGCCCTCGGTCGCCTCGACCCGACCCGCCGCGCCCGTCGTGCATGTGACGCTGCCGACCGTCGTTGACCACGGCCCTCGGGACTCGGGAATGGTGGCGCTCACCTTCGACTCGAACATGACCGACGCGATGCTGGCCGAGCTGGACCGTCATCAGGTCGCCTCGTTCGACAACCGCGCGGTGATCGACGAGCTGGTGGCCGCGAAGGTCCCGGCCACGTTCTTCCTGGCCGGCAAGTGGATGCAGCGCTACCCGCAGGAGACCCGCCGGATCGCCGGGAACCCGCTGTTCGAGGTGGGCAGCCATTCGTACGCGCACCGCGCGTTCCACATGCCGTGCTACGGGCTCGGTGGGTTGCCGGTGTCGGCAATGGCGGCCGACGTGGCGCGGGCCCAGGCGCTGCTGCGCCACTTCACGCCGCACCCGACCAACTACTTCCGCTTCCCTGGCGGCTGCTACGACCGAACGGCACTGCGGGCCATCGCCCCGACCCACGTGCAGGTCATCCAGTACGACGTGGCCAGCGGGGACGCGTTCGGGACCTCGGTCCGGTCGATCGTCTCCCACACGCTCTCCCAGACCCGCGCGGGGTCGATCGTGGTCATGCACATCACCGGCGGCAACACGGCTCCACTGACCGCGCTGGCCCTGCCTGCGATCGTGGCGGGGCTGCGCGCCCATGGGTTGCGGCTGGTCCGCCTCTCGACCCTGTTGGCCACGGGCACGGGCTGAGGCTGGGCCGAGGCCGGGCTGAGGCGTTCTCGCTTCACCAGAGGCGCCGGCCGGTGATGAAGGCGACCCGCGGAGGAGGGTCAGCGCCGGACATCGGCCGCCGGTGAAATGATCCGGCTGTCGCCAGACCCAGCCGATGGGGAAAGGAACGCGCGGATGGATCTGCACGTCGTGCCGATCGACAAGCCCGAGGACGTCAACCTGATCCTCGGCCAGGCCCACTTCATCAAGACGGTGGAAGACCTCCACGAGGCACTGGCGCAGGCGTCGCCGGTGCTGCGGTTCGGTGTGGCCTTCTGCGAATCGTCCGGCCCCCGGCTGATCCGCCGCAGCGGCAACGACCAGCAACTGGTCGACCTCGCGGTCGGAGCGGCTCGCGAGCTGGGGGCCGGTCACTGCTTCGTGATCATGCTCCGAGAGGGCTTCCCCATCAGCGTCCTGAACGAGGTCAAGATGGTGCGCGAGGTGTGCGGCATCTACTGCGCCACCGCCAACCCGGTGGAGGTCATCATCGCCGAGACCGACCGCGGACGGGGCATCCTCGGAGTGGTGGACGGTGGCGCACCGCTCGGCACCGAGTCCGAGGAGGACGTCCAGGCGCGCAAGGCGCTGCTGCGGAACATCGGCTACAAGCTCTGAAGCGACCTGGGCGAACACCCCAGCAGAAAGCCAGGCGGCAGGCCGATGACCTGCCGCCTGGCTTGTGCCGAGGGTCAGCGGTAGACGGACACGGGCATTCCGATGCGCAACAGCGGCCACAGGCGGTTCATCGCCGCCACCGTGAAGCGCACGCACCCGTGGCTGGCGGGATAGGCCGGCACCGACGTCGAGCCGTGCAGGGCGTAGCCGCGGTAGAAGTAGTTCGGCCGCCACAGCAGGCCGAGCGAGCTCTGCCGCCAGCCCTCGACCCGGCGAGTGATGGAGAAGTTGCCGACCGGGGTCGGCGTGGAGGCCTTGCCGCTCGAGATGTCGTAGATCCGGAGCACGGCACCTTGCCGGGCCAGGAAGCCGACCTGCTTGGTGAGGTTCACCTCGAACGAGGTGCTCGACAGCGTGCGCCGCGGCCGGAGCGTCACCGGCCGGCTCAGCGCCGCCCACGTCCGGGGACCAACGATCCCGTCACGGCCCAGGCCGTTGACCTTCTGGAAGGCGACCACGCCGTGAAAGGTCGAGGAGCCGAAGCTGCCGTCGATCGGGCCGACGTCGTAGTGAAGGGTCGTGAGGCGGCGCTGGAGTTCGACGACCGTGGGGCCCTTGGCGCCGATTCGCAGGGTCGGTTGGGTGACCATCAGGGCGCTCGCCGGGGAGGCTGAGGCCAACGGGCCGATGGGCAGGGCCAGGGCGATGGCCGCGCTGAGCAGGACCACGCTCACGATGGACCGAGCCCACCCCCAGCCCGGCCGCCACAACTGGCCCGCCGTCCCGTTTGAGCGTGGCCGCGGATCTTCGCGGAGTCGCTGCATCGCAGCCTCCTTTCCGGCCACCACACTTCCCGGGCGTGGCGACCCTTGGCATGTCTTCGATTACTTGGACGGATGCCTCGTGCCCATTCGTCCCGTGGGCAGGTTGCGGGTCGGTCACACCACGGCCACAGCTCCGATGCCCCGGGTCCGCGTGTGCCCGTCGGGTGCCCGGGTGCCCGAGTGCGCGGCGCGTCACGCGTCAGCCGCGGGTGTGGGCGACGACGAAGTCGGCGACCTTGGCAGCGAACGGGGTGAACGCGTTCCCGAAGGAGCCGCCCAGCAGGTCCCAGCCGTGCAGCCCGGTGTACGAGCCGCCAAGGACCTCGATCCGCTTGTCCTTCGCCTTGGCCTGGCGATACAGCGCCTGGACCTCCTCGACCTGGACGCCCGGGTCGTCGCGCGCGACCGCGAACATGACCGGGACGCTGAGCCGCTTGGCCGCGCTCATGGTGTCCAGCGGTGTCGAGCCGCCGAGGATGGTGGAGAGGTCGAACTTTCCGGTCGACAGGCTGACCACACCGGCGACCGGTGGCCGGAGGTCCGCTCCGGCCAGGAGCGCGGTGCTCGCTCCCATCGACGCACCGACCAGGGCGACCCGCTTGGCGCCGTGGCGTTGCAGCTCGGCGATGGCGCCGGCGACGTCGTCGACCACCCGGGTCCTCGCGTCTTCCGGACAGGCCGAACGGCCGAAGCAGCGCAGGTCGATGGCCAGCGCCTGCACGCCACGCTTGCTCAGGTAGACCGCGTAGGGCCAGAAGCCGCACAGGTCGGCCCGGTACTGGTGCAGGAGCACGACGCCTGCGGTGTTTGCGGGGCCCTTGCCGACCAGCACCCCGTCGAGCTGCGTGCCGTCGGCCGCCGGGAAGCGGAGCGCGGTGGCCTTGACCTCGGGCTCTCCGCAACGGCTGCTCGGCTGCTCCAGCGGCAGGGTCGACGTGACCGCCGGGGCGCTGGTGGTGGGCGCCTGCGCCTGCCCGCCAGAACTGGAGCCCGAGCCGGAGCCTGCCGAGCACGCCGCGGCCAACAACGCCGACGCGAGCGCCAGCCCGTAGTATCTTCGTCGCTCGATCCGCATGGCTCGGCTCCCTCGTCGTACTATGGAAGTTCTTCTATAGTCACCGGCGCGTCCTGTCAATGGAACCTGTGAAGCCCATCGCGACCCTCGGCTACGCCATCCTCGGGTTGCTTGCGAGGCAGCCGCTGTCGGGCTATGACGTGGCGGCCCGACTCAAGGTGCCGGTCGGCTTCTACTGGACCGCGCACTACAGCCAGATCCGCCCCGAGCTCCAGAGGCTCCAGGAAGCCGGACTGGTCACCTACGAGGCCATCCCAGGGCCCGGCCCGCACAACAAGAAGGTCTACACGATCACCCAGCCTGGTCTGGACGCCCTACGGGGGTGGTTGACCGAGCCCCCGAAGCTCGCGGCCCCTCGCAACGAGCTGCTCCTGAAGACCCACTCGCTCTGGCTGGCCGGCCCTGGCGAGATGCTCCCGCTCTTCCGGGCCGCCGCGGCCGTCCACGCCGAGCACCTGGCCCACTACGAGGACGTGCGCGAGCGCATGGAGGTCAAGCACGGCGAGCGGTTGACGATGCCCGACACCCCGGAGTTCGCGGAGTACGCGACGCTGCGGCGCGGCATCGGCTACGAGACCGAGTGTCTGGCCTGGTGCGAGTGGATGGTCGAGCGCCTCGAGGACGCCCGGGACCGGCCACGGGTCGAGCCTCCAAGCCGCTAGGGCATCGCTGGACGGCGAGCGGCCATGATGCTCAGGCCCCGGTTCCGGGTGCGAGCAGGATCTTCACGGCGGACCCGGGCTCCTCGACCAGCCGGCGGAACGCTTCCGCACCCTCATCGAGGCCGACCACCTCGACCCAGTCGAGCGGCGGCGGGTCGGCTGCCAGCAGCGCCACCGCCGCGTCGAAGTCCTCGCGCAGATAGGCGTAATGACCGCGGACGGTGATGGCGCGGCGGACCAGGTCGCCGACGGCCATGATGCCCTTGGCCTGTGTGAGGCCGACGATCCCCACCGATCCCCCGGGCCGGACCGCCGCGACGGCCGCGGTCCAGGTCGCCTCGATCGCGACCGCGTCGATCGCCACGTCGGCGAAGCCCGCGGGCAGCTCCGCGGCCGAGGCCACGGTCGTCGGCGCGCCGAGCCGACCGGCGAGGGCCCGCCGCGCGGCGACCGGGTCGGCGGCGGACACGCGGGCGCCGGCTCGGCCGCAGGCGTAGACGGCGAGCAGCCCGATGGGCCCGCAGCCGAGCACAAGCACCTCGTCCCCGGCGGCAACGCCCTCGACGCGGACCGCGGCGAGCGCGGTCGCGAGCGGCTCGACCAGTGCGGCCGCACGCTTATCGAGGTCGGCCGGCAGCGGCACCAGCGCGCGGCGCGGCACCGCCACCCGCTCGGCGAACGCACCCTGGCGGTCGAGGCCGAGCAGTGAACGGCGCTCGCACAGGTTCGGCCGGTCCCGCAGGCAGGACCGGCAGCCGCCGCAGGCGAGCAGCGGGAAGGCCGCGTAGCGGCCCGGCTCCCCGGCCACCAGCCCGACCGCCTCGTGGCCGAGCACCAGCGGCGGCCGGCGCGGCCCGGCCTCGCCGCGGTAGGGGTGCAGGTCGGACCCGCAGATCCCCGCGAGGGAGACCTCGAACAGCACCTCGCCGTCGGCTGGCACGGGCTCAGGGAGGTCCTCGACCTCGAGCCTCGCGCCGCCGTACCAGACCAGTCCCCGCAAAGGTCCCCTCCCCTATGTCGTCCGCTCGGCTACTGGTATCACGGGTGGGTCGCTATCAGCTCCCGTAGCTGACCGGCGGGCCTCCCGGCTGGGCGGCGAGCAGGCCGCCGTCGACGCTGAGGGCGGCGCCGGTGATGAACGAGGCGGCGTCGGACGCGAGGAACAGGGCGGCCTCGGCGACCTCCTCGGGGCGGCCGAGGCGGGCGATCGGGTGGATGCGACCGAAGCGGCGCATCTGCTCCTCGGGGTCGGCCGCGACGGCGGCCTCACGGCGCACCATGGGCGTGTCGACCGCGCCGGGGAGCAGGGCGTTGGCCCGGACGCCGTGGGCGGCGCCCTCCATCGCGAGCGCGCGGGTGATCGCCAGAGTCCCGCCCTTGGAGGCGGCGTACGCGCCGGCGTCGGGCACGGTGTTGATCGCATGGGGCGAGCTCGTGACCACGATCGCGCCGCCTCGCTGGTGGATCATCTGCCGGATGGCCGAGCGGCAGACGAGGTAGACGCCGGTGAGGTTCACGTCGATCACCCGCCGCCACTCGTCGAGCTCGGTGTCGGCGATCGGCTTGGGCAGCTCAAGCCCGGCGTTGGCGTGCACCACGTCGACGCGGCCGTGCCGGGAGAGCATGATGTCGAAGACCGCGAGCACCGCCGACTCGTCGGTGACGTCGCACTCGTGGAACTCGGCCTCGCCGCCGCCGTCGCGGATCGCCTCGACGGTGGCCTGCCCGTCGGCGACGTTGACGTCGGCCACGAACACGCTGGCGCCCTCCCGCCCGAATGCCCGCGCCGAGGCCGCGCCGATCCCGGTGGAACCACCGGAGACCATCACCACCCTGCCGGTGAACCGCTCAGCCGTCATCGACGCGCCTCCTCCTTGGCGATCGTCTCGGCCCGCCACGGGAGGTACTGGCCGTCGGTCCGGTAGCGCGCCGCCGCGTCGGCGACCGCCTCCTCATCGACCTCGACGCCCAGGCCGGGCCCGTCGGGCACGCCCCAATGCGGTCCGCTCGCGATCGGCAGCGGCTGGCGCAGGACGTCGTGGCGCATCAGGTAGGCGGTCTGCTGGTGGCCCTCGACCACGCTCGGCAGCGTCAGCACCAGGTGGTGCGCGGCGGCCGCCGCGAGGCCGAGCTCGCCGTGGGTGTGCTTGCAGACCTCCATGCCGGCCATCGCCGCCAGGTACGAGAGGCGCTGGAACGCCAGCAGCGAGCCGACCCAGTAGGGCGAGAAGCAGACCACGTCCTGCGCCCGTGCCTCGATGCGGGCCAGGACGTCGTCCTCGGTCCACAGCCCCTCGTTGGCGGCCAGCGGGATCGGGCTCTGGCGTCGCAGCTCCGCCATCTGCGCGAGCGGGGACTCGCGCACCGGCTGCTCGCAGAAGTCGATGCCGTACGGCTCGAAGCGCGCCAGGTTGCGTTTGGCCTCGGCGGCGCTCCAGGCGCCATTGACGTCGATGCGCAGGCGCGGCCCCTCGCCGAGCGCCTCGCGCACGGTCCCCACCATACGCAGGTCCGTCTCGATCTCGACGCCCACCTTGAGATAGAAGACCTCGAAGCCGGCCTGAAGCCCGTCGGCCACCTGGGCCCGCAGGTCCTCGTCGCCGCCGCGGGCCAGGTAGTAGAAGTAGCTCGCCTCGCGCCGGCGCAGGCCGCCGAACAGACGGTAGAGCGGCTGGCCGCACGCCTTGCCGCAGAGGTCGGCCAGGGCGATGTCGATCCCGGCGAACGCGAAGTTGCCGGTGGTCGGCCGGAATTGCCACAGCGCCCCGTGGTAGAGGTCGGCCCTGATCGCGTCGCGGTTCCATGGGTCGCGGCCGAGCACCAGCGGCGCCATCGCCCGCACGGCGGCCTCCACCGAGGCGGCATCGGCGCCGCTGCACGCCTCGCCCCAGCCCACCAGGCCATCGTCCGTCGTGACCCGCACGAGCACGTCGGTGACGCCGTCGCGCGCCACCACCGCGCTGACCTCGCGGCGCTTGTAGGGGACGCTGACGGTGACGGGCTCGACGGCTGCGACTCTCATGGGCGGCCCAGCCTCACTTTCCGATGCCCGCGGTGATCCCTCTGACGAAGAAACGCTGCCCGGAGAGGTAGAGCAGCACCACCGGCAGCAGCGACACGAACGCGCCCGCCAGCACCAGCGGCTCGTTGGTGGCATAGCGGCCCTGGAACAGGGTGAGACCCGCCATCAGCGTGCGCTGGCTCTCGTCCTGGAGGAACACCAGCGCGATCAGCAGCTCGTTCCACACGAAGATCGCGTTGACAACGACCAGCGTGAAGGTCGCGGCGGCGAACAGGGGCACGACCACGCGGCGGAGCGTCGCCAGCGGCGAGGCGCCGTCGATCGTGGCCGCCTCGATCAGCTCCCGCGGGATGGTCCGGAAGAAGTTGACGAGGAAGAAGACCGAGAACGGGATCAGCAGCCCGGTGTAGAACACGATCACCGACGGCAGCGTGTTGATCAGCCGCAGATCGACCATGAGCACGAACATCGGCAGCAGCAGGGTCACCGGCGGCACCACCATCAGCGCCAGGTTCGCCTTGAGGAGGAGGTCGCGCCCGAGGAACCGGCCGAACACGATCGCGTAGCTGGCGAGCATCGCGATCAGGGTCGACAGCGCCACAGCCGACACGGTCACCAGCACGCTGTTCAGCGTCCAGCGGGGGACCGGCAGGTCGTGCAGAGTCTGGGCGAAGTTGCCCAGCGTCGGCCGCGCCGGCAGCCCGACCGGGTCGAGGGTGTAGCGCTCCTTGGTCTTCAGCGCCGTCTGGAGCGTGAACCAGATCGGGTACACCGAGGCCAGGCACACGAGCAGCAGGAAGGCGTGCCGGGTCAGGCGCCCGAGGACCCTGCCGATCATGTCTCGGCCCCGCCCTCGGCGTGCCGCACCCGGAGCCGGAAGTAGACGAAGATCAGGATGCCCGCCATGCCGAGCAGCAGCACGGCGACGCTTGCGGCCACGCCGATCGAGCCGAGCGAGAAGCCGTTCTTCCAGATGTAGAACTCCATCACGCTGGAGGCGTCGCCCGGGCCGCCGCCAGTCAGGACGTAGACGTAATTGAAGACCCACGACAGCACGGTGATCGCCTCGAGCACCATGAAGAACTCGATGATCCCGCGGATCTGCGGCAGGATCACCCGGCGGCGGAGCTGCCACCAGCCGGCACCGTCGATCAGCGCCGCCTCGGTGACCTCCCGCGGCAGGGCGAGCAGCGAGGCGGTGAAGACCACCACGCCAAAGCCGAGCTGCTGCCAGATCACCACGCCGCCGATCGACGCCATCACGACCTTGGCCGAGCCGAGCCAGTCGAGCGCGAGCGCCCCGAGGCCGAGCGAGCGAAGGATCGTGTTCAGCACGCCGTTGCGCTGCAACAGGTAGGAGAAGCTCAGACCCATCGCGGTCGCCGGCAGCACGTACGGCAGGAACACGACCGCCCGGTACTGGCGCCAGCCGCGGATCCCCTCGTCGAGGAACAGCGCGATCGCCAGCGCCAGCGCCGTCATCACCGGCACGGTCACGAGCAGGCGCAGGTTGTTGGCGACCGACCGCAGGAACACCGGGTCGTGGAGCACGTTGCGGTAGTTGGCGCCGCCCACCCAGATGAGCTGGCTGGGGCTCCCGGCGTAGAAGCTGTCGCGCACGACGGTCACCAGCGGGTAGGCGAACACCAGCCCGAGCATGGCCACGGTGGGCAGCACGAAGGCGTACGGCCACAGCGAGCGGCGCCGGCGTCGGGTGCGCCGGGCCTGCCGTGGCCCGGGGGATGCACGAGGCTCCAGCTCCTCGGCGCCCTCGGGCCCGACGGCTACGACGTGCTCTCGGTCCACTTCTGATAGTTCGCGTACTCGTCGGGGTGCTGGGTCTTCCATTGCTGAATGACCCGGTCCCACAGCGCCGCCGCCTGCTGCGGTGTACCCGACCCTGAGGTGATCATCTGGCCGGCGGGCAGGTCGGCGTTCTGGTCGACCTGCGGCGGCAGATAGTTCTCAGGCCAGATCGCGCCAGGCTGGGTGTCGAGGGCGAAGAGCTGCTTGGCGAGCGGGTCGGTGATGCTCGAGGCGGGGAAGCGCTTGTCCGCCGGGAACACGCCGGTGGCCTGATACCAGGAGGTCAGGTTCTCGGGCTGGTGCAGCCAGGTGAGGAATGCCGCCGCGGCGCGCTTGTGCTTGGACCAGGAGGTGATGAACGCGTCCGAGGACTGGGTGGTGTCATAGGTGCCGGCGAGCTTGCCGTTGCCCAGCTTCGGGGAGTTGCCCACCCCGATCTTGCCGGCGCCGAGCGTCTTCTCCCACGCGAGCACGTTGCCGTCGGTGGTCCAGGCCATCGCGGCCTTGCGCTGCGGGAAGAGCTGCCAGCCCTGGTTGAGGTCGAGCGAGGCGACGTCGTCGTTGAGGCAGCCGCTCTTCTTGAGCTGCTCGAAGGAGCGGTAGAAGCCCGAGTACTTCTCGTCCGAGAACTTGGCGTTGCCCAGCATCGCCTGCTGGAGGTCCTTGGGGGAGTCGAGGCTCTGCTTGCCGATCAGCGAGAAGAACCAGGCGCCGAAGTAACCGTCCTTGTTGCCCATGCCGATCGGGGTGATCCCGGCGGCCTTGAGCTTGCCGCAGGCCGACATCAGGTCGTCCCAGGTGGCGGGGCCGTGCTCCGGGTCGAGGCCCGCCCCGCGGAACAGGTCCTTGTTCCACGCGAACGGGACGCCGAGCAGGTAGAGCGGCATCGCCCAGACCTTGCCCTGATAGACGTTCTCCTGCGTGTTCAGCCAGTTGGCCAGCTCGGCCTGGGGCACGAGATCGCTGATCGGCACGGAGGCGCCGGTCCACGCCGGGGTGAGGGTCGGCAGCGTCGCCCACTGGGTGGCGATGTCCGGGCCGCTCTTGCTCTGTGAGGCGGTGCGGAACGCGCCGATCAGCGTGTCGGTGGCCTGCGGCACCAGCTTGATATGGACCTTGGGATGGAGCTGCTGGTACTTGTCGATCATCTGCTGCATCCACTTGTTGGCGCCGGGCGCGTCGCTCTCCGCCCAGAACCAGTAGACGAGGTCGCCCTCTTCGGGATTGTCCGCCGCGCTGGTCGCCTGTTGGGTGCCGCCGCCGCCTCCTCCGCCGCAACCGGAGAGGGCGGCCACCAGCCCGAGGACCAGGAGCGCGGTGAGGACCCGGGATCTGCGCGAGGCGTTCATGGGCGCTCCTTCGGCCGTGAGGGGCCATCGAGATCCATGGCGAGCCTAAGGATTATCAATAATCAAGTCAATTTCCGGAAAACCAGAGCGCTCCACTCGTCCGGGTCATGGCCGCCGAGCCGCCCATCGAACTCGCCCGCGTCGATCAGGCCCGCCGCCACCGCGTCTCGCAGGAAGTCGTTGCGTGCCTTGACCGCGTGCCGCTTGCCCTCTGCCTCCGCACGGTCCGGGTCGCCGCTGGTGATCGCGTCGAGCAGTCGCCGGTGGGCCTCGACGTCCGGCGCCACCTCCGGCGCCTGGCTGCCGGCGAGCTGGGCGTACTGGCTGGTCTGCGCCATGATCGAGTGCCAGGTCTGAAGCAGCCGTTCGTGCCCGGCGATGACCGCGATCTCCTCGTGGAACTCGATCGCGATGCGAATGCCCCGCTTCAACTCCCCCGTCGCCGCCCCCGGGACCATCCGCTCGAGGAGGCGTTCGAGCGTCCGCACGCCCGCCGGGGTGATCCGCGGGACCGCACGGCGCGCGGCAAAGCCCTCGAGGGCCGCGCGCAGGCTGTAGATCTCGTCGAGGTCGGTGATCGACAGCTCCCTCACGTAGACGCCGCGCCTGCGCAGGTGGGTGACGAGCCCGTCGCGCTCCAGCAGCCGCAGGGCCTCGCGCACCGGGCCCTGGCTGGTGCCGAAGCGCTCGGCCAGCCGCAACTCCAGCAATCGGGTGCCCGGAGGCAGGCTGCCGCTGACGATCTGCTCGCGCAGCTCGGTCGCGATGTCGTCGGCGAGGTTGGGTCGAAGGCGCGGCCCAGGTCGGTTCACCCGGCTAGATTATTGATAATGACCGCCGGTGGCGATCCACCGGGCACCGGTGGGGCGATCCGCCGGTGCCGCGGCCGGCCCGGAGACCTCCTCGAGCCCGCTCAGCCGCCGAGTTCGCGGCGGATCGCGGAGGCGACCAGCTCGGCCTCGCCGGGCTGGAGCTGATCCGGACCGATCCAGAAGCCGCGCGGGCGACCGCTTTGTGCGTCGGGGACCACGGCGACCGCCGGGTCGCCCTCGAGCAGTCGTGCCACCACCGTGGCGGTGTCGGCCTTCGCGGAGAGGTCGTCCACCGCGAGGTGCAGCCGGGGCACCGGCTGGC
>JBEDUQ010000077.1:0-17232 GCA_040414855.1 Actinomycetota bacterium
CCATGGTCGCCAAGGTGCCGCTGAAGAAGCCGCCGGCCTCGCGGTCGCAGCGGTCGTCGTGCCAGACGGTGCGGCTGCCCGGCTGCCCGCCGTTCCGGAAGACGACGTCACGCTGCGCCGCCGCTCCGGTCACCCAGGCCGCGAACTCCGCCGCCTCGCGCGGGTGCCGGCTCCACGCCGAAACGCCGAGCCCGGCGCCACCCAGCGTCGACCCGGTGGGCCCGGTGGTCCCGGTGGGCCCGGTGGGCCCGGTGGTCCCGTCGGCCGGGGCGGGGATGTCGACGAACCGCAGCCGAGGCCCGGGGAACGAGCGCCGCGCGTAGTCGGTGTAGCCCCATTGGAGGAGGCCGTACACGATCTCGTCCGACCGCGTCATCGGCCCCACCACGAACCCGTCCCAGGCGGTGGGGTGGCAGTGACGTGCGTACGCGCGGAGCCACTCCAGTGCGGGCAGCGCGACCTCGGGGTCGGCGAAGCGGTCGGGCGCCGGCTCGATCGGGGTTCCCGCGCTGGCGCAGATCGTCAGCAGCACGCAGATCGCGTCCTCGTTGTCCAGCGACACGGTCACGCGGCCCGGTCGCTCCCGCGCGAGCGCCAGCGCGTCGTCCCAGGTCGCGGGCACCGCATCTTCGGGGAGCAGGTCGGGACGGACGACCGAGACCTGGCAGGCACCGTCCGTGGCCAGTCCCCACTGCCGGCCCGCCCAGGAGTACGACACGTGACTCAGACCGATCGCGTCGGCGGCCAGGTCGCGCAACAGGTCGCCAGGCAGCAGCTCGTCGAAGGCGCGCAGCACGCCGGACGCGGCCGCCGACCCGACGTGCGGGTGGTCGTACGAGATCAGGTCGACGTCCGGCGCGACGCGGTCCAACGGCTCGGAGGCGAACGAGTTCCCGGAGCGGACCACCCAGTCGACCGCGACCCCGGTCTGGCGGCGCCACACGTCCGCGGCGGCGCGCATCGGCGCCATGCAGCGCTCATGGTCCCAGCCGACCGCGCGAAGCTGGATCATCCGGCCACCTCCAGCCGACGCACGAGATCGACGTCGACGTCGACGCCGAGCCCCGGCCGGGTTGGAAGCTCGAACTCGCCGTCGCGCAGCACCGGTTCCGGGCCGGCGAGCGCGGACCGGAGCCGAGCCTCCGGGTACAGCTCCGGCGCTCGGTACTCGATGAGCGGAACGTTGTCGTGCCCGACCGCCATGTGGAGGTTCGCCCAGCTCGCCAGCGCCGTGGGGACCCAGTTCCAGGGGATGAACCCGACGCCGTGTGCGGCCGCCGAGCGCGCCAGCGCCGCCATGTCTCCCACTCCGGTCCGGGCCGCCCCGGCCTGGAGGTAGCGGACCGCGCCACTGTCGAGCAGCTGCGCGTAGTCCACTGCCGCGGTGAGCGCGTCGCCGGTCGCGACCGGCGTCGCCATCGACCCGGCGAGGCGGCGGTAGTCGTCGATGCGCTCCGGCGGGAACGGGGCCTCCAGCGCGAACAGCTGGAACTGGTCGAGCTCGCGGACGACGGGAGCGGCGTCGTCGAAATCGCGCCAGCGGTAGCCGGCGTCGAGCAGGAGCGCGAAATCCGCGGTGACGCGGTCGCGCGCGCGGGCGACGAGCTCGATCGTGTCGGCGGCGGTCGGGGCGTTGTTGGGCATCGCCTCGAGCTTGGCCGCCCGGTAGCCACGCTCGACGACCACCTCGAGGGCCGCCAGGGTGCGGGCGAGCGTGTCCGCGAACGACCCGGAGCCGTGGTAGAGGGTCGCGTAGGGGACCAGCCGGGGATTGCGCCGCTCGCCCATGAGCTGCCACACGGGCGCGCCCCGCAGCTTGCCCGCAAGGTCCCACAGCGCCGTCTCCACGCCCGCGATGGCCACGTGCCCGATTCCCGAGCGGCACGACCAGAAGGTGCGCTCCTTGAGGCGGGCGCACAGCGCGGCCGCGTCGGTCGGGTCCTCCCCGAGCAGCAGCGTGCGGATGCCCGCGTCCCAGCCGTTGTCGGTCGCCTCGGACTCGACGACCGCCTTCACCGCGGCGGAGCGTGCGAGGGCCTCTCCGTAGCCGGTGACGCCGTCGTCGGTCGTCACGGAGATGAGGACCGTCTCGTCTTCCTCGTATTCCTCGTAGCCGAGGACCCGGTCGCGAAGGACCGTCGCGTCGACGCTGCTGATCTTCATCGTGTGCGTGCCTCCTTCCGGATGCGGCGGTGACAGCGGGATCGTCAGCGGGATCGTCAGCGGGTGGAGCCGGCGCGCCCGGCGCGCCCGGCGCGCCCGGAGTGCCCGCCAGCCTCCTGGCCTGGTCGCGCCCCGTGGCGGTGGCCACCAAGGTCGGCGTCAAGGTCGGCGTCATGGTCGGCGTCAAGGTCGGCGTCATGGTCGACGTCATGGTCGGCGTCATGGTCGACGCTTGGCGGCGGCGCCGTCGACTCGCGGACGACCACCTCGGGCTTTGTGTCGACGACGACGTCGCCGGTGCGCTCGCCCTTCAGCTGCGCGACGACGGCGGCCACGGCCGCGGCACCGAGCTCGGCCAGGGGCATGCGGACGGTCGTGAGCGACGGCGCCAGGTGGTCGGCCAGCGGCATGTCGTCGTAGGTGATCACCGACAACCGGTCCGGCACCGCGACCCCGCGCACCCGCGCGGCGCGCAGGACGCCGACGGCCTGGCTCAGGGAGTTCGAGTAGAGGGCCGTCAGCGCGGGCTCGCGGTCCAGGAGCGCGTGCGCCGCGCGAGCGCCGGCCGCCTCGACGAAGTCCGCGTGCTCGACGGGCACCTCGGCGCCGCCGCGCGCGGCCTCCGCCACGAAGGCGCGCTGCCGCCGGCGCGACGGCTCGACGTCGGCCGGGCCGGCGACCAGGCCGACCCGGCGGTGGCCGAGCTCGGCGAGGTGGTTCCAGGCCGCGACGCTTGCCCGGGCGTCGTCCATGGTCACATTGCGGTCCGACCCGGGTACGGCGCGGTTGACGAACACGTGCGGGACGGCGTCGTCGGACCGCAGGGCGCGCACGAGGGGGTGTCGCGGCGTCGCCGAGGCGATGATGAGGCCGTCGACGCGTCCCGAGCGGACGAGTCGGGTCAGCGTGTCGCGCCCCGCCTTCGGGTCGAGGTCCTCGACCAGCAGCACCACCAGGTCGTGCCTGAGCGCCTCGGCGAAGGCGCCGCGGACGATGCGGACATAGACCGGGTTGCTCAGCGGCGGGACGAGAAACGCGAGCGCGCCGGTCTGCGCGCGGGCGACCGCCAGCGCGCCGGCGTGGGGATGGTAGTCGAGCCGGCGGGCGGCCTCGACCACGCGCAGCCGCGTCTCCTCGCGGACCGACAGTCCGGGGTAGCCGTTGAGGATGCGCGACGCGATCGACTTGGAGACGCTCGCCGCGGCCGCGACGTCGGACAGGCGGGCACGCGCCGAGCGGCCCTGGAGGCCAGTGTCACGGTCCTGTTCGCGCTTGACATTCACCGTGACGCCATCCTAACGTACCGCGAAACCGGTTTCCTAGTACGCCATGGTATACGGCACCCCACGGTATGCGGTAGGCCGCCGTCGGATGCATTAGGGTGGCGCGGCCACGGATCGCTGGACGCGGCCACGGATCGTAGGAGGCGGGCGAGATGGTGGGACACGGCGAGGCCGGCTCGGATCCGACGATCAGCCGTCGCGGGCTCCTCAGGGGCGCGGTTCTGCTCGGCGCGGGAGCGGCGCTGTCGCCGGCGCTGTCCGCCTGCACCGGCGAGAGCGCCAGCTCGGGGGGTGGCGGCAGTGGCGGGGCGCCACGGCGCGGCGGACGGCTGCGCACCGGGCACGTGGGCGGCGGCAACGTCGAGACGCTGGATGCCGCCAAGTCCCTGACGCTGGTCGACGAGGCCCGTTCCCGGCAGCTCTACGACACGCTGACCTTCTATACGCCGCAGATGAAGATCGAGCCGAACCTGGCTGAGACCGTCGAGCCGAACGCTCAAGCGTCCCAGTTTCGCATCAAGCTGCGCAAGGGCGTGACCTTCCACGACGGCAAGGCGTTCACCGCCGACGACGTGCTCTACACCTGGCGCCGGATCCTCGACCCGAAGACGGCCTCGGGAGGCGCCGCCGCCCTGAGCATGGTGGACATGAAGCAGACCAAGCGGGTCGCCGACGACGAGATCCTGGTCGTCATGAAGCAGCCGCAGGTCGACTTCCCGGCGCTGCTCACCGGACGCGAGCAGGCGATCGTGCCCGACGGCGCCACCGACTTCGCCCGCCCCGTCGGCACCGGCCCGTTCAGCTTCGTCTCGTTCACTCCCGGCCAGCGCAGCCTCTTCAAGCGCAACCCCAATTATTGGCGCACCGGCGAGCCGTACGTGGACGAGGTCGAGATGATCTCGATCCCCGACAACCGGGCCCGTCTCAACGCGCTGATCGCGGGCCAGGTGGACGCGATCGAGAACCTCACCTTCACGGACGCGAAGGCCCGTGCCAAGGACCCGACCCTTCGGGTGGTCGTCACCAAGAGCATGACCTGCATCCCCTTCTACATGCAGATGGACGTGGCGCCGTTCAACTCACCGGACGTGCGCCGCGCGCTGCGGCTCAGCATCGACCGCCAGGCGACGGTGACGACCGCGCTCAACGGCTTCGGCGAGGTTGGCAACGACCTGTTCGGCAAGGGCGCGGCATTCTACGACAACGCGATCCAGCAGCGACCCTATGACCCGGAGCAGGCGAAGTCGCTGCTCCGCAAGGCCGGCGTCGAGAACCTCGCGGTCACCCTCAACACCAACCCGGGGACGGTCGGCAACGTCGAGTCGTGCCAGGCCTTCGCGGAGCAGGCGAAAGCCGCCGGAATCAGGGTCACGGTCAAGAACTGGGACGCGGGCAAGTTCTCCTCCGACATCTACAACCAGGCGCCCTTCGTGCACACCTACTGGAACTACCCGCCCGAGATCATGTTCCCGTTCGCGCTGGCGCCGGACGCGCCGTACAACGAGACCCATTTCAAGAGCCCGGCGTTCCAGCAGCGCTACGCGGAGTCGCAGCGCACGACCGACGATGCCCAGCGCAAGGCGATCTTCGACGACCTCCAGCAGATGCTGTGGGACGATAGCGGCTACATCATCTGGGGGTTCATCAACTTCACCGACGCCACCTCACCCAAGGTCAACGGGCTCGTCCAGCACCCCTATTTCAACCTCGGCGCGTTCCAGTACCGAACCTTGTGGCTGGAGGGATGACGACGGCCGCTGCTTGGCTTGAGGGATGACAACGGTCTCGCCGGCACCGGCGCCGGTTCCGGCTCCGGCCGGGCCGAGACGGCGCCTGCTGGGCCGCCACCCGTTGGCGCGTTTCGTGCTCAGGCGGCTCGCGGTCGGCGTCGTCCTGGTGCTGGTGGTCTCGTTCCTGGTGTTCCTGGCGACCAACCTGCTTCCCGGCGACGCGGCGAGAGCGATGCTGGGTCCAAAGGCGCATCCGGCCCAGCTGGCCGCGTTCCGTCACGAGCTGGGGCTGGACCGGCCGCTTCTGTCGCGCTACGGCGACTACCTCAACGAGTTGGCGCACGGCCGCCTCGGGTACTCCCTGACCGGCGGCAGCAGCGCGCTGTCGGGCGATACGGCGGAAGTCTCGCGTCGCCCCGTGAGCGGCATCATCGCCGAGCCGGTACGGAACACGCTGGTGCTCGGCCTGGTCACGGTCGCGCTGCTGCTGCCACTCAGTCTGGTTCTCGGGGTGCTGTCCGGCATTCGCCCTGACGGCGCGCTCGCGCAGGTCGTGTCCGTGCTGACGCTGGCGGGCCTGTCGGTTCCCGAGTTCGTGGTCGGGACGCTGCTCATCCTCGCGTTCGCGGTGTCGCTGCACTGGTTCCCGCCCGTCTCACTGCTCGCGCCGGGACAGAACCCGCTGCAGCACCCGGAGATCCTGGTGCTGCCCGTGCTCACGCTGCTGGTGGTGTCGGTCGGGTTCACGACCCGCCAGATCCGCGCCGGGGTCATGCGCGCGATGGAGTCGGAGTACGTCGAGATGGCGCGGCTCAGCGGGATCGCCGAGCGGCGGGTGGTGCTTCGCTGGGGCCTCCGCAACGCGCTCGCCCCATCGATCCAGACCTTCGCGCAGATCGTGCAGTGGCTGCTCGGTGGGGTCGTGCTGGTCGAGGTGGTGTTCAGCTATCCGGGCATCGGCGCCGGGTTCGTGCAGTACGTCGCCTCGCGGGACCTGCCGACGGTGCAGTCGGTCGCGATCCTGGTCGCCGCCATCTACATCGGCATGAACATCCTCGCGGACCTGCTGGTGGTCCTGGTGGTGCCGCGGCTGAGGACCGAGCAGTGACGGAGCAATGACCACCCCACCCGCCATCTTCGAGCAGCCCTCGCCCGAGGAGACCGCGGCCCCGGTCAGGGTCCGCGGGCGCCGGCCGCTCGCCCTGGCGCTGTCCACCTGGCCGGGCCGGCTCGGACTGGCCGGGGTGTTGCTGGTGCTTGGAGTGGCCGTCGCCGGCCCGTTCCTGGCGGGGTCGCCGACCCGGCCGATCACCGCGCCGTTCACGCCTCCCGGCCACGGCCAGGCGCTGGGGACCGACCTGCTCGGTCGCAGCGTGCTCGACCGGGTCCTGCACGGCGGGCTGCGCCTGATCCTGGTCGCGACCGTGGCGACCGGGCTCGCCTACGTCATCGGCGCGTCGCTCGGGCTGTTCGCCGGCTACAAGCGCAATCTCGCCGACGCCGCGATCATGCGCGCGCTGGACGTGCTGCTGTCGTTCCCGCCGATCCTCCTGTTGCTCCTGCTCGCCGCCAGCGCCGGCCAGGGCCTGCCGACGATCTTCATCGGGTCGGTGTTCGTCAACATCCCGGGCGCCGCCCGGATCATCCGCTCCGCCACCCAGGAGACCGTGGGCCAGCCGTTCGTCGAGGCGGCGATCCTGCGTGGCGAGCGGACGGCGGCCATCCTCCGCAGGGAGATCCTGCCCAACATTCTCGGCAGCCTGTTCGCCGACGCCGGCCCGCGCCTGTCCGGCACGATCGTCCTGGTCGCCGGTCTCAACTACCTGGGCATCGGCATCAACCCGCCGACGCCGGACTGGGGCGCCATGATCTTCGAGAACCGTGACGGGCTGACCATCCAGCCCTGGGCGGTCGCGGCGCCCGCGATCCTGATCGTGCTCCTGGTGGTCTCCATCAACCTGCTCGGCGACGCCTATGCCCGCAGCATCGGACGGTCGGGCGTGGTCGAGGCGCCGCCGGCATGAGCCGCCGGCCCGAACCCGGGGGACAGGAAGCGGCCACCCGTCCCGGGAGCGGTGCTGTGCTGCGCACCGACGGCCTGCGGGTGGAGACGACCGGCGGCCTGCCGATCGTCGAGGACCTGTCGTTGTCGCTGGAGCCGGGGAAGATCCTTGCGGTCGTCGGCGAGTCCGGCAGCGGCAAGACGACCGCCGCGCTCGCGATGCTCGGATACGCGCGGCGTGGCGCCCGGATCACCCACGGCCAGGTGACGGTGGCGGGCGAGACCCTGCTCGGGAGGAGCGCCGCCGAGCTGCGGCGCCTGCGCGGCCGGCTGATCTCCTACGTCCCCCAGGACCCGGCCACCGCCCTGAACCCCTCGATGCGGATCGGCGACCAGATCGGGGCGGTGCTGCGCGCCCATCTGCCCGACCAGCTCTCCGAGGAGCGCGTCGCCGCCGCCCTCCAGCAGGTCGGGCTCCCCGGCGACCGGGAGTTCACCCGCCGCTTCCCGCACCAGCTCTCCGGAGGACAGCAGCAGCGAGTCGCGATCGCGGTCGCGCTGGTCTGCTCGCCGGCCGTGGTCGTCCTCGACGAGCCGACCACGGCGCTCGACGTGGTGACCCAGAGCCGCATCCTCGACGAGATCCGCCGGCTCAGGGACAAGCTCGGCGTCGCGATGGTCTACGTCTCGCACGACCTCGCCGTGGTGGCGTCGATCGCCGACCGGATCGGCGTGTTCTACGCCGGGCGGCTGGTCGAGCTCGGCCCGGCGCGGGAGCTGCTGCGCGATGCCAAGCATCCCTACACGCGGGCCTTGCTGGCGGCGGTGCCGGAGCACACCGAGCCGCGGCAGCTGCGGGGGATTCCGGGCGCCGCGCCAGGGCTCGCCGAACGCGCGGCTGGCTGTGCCTTCGCGCCCCGCTGCCCGCTGGCCACCGAACGCTCGCGCAGTGAGCGTCCGACGCTGGAGGAGGTCGCCGAGGGGCACCTGGTCGCGTGCCATGAGGTGGCGCAATCCGGCGCCCTGGCCATCGAGCTGCCGCCGCCGGTCCACCGGACCGGCGACCGGTCGGTCCCGAGCCTGCAGGTGCGCGGTCTGGACGCGACCTACCCGTCACGGCAGGGGCCCGTGCGCGTCTGCCACGACATCTCGTTCGAGATCCCGGCGGGCACCTCGCTCGCCGTGGTGGGCGAGTCGGGCAGCGGCAAGACGACGCTGGCGCGGTGCATCGCCGGCCTCCACCCACGCAGCGGCGGGGACGTCCTGCTCGCCGGCGCCCCGCTTGCGCCGACCGCCGCGCGCCGGTCCGGGGACCAGCGCCGGCGCGTGCAGATGGTGTTCCAGAACCCGTACGCGTCGCTCAACCCCGCCCACCGCGTCGGCGACAGCGTCGTGCGGCCGGCGGTGGTGCTCCGCCACCTCGGACGCGTCCGGGCCGAGCGGGAGGCGCGCCGCCTGCTCGACCTCGTGCGGCTACCCGCCCGGACCTTCGAGCGCTACCCGGGCGAGCTGTCGGGCGGCGAGCGGCAGCGCGTCGCCATCGCCCGCGCCCTGGTCGCCGAGCCCGAGCTGCTGATCTGCGACGAGATCACCTCCGCGCTCGACGTGTCCGTGCAGGCGGCCGTGATCGAGCTGCTCGAGTCGCTGCGGGAGGAGCTGCGGCTGTCGCTGCTGTTCATCTCGCACGATCTCGCCGTGGTCGCCACGGTCGCCGACTCCGTCGTGGTGCTCGAGCGCGGCGTCGTGCGCGAGCGGGGAGAGGTCGCCACCGTCCTGTCATCGCCAAGCGACGCCTACACCCGCCGCCTGCTCGAGGGGGTGCCGCGGCTGTCCGCCTAGCGATGCCCCGCACATGTCCGGCACATGAAGCCCGGCACATGAAGTCGGCACATGAACCCCGGCACGGTCAGAAGGAGGTCGTGACACGGTCGGAAAGGAAGTCGTGACGACATCGGAATCCAGCGAACGGGTGCTGGTGACCGGGGCTCTGGGCTGCATCGGCGCCTGGACGGTCCGGGTCCTCCTGGAAGACGGCGCGACCGTGGTCGCCTACGACGCCGGCGAGGCCGAGCACCGCTTGGCGCAGGTCGTGCCGCTCCCGCCCCCGGACCGCCTGGTACGCGTTCAGGGCGACGTCCGCGACCAGCGCGCGCTGGAGCGGGTCATGGACGAGCACGAGGTGAGCTCGGTCATCCACCTCGCCGGATTGCAGGTCCCCGCCTGCCGCTCGGCGCCCGTCCTGGGTGCCGAGGTCAACGTGGTGGGAACCGTGACCGTGTTCGAAGCGGTGCGCGCGCGTCGGGAGCGCCGCGAGCGGATCGGCCCGGTCGTCTACGCAAGCTCGGTCGCGGCATACGGCGGACAGGAGGACGGCGTCGGAGGCGGGGACGCCGAGCTCGGCGGGCACGCCCAGACCCTGTATGGCGTCTACAAGCGGGCCAACGAGGGCTGCGCGCGCGTCTACTGGGAGGACGCGGGCGTGGGAAGCGTGGGCCTGCGGCCGTACGTCGTCTACGGGCCCGGGCGCGACCAGGGCGTGACCTCCGAGCCGACCCTGGCGATGCTCGCCGCGGCCCGCGGCGACCCGTTCCACATCACCTACGGCGGGTTCAGCCACATGCAGTACGCCGAGGACGTGGCGCGCAGCTTCGTCGCCGCGGCCCGCAGCGGACACCAGGGCGCCGCGGTGGTCAACCTCGCTGGCAGTGTCGTGCATATGCGCGAGGTCGTGGCGGCCATCGAAGCGGCGGTGCCCGAGGCCCGCGGGCGGATCAGCTTCGGCGACGCGCCGCTGCCGTTCCCCGGCCAGGTCGACACGACCAACGACGTGTTCCCAAGCCAAGCCACCACGCCGCTGGAGGAGGGGGTGCGCCGGACCGTCGGGCACTTCCGGCGCATGCTCGCCGACGAGCGCACCGCTTCGCTTCTGACCGGGGGGTGCCAGGCATGAGCGCGCCGCTCTCGGCGGTCGTCACCGGCGCCGCGATGGGGATCGGAAGGGCGATCGTCGAGCGCCTGCTCGTCACCGGCGCCACGGTCGTCGCGGTCGACATCAACCAGACCGCGCTCGAGCACGCCTGCCGGGAATTCACGGAATTCACCGGACAGGTCGTGCCCGTCGTCGGCGACGTCGCGGAGTGGGACACGCACGTCCGAGCCGCCGACGCCGCCGAGGCGGCCGCGCCGTTGCGCTGGTGGGTGAACAACGCCGGCGTCGACGTGGTGGGCGCCGCGCACGAGGTGGACGCGGAGCAGATCGAGCGCGACCTTCGGGTAAACCAGCTCGGACCGATGTTCGGCACGGCGGTCGCGGTTCGCCGCATGCTGCCGCGACGTGGCGGCGCGATCGTCAACGTCAGCTCGGCGCAAGGGGTCGTCGCGTATCCGCGCTACTACGCCTACCAGGCCGCCAAGGCCGCCGTGGCGATGATCTCCAAGGGCGTGGCGGTCGACTACGGGCCCTTCGGCATCCGCTGCAACGCCGTGCTGCCAGGGGCGATCGAGACGCCGATGACCTACGCCACCCTGCCCCACGGCGTCCCGCGCGAGCTGGCGCTCCAACAGGAGGGAGGGCAGGTGCCACTTGGCCGCATCGGTCAGCCACACGAGGTCGCCGACCTCATCGCCTATCTGCTCTCGGACGCGGCGTCCTATGTCACCGGCGCGGCGATCCCCGTCGACGGCGGGGCGATCGCCCGCTGCTACGCCTACGACCCGCTCGAGCTGCCGCCGGCCCTGGAGGAGCGGTGAACATCGCCGACGTCCGGGTCTTCGTGGTCCGCGAGACCGACGATCCGGTGGACAACCGCCAGCAGTGCGCGATCGTCGCCGTGACCGCCGAGGACGGGACGACAGGTTACGGCGAGGCCAACGCGAACCCGGCGGCGGTCAAGGCGCTGCTGGAGGGGGACTTCGGCCTGCGGGACGACTGGGACGACGCGCCCCGGAAGCTGCTGATCGGCTCGGACGCCGGCGACCCGGCCACGACCTGGCGGACGCTCAAGGCCTGGAGCTTCTGGTCATGCCGGGCCGGGCTGGGGCACGTCGCGCTCGCCGGTGCCGACATGGCGCTGTGGGATCTCGCCGGCAAGCTCGCCGGAGTGCCGAGCTGGCGGCTGATGGGCGAGGCGGCCAACCCCGACCCGCTCGCCTACGTCACGCTCTACCACGGGCCGGGCGACGTCGAGCGGACGTGGAAGGTCACCCGGGACGCCCTCAGCCTCGCCATCAGCCTCGGCTACCGCGCCGCCAAGGTGGAGGCGCTGGACAGGAACGCGCCCGAGCAGCGCGACATCCTCACCCTGGTCAGCCGTGCCCGGGAACTGGTCGGTGACGAGGTCACGCTGCTGCTCGACGTCGGCTACCGCTGGCGTGACCTCGACGAGGCGCTCCCGGTCGCGCGCGAGCTCGACCGCTACGGCTACTTCGCGCTCGAGGCGCCCTTCCACCCCGAGCAGGTCGAGGACTACCGCGGTCTGACCGGGGCGATCGCCACGCCGGTCGCCGCCGGCGACATGCTCACGTCGGCCGTCGAGTACCTTCCGATGCTGGAGCTGGGTGGCGTCGCGATCGTGCAGGGCGGGGCGGCGCGCACCGGGCTGAGCGAGATGAGCCTGCTGGCCCAGCGTGCGGCGGGGCTCGGGCGCCGCTTCATCCCTTGGGGGTGGGCGGCGACTGCGTACACCACGGCGGCGAACCTGCACCACGCCGTCGTGCATGACAACGTGCCGATGGTGGAGCACGCTCCCCTGGAGCTGTACCCCGAGGCGCGGTTGCGTGCCGAGCTCGCCGGCCCGGAGCCGGTGGTCCGCGACGGCCGCTTTGCCACGCCCGACCAGCCGGGGCTCGGCATCGAGATCGACCCCGGCGCGCTGGAACGGTTCCGCGTCGCATGACCCCACCATGACCTCACCATGAGCGCACCGTCCTCCCCGGTCGAGCTCGTCGTGGACGCGCGCGCCGACGTCGGCGAGGGGCCGGTCTGGGACGACCGGTGCGGCCGGCTGCTCTGGGTGGACATCACGCCCGGGCTGCTGCACACGCTCGACCCGCGAAGCGGATCGACGACGGTCCACCCAGCCGGTCAAGCCCTTGGCTCGGTGGCGGTGCGGGCCCGTGGCGGTCTCGTCCTCGCCCTCCGCGACGGCCTGCACGCCCTGCACGCCGCGGACGCGATCGCGGGACCCATCGAGCCGCTGCTGCCCATCGACGCCGATCGTCCGCTGCTCAGCCTCAACGACAGCGCCTGCGACAGCGCGGGGCGGCTGTGGGTCGGCAGCGTCTCCGACGGCGAGGAGCCCGGCAGCGGCCGCCTCTACCGCGTCGACCCCGACCTGCGCGTCACGCCGGTTCTCGACGGCACGACCCTGGCGAACGGCATCGGCTGGAGCCCTGACGAGCGGACGATGTACTTCGTGGACAGCACCGCGCTGACCGTCTTCGCGTTCGACTACGACCTCTCGACCGGCACTCCCACGGGTCGGCGGGTGCTCGCGCGGACCGCCGAGCCGCTCGGTCTGCCGGACGGCCTTGCCGTGGACGAGGAAGGCTTCGTCTGGGTGGCCTACTGGGGTGGCTGGTGCGTGCGCCGCTACGCGCCGGACGGCTCGCTCGACCGGGTCGTCGAGCTGCCGGTCGCGCAGGTCAGCAGCTGTGGATTCGGCGGTGACGACCTCGGCGACCTGTACGTCACCACCGCCGCCTTCGAGCTCGGGCCTGGCGAGCTGGCCCGCCAGCCCGCCGCCGGCGGCCTGTTCCGGCTCCGCCCCGGCAACAAGGGCCTGCCCGCGCACCGGTTCGGGGGCTGACCAGGTGGCCGGGCGTGGTCAGGTGATCCGCGAGCGGTACCTGGTCCGCTGACCACATCGAACAAGGAGAACAGATGCGCCTGATCCGCGCCCGTCACCGGACCGACGTCGTCCTCGCCCGCGTGGAGGGCGACCAGGCCGTCGTGCTCGCCAGCGAGTCCAGCCATCCGGCCGCCGACGTGCTCCGAGAGACACTCGCCGAGTCGGTGGACCTGCGAGGGGACGGGGAGCGGGTGCGCCTGGCCGACCTCAGGGTGCTCACGCCGCTGGCGAACCCGTCGAAGATCCTGGCGGTCGGTCTGAACTACGCCGACCATGCGCGCGAGTCGGGCGTGGCGGCGCCTGAGGCCCCCGTGTTCTTCGCCAAGCTGCCGAACACGCTGACCGGACCCGGCGAGCCGATCGTGTTCCGTGCGGCAGACTCGACCCAGGTGGATTACGAGGCCGAGCTCGCGGTCGTCATCGGGCGCCGGGCACGGGACGTCCCGGTCGCCGACGCGCTCGACATCGCCCTCGGCTACACGGTCGCCAACGACATCTCCGCCCGGGATGCGCAGTTCGCGGACGGGCAGTGGATCCGCGGCAAGTCCTTTGACAGCTTCTGCCCGCTGGGCCCACAGATCGTCACGGCCGACGAGATCGGCGACGTGCAGAGTCTGCGGATCGCGTGCCGGGTGAACGGCGAGACGCTCCAGGACGGCACGACCAAGGACATGATTCACGGCGTCGCCGCGATCGTGTCCTACGCCTCCCGATTCCTGACGCTGGAGCCCGGCGATCTGGTGCTCACCGGTACCCCGCCCGGCGTGGGGTTCGCGCGCACTCCCGCGGTGTTCCTCCAGGACGGCGACACCGTCGAGGTGGAGATCGAGGGCCTCGGTGTGCTCCGGAACCCCGTGCGGGTCCGCGCCTGACGGATCACCTGGATCGGTCACGGCGAAGGGTGACGTGTTGCGCGGGGGATTCCGGCGTGACTGGTTGGTCAGCGAACTCGGCGATCACCTCGCAGGTATACGGGGCGCCGGCGACCGTCACGTGGTAGGCGACCTTGTAGGGACGTCCTGGATGGACCCGCGGTAGCCGCCGTCCGGAGCCGAACCGCGTGTCGAGCGCGCTTCGGGGCAGCGGCCGGGCCAGCGTGACGTCCACGTAGGCGATCTCCTCGACGCCAGGGTCGCTGGCGGTCACGGCGTTGACGTCTTTGACGAACCTGACCTGGGTGGAGCCCGCCGGCGGTCTCAGGTCCCAGGCGCCGACGCGCTCGGTGAGCGGGCCGGCCAACCCCAGCGAGCGCGCGAGGTCGACGGCACCACCGGCGGCGGCGCACAGCTGCCGGCTCCACGCTCCGAGCACGTCAGCCGTGATCGTCGTGACCACCGGCAGGTTCGGCAAATTCGGCAGGTCCGGTGGGTCCGGTGGGTCCGATGGCGTGTCGGCGGGCTCAGGACGCGGGATCGCCACCGCCTCGACGACCTGCCAGCCATCGGGGTCGACGAGGTCCTCGTAGCCGCGCTTGACCCATGCTCCCCAGGGCCGCCGGGCAACCACCGGCACGTCGCCGTAGAGGACGACGACGCTACCCGTGGCGCCGGCAAAAAACGAGCGGGTGGCGCCGGCGAGCCCAGACCGCGCCACGCCCAGCCCGGTCTTGTCGAGCACGAAATGCATCGACACCGCGGGCTCGAACCCGAAATTCTCGGACAGAAAATTCGGCCGGCCTGGCGTCACCGAGGTGACGTTCAGGCCGGGCACGACGATGCGAAACGGCGGGCGCGCCGAGATCGACTGGTCCGGGAACGCCAAGGCGAGCGCCGCCAGCGGGCTGGTCGGAGCGCTCGAGTGCAGGACCGCGAAGATCGACATGACGGCACGGCTCCTTGGCCAAGCTTCGCGCCGGCCGTAGCCGTGGTGCGTTTCGTTCCGCTCTTATCCGGCCGCCTTGGCCTTGTTGAAGACATCGATGAGGCCGCCGGCGTTGGCCGCCGCGTTGGCCTCCAGGGTGACCGGGACGCCGCGAACGGTGACCGTGACCACCTTTCCCGCCGCGAGCCTCTTCATCTCGATCGAGTCCACCTCGTCGAGCGGGACCGCGCTGAAGAGCTCCTTGACCTTGCCCCCGATGCCCAGCCCGATCGGCGAGCCGATCTTCAGGACCAGCAGGCGCGTCTGGGTGATCGCCAGCGCCATCGGGCTGGTGATCTCGAACCCCGCCTCCTCACCAGCCGCGTACTGCCGGTCCTGCTGTTTATCCCCAAGCGTGCCGGACCCGGCGGCGCCCTGAGTCCATCCGCGCGGACGCGCCACGAACGCGGCGATGATGTCCTCCCCGTCCGGCAGGAACGGCCGGGAGCCTTGCTTGAATTTATTGAGGTACAGGTCCACGACAGCCTCCACTCACGGCCGGAATTTTCCGATTCCGGCAGCAGCACCCTCGGATACCCAGGACCCATCGTCCCGGGCGCCCGAATGCTACTTGGTGGAGCGGTGCCCGAACGTGCAGATCCGTTGGGCTCAAAGGGCTCACGCCGAACAGCGCGCCGAACAGGTGGATGGGCCGGCGCATGCGCCGGCCCATCCACTGGAGCGTTGGTCTTTTCGTGCCTACGCGCGGGCTGCGGCCAGCGCGTCGACCAGGCCCTTGCCGTAGAAGTTGTTGTGGCCGGGGCCGCCGGTGCACGTCTGCGGAGCGACGGCTCCGGACAGCGGGTCCATCTCCGCCGGCGTCGGGCAGTCCTTCGGCATCGCGGTGTTCTGGAGGGTGGCCTCCACCGCGCCAGGCGGCATGTTGGGGTGCGCGGCGCGGATCAGGGCCACGACCCCGGCGGCGTGGGGAGCAGCCATCGAGGTCCCCTGCTGCCAGGCATAGACGGCACCGTTGGCATCCTGGACGTCACGCCCGGGGAGGCCGACCGGCGGGCCGGTCGACGACCAGGCCGCGAGCACTCGTCCGAGCGGGGCGGGAGCCTGACCCGAAGAGCCGCTGGGCGCCGTCACGTCGCTCACGCCGGCGCCGTAGGTCGAGAAGAAGGACAGCACACCGGAGGGCCCGATGCCGGTGACGCCAACCACGCCCGGCAGCTCGTTGGGTGCCACCACGCAGTTGTTGCTGACCTCGCGGGTCTGCGCGGAGTTGGGCGGGAAGTCGGGGCTGACCGTGTCGGTCTCCGGATGGGCGAGGTCGAGCGCGTCGTTGCCCATGGCCGCCACCAGGACCACGCCGTTGTCGCGTGCGTACCGGGCCGCGCGGCTGATGGCCGAGACGATGGCTTTCTGGTCGGCCTCGTTCTTGCAGTTGAAGAGGAAGGGATCCGCGAAGAACGACATGTTGACCACGTCGAGGTGGTGGTCACCTGCGTAGATCAACGAGTCGACGACTTCCTGGGTGAAGAAGAAGCCCTGCGCGTTCCCGGCCTTGAGCGCCACGATGGTGGCCTCGGGCGCCACGCCGGCGGTCCCGATCCCGTTGATCGGCGAAGCCGACTCGCTGGCGGTGTGGGTGCCGTGCCCGTTCAGGTCCTGCACCGCGGACTTCTTCGAGCAGTCGCCGTTGGCGACCTCGGCCGGGTTGGCGTTCGGGTTGGACGAGGTGATGAACGAGCACGAGAGGCCGACGTTGAGGTTCGGCGTGATGTCCGGGTGGGTGAGGTCGATCCCGGTGTCGATGTCGCCGATCGTCGCCCCTGCTCCCCGGTTCACCGCGTACGACTGGCCGGGCGAGGCGTTGATGATGCGGTCGTCCCACTCACAGGCCGACAGCGGCTCCGGGCCGACGTTCGCCGGCACGTGGTAGAAGGCCGCGCAGTTGGTCGCCTGAGTGTCGGCGGGCACGTAGGTTACGTCCACCGTTTCCTTCGCGCCGAGTTGCCAGGCCGCGTCGTTTGCCGCGACATCGACCGCGCCCGAATTACGGATGCTCGACAAGAAAGACGGATTGGTGGATGCGACCTGGGCAATCCCGAGCTTGTTCACCTTGAGAATCTGACCGCCAGCCCGCTCGACGGCGGCGGTGCCGGCGCTGCCGTTGCCCTTCAGCACGACCACGTACGTCTTGGCGGTCGATGCGGTGCTCGCGCCGGCCGTGCCAGTCAGCCCGAGGGATGCAAGCAGCAAACTGGCCATCATGACCAGTAGCCACGCTTGCCTAGAATGTCGCAACATATGCTAACCACCCTCCCTGCTCGCCCGCGATGGCGAACACGGACATGCGTACCCTGTCACGCACTGTCGGTCAAGACCGGCATCAACCC
>JBEDUQ010000078.1:0-21447 GCA_040414855.1 Actinomycetota bacterium
CCCTGGCCCTCAGCGGAGGCGGCGGACCCGGAAGCTCCAGCCGCCCTCGGCGCGGTCCTCGCGCGCGACCATCTCCTGGTCCTTGAGCCGGCACCACACCGGGATGTCGACCTTGGCGCCGGGATCGTCGGAGAGCACGATCACCTCGCCGCCGATCTCCGCCTGGCCGATCGCCTTGGCCAGCCGCACCACCGGGATCGGGCAGGCGAGCCCGAGGCAGTCGACGACCGCGACGGTCGGCTGGCTCACCTGGCATCACCCGCCCGGCTCGCGCGGTCGATCGCCTGGCCGTCCAGCTCGGACATCTCGCGCAGGTCGGCGATCGCCTTCGGGAGCACCTCCAGCAGCCGGTCGACGTCGGCCTCGGTGGCGTTCGCCAGGAACGACGCGCGCACCGACCCGTGCGTGATCGCGCCCATCGCCGCCAGCACGTGCGACGGCTCCTGGGTGTCGGCGGTGCACGAGGAGCCCGAGTGGACCGCGATGCCCTCGGCGTCCAGGAGCAGCAGCAGCGCCTCGCCCTCGACGTAGAGGACGCTGAAGGCGACCAGGTGGGGGAGCCGCTGGCTGGGGTGGCCGTGGACGATCAGGTCGGGGACCTCGGCCAGCCCGGTCCGCAGCCGCTCCGCGAGCGCCTCCAGCCGCGGGTTCTCGGCGGGCCCCTCGGCGACTCGCGCCTCGACCGCCGCGGCCATCGCGGCGATCGCCGGCAGGTTCTCCATCCCGGCGCGGCGGCGGCGCTCCCGCTCGTCGCCGAGCAGGACCGGCTTGAGCCTGGTCGAGCCGCGCACCGCCAGGCAGCCGGCCCCCGGCGGCCCGTAGCACTTGTGCGCGCTCATCGCCAGCAGGTCGGCGCCCAGGTCGTCGGCGTCCACCTCCAGGCGGCCGACCGTCTGGCAGGCGTCGACCAGCAGGGCCGCGCCGTGGGCGTGGGCGGCCTCGGCCGCCTCGTGGACCGGCTGCACCGTGCCGACCTCGTGGTTGGCGTGCTGCAGGCAGACCAGCAGCGTGTCGTCCCGCACCGCCGTGGCCAGCTCCGCCGGGTCGACCCTGCCGTGGTGGTCGACGCCGACCTCGGTGACCTCGAAGCCGGCGGACTCGAGCTGCCGGGCCGACGCCAGCACGGCGGTGTGCTCGACCGCCGAGACGACCAGGTGGCGCCGGCGGCGCGCGCCCCGCGCCATGCCGCTGACGGCGAGGTTGACAGCCTCGGTGCCCCCCGAGGTGAACACCACCTCGTCGGCGCGCGCGCCGAGCGCGGCGGCGACCCGCTCGCGGCTCTGGTCGAGCAGCAGGCGAGCCCGTCGTGCCCGCCCGTAGAGGCGCGAGGGGTCGCCGAAGGCGTCGAGCGCGTGCTCGATCGCCTCGCGGGCGGCGGGGTGCAGCGGGGTGGTGGAGGCGGCGTCCAGATAGGTCTCGGCGGCTGGCTTGCTGGCTGACACGGTGATCTGGTCTCCTGGTGGGCTGCTGGTCTCCAGGTCAGGCGCCAAGGTCCCGATCGGCGTCAGCCACAAAGGCTAGTCGCATGCAAGCGACCCCGCCCACCCGGACGGGGTCGCCGCGTCGGCGCGCCCCGGGGGAGCGGGCGCGCCGTCAGTTGCTAGACCAGGCCCTTGGACTGGGCGAACTGGGTCGCCACCTGGTCGGGGTCCTGGTTGTCGATGTCGACCTTGGCGTTGAGCTGGGTGATGTCGTCGGTGGTGATGGTCGCGCTGATCTTGTTGAGCGTGGACTGGAAGTCGGGCCCAGCCTTGCTGACGAAGTCGTTGCGGGCGATCGGCACCGCGTGGTCGGGCGGGAACAGCTTCTTGTCGTCCTGGAGGGTGACCAGGTTCTGCTTGGCGATGATGCCGTCGGTCGAGAACGACAGCGCCACCTGGATCTGGTTGGCGAGCAGCGCCTGGTACTTCAGCGAGCCCTGCGCCAGCCCCTTGAACGACTTGAAGTGGATCCCGTAGGTGTCCTGCATGCCCTTGTAGCAGGTCTCGCGGTCCTTGCACTCGGGCGGGCCGCCGAAGACCAGCTGCGGCGCCGCCTTGGTGAGGTCCGAGAGGGTCTTGACGTTGTACTTGGTCGAGTTGGCCTGGGTCATCGTGATCGCCTGCTGATCGCTCATCGGCGCCTGGTCGAAGGCGGTCACGCTCTTCTCCTGGAGCTTGGTGCGCAGGTCGTTCAGCACCTGCTGGTCGTCGGAGGTCGGCTTGCCCTGGAGGAAGGTCAGATCCGAGCCGGCGTACTCGATCAGCATGTCGGTCTTGCCGGAGAACAGGGCGGGGTCGGCCAGCTCGCGGCTGGCGTACTTCTGGTACTCGACCTTGTAGCCCGCCTTGGCGAGCGCCTGCCCGTAGATCTGGCCGAGGATCGCCTGCTCGGTGAAGTCGACCCAGCCGAGCCGCACGGTCACGTTCTTGGAGTTGTTGCCCGAGGAGCTGTTGCCGCTCCCCGAATCCGAGCTGAGACCGCCACAGGCGGCCAGCGCGAGCGAGAGCGCGGCCACCGAGGCCACGATCGCCCAACGACGTCTGATGGTCATGAGCTGAGCTCCTTGTCGTCGATGTCAGTCGGGGTCGGCTCGGTCGCCGGCCCCGGTCCCACCCTGGTCGGCGAGGCGCCTCTGCCTCGCTCGAGCCGGACCCCTGTTGGTGTGGTCACGCGTTCCAGCGCGCCGAAGCCGGCGTCGGCGACCACCGCGAGCGCGGCGACCAGCAGCGCGCCCGTGAGGATGCTGGCCGTGTCCTGGACCGCCAGCCCGTCGGTGATGAAGGTCCCGAGCCCGCCGGTCGCGACCAGCGCGCCCAGGGTCGCGGTGGCGATGATCTGGACCGACGCCGTGCGGATGCCGGCCATGATCACCGGCGCGGCCAGCGGCACCTCGACGCCGCGCAGCACCTGGAGCGAGCGCATCCCCATGCCCCTGGCCGCCTCGACCACGTCCGGGTCGACCTGACGCACCCCGACGTAGGCGTTGGTGAGGATCGGCGGGATGCCGAGCAGCACCAGCGCGAAGATGACCGTCTGCGGGTGCAGGCCGCCCCAGGGGACCGCGATCGCGATCAGCGCCAGGCTCGGCAGCGCACGCCCGGCGTTGGACGCGTTGATCGCCAGGAACGAGCCCCTGCCGGTGTGGGCCAGCCACAGCGCCAGCGGGAGCGCGAGGACCAGCGCGATCAGCAGCGAGATCACCGAGATCTCGAGGTGCTCGCCGATCCGCTGGAGCACCTCGCCACGGTTTTGGACGATGAAGTCGGCGACGCCTCCCATCAACGCGCCCCCGCAGCGGCCGCGCGACGCGACCACGGCGCGATCAGGCGCTGGACGCCCAGCAGCAACAGGTCGGCGACCACCGCCAGCGCGATCGACAGCACCGCGCCGAGCAGCACCGGGGTCATGAAGAAGCGCCCGAGCCCGTCGGTGATGAAGGTGCCGAGGTTGTCCATGCCGATCAGCGCGCTGACCGTGACCAGTCCGATGGTGGTCACGGTCGCCACCCGCAGCCCCGCGACGATCACCGGGAGGGCCAGGGGGAAATCGACTTTGAACAGCACCTGCCTCGGCGAGAAGCCCATGCCGACGGCCGCCTCACGCACGTCGCTCGGGACCCCTTCCAGCCCCGCGACGATGTTGCGGATCAGGATCAGCAGCGTGTAGCTGACCAGCGCGATCTCGGCGGTGGTCACGGTCGGCCCGGTAATGGTGACCAGCACCGCGAACAGCGCCAGGCTCGGGATGGTGTAGAGGATGCCGGCGACCGAGGCGACCACCCCGTACAGCCAGCGCCACCGCACCACCAGCAGGGACAGTGCCAGCGAGATCGCGAACCCGAGCCCGACCGCGATCACCGTGAAGATCACGTGGTGCAGGGTCCGGCTCAGGATGTCGTCGGTGTGCCCGCCGATCCACGACCAGTCGACCAGGGGGCCCTGGCCGACCACGGCAACCGCCATGCGCAAGCTGATCCTCTCTTAGAGGAACCAGCTCGGCTGGAGCAGGGGCTTGTTCATCGAGACCTCCAATACCTGTCGACACGCTCGCGGTACGTTACCCACCGCCTGCGACAGGTATCCCACCGGCGACCGACTGTAGCAGCCCCCGTTCCGCGCTCAGGACGAGACCGTCGCCTCCTGGCGCAGGACGCCGGACAGGGCCTCGATCGACAGCGAGCCGAGCAGGCGGCCGTGCTGGTCGACCACCAGGCCCTCCTGGACCGCCGAGCCGAGCATCGCCGAGAGCGCGTCGCGGAGCGTGGACTCCTTGTCCAGCAAGGGCTCCGGGCTCCACGCCCGCTCCGCCCGCAAGGGTCCCGGCTGCTGGAGCTCCCGGCGCGACAGCCAGCCGAGTGGGTGGTCCTGGCCGTCGACCAGCAGCAGGAAGGCGCGCTCGGACCGCTCGAGCACCCCGAGCGCCTCGCCGGCGTCCGAGCCGGCGCGCACGGTCGGCGGGGTGTCGAGCCGCACGTCGCGGACCCGCGACAGCGACAGGCGCTTGAGGCCGCGGTCGGCGCCGACGAAGCGGGCGACGTAGTCGTCGGCCGGCCGCTCCAGCACGGCCATCGGCGTGTCGAACTGCGCCAGCCTGCCGCCCGGCTGGAAGACCGCGATCCGGTCGCCCATCTTGATGGCCTCGTCGATGTCGTGGGTGACGAACAGGATGGTGGTGCCGAGCTGCTGCTGGAGCCGCAGGAACTCGTTCTGGAGCCGACCGCGGGTGATCGGGTCGACCGCGCCGAAGGGCTCGTCCATCAGCAGCACCGGCGGGTCGGTCGCGATCGCGCGCGCCACCCCGATCCGCTGCCGCTCGCCGCCGGAGAGCTGGGCGGGGTAGCGGTCGCGGTAGCGCGCCGGGTCCAGCCCGACCAGCTCGATCAGCTCGTCGACCCGCGCGCGCACGCGCTTGGCGTCCCAGCCGAGCAGCCTCGGCACGGTGGCCACGTTGGCGCCGATGGTCAGGTGCGGGAACAGCCCGGTCTGCTGGATCACGTAGCCGATGCCGCGGCGCAGCTCCACCGGGTCGCGGCGGGCGATGTCGTCGCCGTCGAGCAGCACCCGGCCGGCGCTCGGCTCGACCAGCCGGTTGACCATCTTGAGGGTGGTGGTCTTGCCGCAGCCGGACGGGCCCACCAGCACGCACACCTCGCCGCCGGGCACGTGTATGGACAGTTCCCGCACCGCGGCGGCGTCGCCCTTGCCGCCGTAGCTCTTGGTGACCTTGTCGAAGTCGACCACGGCGCCGCGGCGCGCGCCCAGGCCGCCGCCGGCCTCTCCGCCGACGCCGGCGCTGTCGGGGGGAGCGGTCACCGCGCCTGGCTCGGTCATCGTCCGTGCATGGTGGCACAGGCCGGCGAGGTTTCGCCGTGACGCCCGCTCCATCGCGTCGTGATCGGTTCGTAACCGCTTCGAGCCGTGTCATACCCCTTGAGCAGGCCGTTCGGATCGATTCACCTTTGCCACGCCATGCACGCAAGTGTCAGACTGACGCGGCAACCGTGGTTGTTCGGAATTGGTTGCCAGCCGGCAACGGCAAAGGAATGGGATCACATGCCTTCCAAGGGACGTGCGGTGCAAGGCGCACGGGCACAGGCAAGCCCGGCCAAGAGCGTCCAGAAGACCTTCCCTGGCGGTCGCGCCTGCCCACAGTGCGGCGAGCCCCTGTCCCAGTACAACCCTGGCCCCAACTGCTGGAAGCACACCATGGGCTACCCCTGGCGGGGACCGACGGCAAAGCCCAAGTACTAGCCGTACCCGCCGCGTTCCACCGAGCACCGAGGTCGCATGTCCGCAGCGCAGGACCATCCACCGGCGTGGTCCCCACTGCCGCCACCACCCCCGACCACGCGCCGTAGCGCGGGACTGGTCGCGGGGCTCATCGCGTTGCTCCTGGTCTTCGGCTCGATCGGGCTGGTGGCCGCGCGCCAGAGCGGCCAGAGCCGAAACGGCGCCAGCTCGCCCGAGAGCGCGGTGACCGGGCTGCTGGCGGCGCTGAACCATGACCCGATCGACGCCGCGACCCTGAAGCGCGCCAGCCGCTGGCTCACCGGCGAGGAGCGCCTGCTGGTCCAGACCGACGCCGACCGCTTCGTGCAGCTGGCCAACGGCCAGCACGGCATCCCCGGCGGCGGGCTCGGCCAGTTCGCGATCGGCGCGGACGACCTCGGCTTCCGCCGGGCCGGCGGCTCCGGCGGCTCCGGCGACGTCGCGGTCCTCGAAGCGGTTTCCGGCGACGTGACCGTGCGCGCGAGCGGCACCGGCCGCCTCCGGCTCTCCCTCGACGAGGCTCGCAAGCGGCTCGCGCAGCAGACGCACGGCGCGGTCTCCTCGATCCGCGCGGTCACCGTCCGCTCGGGCGGCCGCTGGTACGTCTCCCTGCTCGCCACCCTGCTCGAATACTCCCGGCTCCCGCAGGTGAGCGGGCCGCCGGACTACAGCCAGCTCTCCCAGCCGGCGATCCCCGGCGCGGCCTCGCCGGTCGAGGCGGTGCAACGGCTCTTCGCCTCCGTCTCGGACCAGACCGGAGAGCCCGCCGACGCGCTGGTCCCCGAGGAGCGCAACGCGTTGCGCGCCTACGTGCTCAAGCGGGGGCTGTCGTCGACCGCCGAGATCCACCGGCTGCTCGGCCCCGACGGCGTCGTGTTCGGGTCCGGCAAGGCGCGGGTCCGGGGCTCGGCCGAGACGATCGCTCCCGGCGTCGCCGCGGTCCCGATCACCGACCTCGGACAGGACTCCACGATGGTGACGATCGAGCGCGACGGGACGTGGTACGCGTCGATGGTGTTCACTGTCGGGGACTTGCTGTTGACGAGCGCAGAACGGGAGCATTCGTGATCCAGATCCTCCTGGTCGCCGGTGACGCGCGCATGCGCGAGCGCCTGCGGCTGGCCCTCGAACGACTCGACGTGGCCGGCGAGGAGTCCGAGTTCATCGAGGTCTCCGACGGCAATCAGGCGGTCGCGGTCGCCGAGGACCGCCATCCGGACCTGGTGGTCGTTGAGGTCGGCGTGACGCCGTACGGCGCCTTCGGCATCGCCCGCGACATCAAGGCGTCCACCGAGGTCGCCTGCCCGGTGCTGGTCGTGCTCGAGCGGCCGCAGGACGAGTGGCTGGCGCGCTGGTCCGGCGCCGACGCGCTGGTGAACCGCCCGGTCGACCCGTTCGCGCTCGCCGAGGTCGCGCGCATGCTGGTCGAGGAGCACCGGGGCCTGGTGCCGACCCCGAAGGAGGCGAACTCGTGAGCATCCCGGCCCGCTGCGCCAACTGCCACCGCGAGCTGCTGCTCGACCAGCTGACCCGCCCGGTCGACGGGTTCCGCTGTCCCTTCTGCGGGTTCGCGTTCGCACCGTCCTACGCCACCGTCGCCCCCGGCCTGGTCGAGCGCCTGCTCGCGGCCCACGAGGCGCTGGTGAAGGACCTCGCCGAGCTCCAGTCGATGAGCGGCGAGCGGCTGCTGGTGGACCAGGACGCGCTGGTCGCCGACGTCCGCGCGGCCGGCGGCTCGCCGACCAGGGCGGCGTAGGAGACGCGACCGTGGCCGATGCTGACCAGATTCCCTTTTCCTGGCCGAGAGTGCTCGGGCGCTTGCTCCAGCGCGACGACCTGACCGAGGACGAGGCGGCCGCCGCGATGCGTGCGGTGCTGTCGGGCGAGTCGACCGCGGTGCAGATCGCCGCGTTCGCCACCGGGCTCCGGATCAAGGGCGAAACCGTCACTGAGATGACCGGTCTGGTCCGCGCCATGCTCGACGCGGCGGTCCGGATCGACCTGGACGAGCCGCTGGTCGACGTGGTCGGCACCGGCGGCGACCGGGCCGGCACCTTCAACGTCTCGACGCTGGCCGCGCTGGTTGTCGCCGGCACCGGCCAGCGGGTCGCCAAGCACGGCAACCGCGCCGCCTCGAGCCGGTGCGGCAGCGCCGATCTGATCGAGGCGCTCGGCGTGACCATCGGCCTGCCGCCCGAGGGCGTGGCCGCGTGCGTCGAGGAGGCCGGCATCGGCTTCTGCTTCGCGCCGGTGTTCCACCCCGCGATGCGCTATGCGGGCCAGGCGCGCAGCGAGCTCGGGGTGCCCACCGTGTTCAACTTCCTCGGTCCGCTCTGCAACCCGGCCCGGGCGCGCCACGCGGCCGTCGGCGTCTCCGACCCGAGGATGGCCCCGCTGATGGCCGAGGTGCTGCGCCGCACCGGGATCCAGCACGCCCTGGTGTTCTACGGCCACGACGGGCTCGACGAGCTGACCCTCACCACCACCTCGACCCTGCTCGAGGTCGGGCCGGACAGCCTCCACGAGCTGGAGGTCGACCCCGAGGCGCTCGGCCTGGAGCCGGCGAGCATGCGCGACCTCATCGGCGGCGACGTCGAGCGCAACCTGGCGATCGCCAAGGCTGTGCTCGGCGGCCAGGGCGGCCCGCAGCGCGACATTGTCCTGCTCAACGCCGCCGCCGCGCTGGTCGCCGCGGATGCGGTGCTGGGGCTGCCCGACGGGCTCGAGGCAGCGGCGCGCTCGATCGACGAGGGCCGGGCCGCCGCCAAGCTGGACGCCTGGGTCGAGGTCTCGCGGCGCATCACGCCCGTCTGAGGTCGCCTGAGCCGCGGAGACGCGGAGGAATCAGGCGCAAGCGGACCAAGCTGTCACGGGAAGGATGTCTCGTGACCATTCCGTCGCGATGTAGCGACGGCTCCGATCCCGGACCGAGGTCGTCGCGTGACCCGCCGCACGGATGCTGCGTATAGCCCGAAAAGGGCGCGCAGATTCGACCGATCGGGGGTCACATGCGAGTCCGAGTCACGCTCGTCGCCGCCACCCTTGCCGCCGCGGCGCTGGTCCTCGGCGCCGCCCCGGCCCTCGCCGCCTCCAGCTCGTCCGCCGGCTCCCAGACCAACGCCTCGGTGGTGACGCTCCCCGAGCTGGTCGACGTGCGCACGGCCCACCACCCCGGCTTCGACCGGATCACCTTCGAGTTCAAGGGCGCGCGCCCGACCGCCAACGTCCGCTTCGCCTCGCAGCTCAGCGAGGACGGCTCCGGCAAGCCCGTGCACCTGGCCGGCGGCGCCGCCATCGAGGTCGTCTTCCACGGCGCCAACGCCCACGACGAGCAGGGCAACCCGTCGGTCTCGCCGCGGCGCTTCTCGCCCGGCCTGCCCATGCTCAAGGAGGTCGCGCAGATCGGCGACTTCGAGGGTGTGGTCAGCTATGGGCTCGGCGTCGACCACCGGACCTCGTTCAAGGTGCTCCGGCTCAGCGGCCCCTCGCGGGTCGCCGTCGACATCGCGACCGGCTCGTCCTCCACTTCCGGCGGCGGCTCCACCTCCGGCGGCTCCACCTCCGGCGGCGGCTCGCTCCCGTTCACCGGCTCCAACACCAGCGGGCTGCTGATCACCGGCTTGACCATGGCCCTGGTTGGCGCACTGGTGCTTGCGCTCGCGCGCAAGACCAGGACGCCGTAGCGTCTTCCCGAGCGAGGGTGGGCGTCGACCGCCGTCTCCCTCGACGAGGCGCCCGGGTCAGCCGGACCCGAGGGGTGCCAGGCCGCCGCGGTGCCCCTCAGTCCGGCTGTCCGGCGGCCTCGAACCCCACCGAGAACATGCGGTCCAGGTCGTGGCGGGAGTAGGTCCGGAAGGCGATCAGCGTGTTGGTGCTGGCGACTCCGGGCGTCTTGCGGATGTGGTTGGTGACGGTCGCTGCCAGGTCGTCGTGGCTCCCGACCCGGACGATCGCGGCCAGGTCCCAGTCGCCGGCCACCGAGTACACCTCGCTGATGCCGTCGAGATCGGCCAGTGTCTCAGCGGTCTCGGAGGTCCGGTCGACCTCGCAGGTGATCAGCACGATCGCGGTGACCATGTGCGCTCCTTGGTGTGCGGCCACCTTCGGCGGCCACCCTACTCGTTTGCGTGTCCGGACCCTACACGACCGGATCGCACAGCCGCCGCGCCGGGCGTCGCGTCCGCACCCGCCGCCCGGGGTGTTGCGGTGGCGCTGGCCGCCCGGGGGGTTGCGGCCGCACCCGCCGCGCCAGGCGTTGCGACCGCGGCGACCGTCCGCCTCGTCCAGGTCGGCTGGCCAGAGATGGGACCGTCGCCGCGCGGCCAGGTCACCAGCCTCGAGGGCACCGGAGAGCGCGAGCCGCGGCGGCCGCCCGGCCGGCTCGGCCGCGCCTCGGGACGGCCGCGGGCCTCGCCAGGCGCCGACCAGCGATGGTGGTCGCGCTTGGGGTCGTAGCGGACCTGGAGGCTGGCCCCGCCGACCCACGGGCTGGCGAGCCGGCCGCGCAGCAGCCGCACCTCGGCCTTGCCGGCGACCGCGTCCAGCCAGGCCGTGACCAGGCGGATCTCGTCGGCGAGATGGCGGGGCGGCGGGCCGTCGAACGCCTCGACCGCGGCGGCGGTGGCGAGCAGCCGCTCCAGCGCCGCCTCGTCGCCGGCGGGGAGCACGCCGACGCAGGCGAGCTGGCCCCCGCGGATCACGGTCACCTCGCGCCGCTCGCCGCTGCCGAGCGCGAGCACCAGCTCGCGGGCGTCCAGCAGGGTGGCGGTGCGGCGCGCGTCGGCCAGGGCCCTGCTGACCGCCTCCAGCCGGTCCCTCGCCCCGGCCGCCTGCTCGTAGCGCTGCTCGGCCGCGTAGCTCTCCATCCGCCCCCGCAGCGGGCCGAGCAACGGCTCCGGGTCGCCGCCGTCGAGCGCGGCCTCGAGGCTTCGGACCATCGCGCCGTAGGCGTCCTCGTCGACCTCGCCGCTGCACGGGCCCATGCAGCGGCCCAGCTCCACCAGCGCGCAGGTCGACAGCCGCAGCTTCGGACGGAGCTTGCTGGTGCAGCGGCGCAGCGGCAGCGCGTCCTCGATCGCCGCCTTGACCATCTCGGCCTGCCCGCTGGAGCCGAACGGGCCGAGATAGCGGGCGCCGTCGGCCAGCACCTTGCGGACCAGCGAGAGCCGCGGGTACCGCTCGCGGGTGAGCTTGAGGTAGCAGTAGCGCTCCGGGTTGCGCGATCGCCGGTTGTAGCGGGGGCGGTGCCGCTGGATCAGCCGGACCTCGCGCACGCCGGCCTCCAGATCGCTGGCGCAGCGCTCGTGGTCGATGGTGGCGACCTCGCGGACCAGGTCGGCGACCTTGGAGCGGCTGCGGTCGCCGGTGAAATAGGAACGGACCCGCGTGCGGAGGTCCTTGGCCTTGCCGACGTAGAGGATCCTGCCGGCCTTATCACGGAACAGGTAGACGCCGGTCGCGTGCGGCAGCGCGTCGGTGAGGTGGACCTTCTTGAACGACTTGCTGGCTCGCGCCCTCGGGAACTCGATCAGGTCCTCGAGCGTCAGCACCCCGAAGCTGCCCGCGCGCTCCAGCAGGCCGTGGAAGACCTCGACGGTCGACTGCGCGTCGGTCATGGCGCGGTGGCAGGGCAGGGTCCTGGCGCCGAGGTACGGCGCCAGCGCCGACAGGCGCACGCTGAACAGCTCCTCGCGGGGGAGGAGCTTCCTGGCAAGCCGGGCGGTGCAGACGGCCCGGTTGGCGATCCGCGGATAGCCGTGGCGCTCCAGGTTCGCCTGGAGGAAGCGGGTGTCGAACGGGGCGTTGTGGGCGACCAGCACCGCCGAGCCGAGGAACTCCAGCAGGCAGGGGAGCACCACCTCGATCGGCTCGGCCCCGGCCACCATGCTGTCGGTGAGCCCGGTCAGCGCGGAGATGAACGGCGGGATCGGCACCTCTGGGTCGACCAGGGTGTGGAAGGTCCCGGTCACCTCGCCGCCCTGGATCTTGACCGCCCCGACCTCGGTGATGCGGTCGTTCGCCGGCGACCCCCCGGTGGTCTCGAGGTCGAGCACCACGAACTCGACCTTGATCAGGGGGGTGCCGAGGTCCTCGAAGCGCTGCTGGACGGCGGCGGTCACGCGGATCTCCCCGGAAGTCGCGATCGACGAGCGTTCCGTCGAGTCGAGCTGCCCGAGACCCTAGACCGAACAGGTGTTCGTGGTCAAGCGTACGTTCGTGACCGGCGTGGATGGCTCACGGTCCCAGAAGAGGACCGGCCAGGGGCGGCGGGACCGGGGCCGTGCGCTGGTTGGCCCGGGCCGGGTCACAGGTGCCAGAGGACCGCCCAGGCGGCGAGCGTGCCGGCCATCCAGGTGACCCCGGTCCACGCGGACGCCAGCCTCCCGTCGCTGCGGTCGTTCCAGACCGCGACCCCGCCGAGCGCGGCGAGCGAGGTCATGCCGGCGTCGGCAAGCGCCCGGTCCGGGCCGGCCAGCGCCATCACCATCATCCCGAGCAGCGAGCCCAGGTAGACCGGCGGCGGCAGCGCGCGGACCATCAGCCCGGCGCGCCCGGGGGAGGGCAGGCCGCCCCGGCGCATCGCGCGACGGGCGGCCAAGGATTCGGGCAACCAGCCGAGCGCGGCCGACTCGACCACCAGCCGGCGCCAGTACGGCCACGGCCCGCTGGCACGGTCGACGCGTTCGAGCAGGAGCTTCAGCCCGCCCCGGTCGTCCTGGCGCAACTTTGCGATCGCGGCGATCGCCGCGGCGGCGTCTCCGCCGCTGCCGAAGGCCCGGCTCGCCAGCTCGTCGGCGAACGCGGGATCCCCGGCGGTAAGGGCGACCATCGCGCACCGGGTGAGGTGCTCGCGGTCGGCGGCGGGATGCTGTGCTGCGCGATATGCGTTGACGAGCGCAAGCTCCGGCACGCACGCCCCGGGGAGCAGATACGTGGCTGCCAGCAGGCTCAAGGCCTCGGCGCCCTGCTCTGGGTCATCGGCGGCTCCGCGGAAACAGACCATTGCCTGGCGAACCTGGCCGCGGGCGACGTGCCGGCGGCCCGCCTCGACAAGCTCATCGGCCTGCGGCAAGGCTGACCCTCCTGTCGCTGCTCCTCCGTCCGGCTCCAAACAGAGGTTGGAGCGGCATCGTATTCGATACGAGGGGTTCGAGGCGACGTCGAATCGACGAAGTGATCCCGATTCACCGCGACAATTCCTCATGTGAGATCGGTAAGTGTTAGTCCGTTCAGCGGTCTTTCAGCCGTAAGGCGCGAGCGCCCGTTCCGGCGAGGAGGTCGGTCTCGGGGGTCGCTCAGAGGGTCCTGAGGAGGGCTTCCGCGGGGGCGGCGGCGCAGGCGCAGGCGGTGCCCGCTCAGGCGCGGGACTTGGGGAAGCTCAGGCGCGGGGCGGCCCGGGGCCTCAGGCGCGGGCGGCCGCGGCGAGCGCGCGGACCTCGTCCGGGGTGGACGCCATCGCGACCACCGCTCGGGGATCGATGCGGCGGATCAGGCCCTCGAGCACCCGGTTGGGCCCGAGCTCCACGTAGCTGGTGGCGCCCAGCGACCGCAGCCGCTCGACGCACGAGGTCCAGTCCACCGGGCTGGTGAGCTGGCGGGCAAGCAGCCGCCCGGCCCGGCGGCCGCTGTGGACGACCTTGGCCTTGGCGTTGGAGACCAGCGGCACCTCGAGCCGGTACAGGTCGATCCGGTCGAGCGCGTCGCGGAACGGGCGCCTTGCCGCCTCCATCAGCGGGGTGTGGAAGCCGCCGCCGATCGGCAGGCTCAGCACCCGCTTGGCGCCGGCGGCGAGCGCTCGCCTGCCGGCCTCCTCGACCGCGTGCGACTCGCCCGAGATCACCACCTGGCCGGGAGCGTTCGAGTTGGCGAGAAAGACCTTGCCGACCTGGCGGCGCACCTTGCGGCAAAGCTCACCGACGGTCTTGTCGGGGAGGCCCAGGATGACCTGCATGACCCCGCCGCCGGCGGTCGCGTGCGCCAGCTCTGCGCGCCGTACCACCAGGTCGAGACCCTGCTCGAAGGTGATCCCGCCGGCCGCGAACACCGCCGCGTACTCGCCCAGCGAGTGCCCGGCGACCAGGTCCGGCCGCAGGCCCTCCGACTTGGCGAGGATGAAGCACGCCGCCGAGTGTGTGTAGATCGCCGGCTGCGCCTTGCGGGTGTCGGTCAGGACCTTGTCGCCCGACTCGATCACCTCGATCACGTCCCAGCCGAGCCGAGTGGACGCGCGCGCGAACGGCCAGCCGGCGGGATCCTCCGCCCAGGGCGCACCGCTGCCCTTGGGGATCCGCCCCTGGCCCGGGAAGGTGAAGGCGACCTTGCTCATGGTTGGAGGCATGGTACCCGCCCGGGACCTTCGGGAAAACAAATGCACGAACGCGTTCACGAGTCCGTCAAGCCGCGAGCGCGACTACCCTCTTGGAGGACGCTTAGAGGACTGATCGAAACTGGAGGAGGACGCGTGCCCAGCCAGTCGAATCCCCAGCTCGCCCTGCCCGCGGAAGGGGAGCGCCTCCGCTGTGGCGCGTGCGGCAACCTGACCCGCTTCGACGTCGTCTCCACCCGGCGGACCTCGGCGTACTGGCACTACTCGGTGGCGGGGGAGCTGACCGTCGAGGAGGAGCGCGACCTCGCCGCCACCGCCGAGCAGCTCCGCTGCCGCTGGTGCGGCTCCACCACCCAGGTCGAGGTGATCCCGGCGCTGTGGGCCGCCGCCGCGGAGACCGGGCCCACGGAGCGGTGAGCGCAACCATGCCCGGCCACGGGCCGCCCCCGCCGGCGCCGTCGGCGCCCGAGCCGGAGCGCCGGCCTGACGTCGCCCCGGACGGCCCCGACGGTCCGGCGACGGCCGGCCCCCACGATCCGGCGGTGGCCGGCGCCGAGGGCACGCCGCCCGCGCCCGTTGAGAGCGACGCGGAGCCCGTTGGGAGCGACGCGGAGCCCGGCGAGAACGGCGAGGAGGCCGCTGGGAACGGTGGGGAGGCCGCCGGGAACGGTGGGGAGGTGCCGAGCCCGGTGCCGGAGGTGGCCGAGCCGCTGCTGGCCGGCTACATGGACGCCGCGCTGGCGACGCTCCGGGCCGCGCCCCCGAGCGACCTGCCCGGCCAGCTCCGCCAGTACCAGAGCTGGACGCCGCGCCGGCTCAAGCACCCGCGGGTCCTCCAGGTCGTGCGCCGGACCCTCGACTTCGACCCGAGGTTCCGCGGCGCCGTCGACGACCGCGTACTCCAGGACGAGGACCTCCTTGCCAGCCTGATCCGTTCCGGCAGGCACGCCGAGGCGCTCGCGAGCGGGGAGCCGCCCGAGGTGGTCGCCCGCGTCGGCATCGCGCTCGGCATCGCCGGCTCCGCCGCTGTCCGCGCCGCCTCCGACGCCCTCGACCGCAGCCGCGCCCAGGCCGAGGCCGCCGAGGCCCGCTCGGCGCTCGCCGGCGCCGAGAGCGAGCTGGAGCAGGCGCGCGCCCGAGCCGACCAGGAGGCCACGGCCGCCCGCGCCGCCCGTGAGACGCTCCGGGCCGCCCGCAACGAGCTGCGCCGGGCCGAGCGCGAGATCCACACGCTGAGCCAGCGTTGCCGGACGCTCGACCAGGAGGTCGCCAAGGCCACGGCGGCGCTCCAGGCCGCCCGCGCCCAGGCCGCCGACGAGCAGCGCCGGCTGGGCGGGCGGATCGCCGAGCTCCAGGCGCTCCTGGCCGAGACGCAGCGCCAGTACCGCTCGCTGCGCAAGTCGTCGGCCCAGCTCGACCCGGCGGTCGCCGAGGCGGTCGGCGCGCTGGAGCGCGACCTCTCCGCGCTGCGGCGCGCGACCGGCCTGTCCAGCGCGCCCAAGCCCCAGGTCGGCCTGCCCTCGGGCGCGCGGCAGCCCGAGCGGCGCGAGCCGCTGCCGGTGCCCGGTGGGCTCGCCGCCGACGACCCCGAGACCCTCGGTGCCTGGCTCGCCGCACCCGACGTGCTGGTCCTGGTCGACGGCTACAACGTCACCAAGCACGCGCGCGGCTTCCCCGAGAGGACGCTGGAGGACCAGCGCACGCTGCTGCTCGACCTCTGCCGCAGGGTCGCGCGCCGTACCGGGGCCGAGATCACCGTGGTGTTCGACGGCGCGAGCGTCGCCCCGGTGCCGACGCGGCTGCCGCTCGGCCCCATCAGCATGGTGTTCACCGACGCCGGACGCACCGCCGACGACGAGATCGTCGCCCGCGTCAACGCCGCCCCGCCCGGCCGCCCTGTGGTGGTGGTCTCCTCCGACAACGAGCTGCGCGACCGTTCCGCCGCGCTCGGCGCGAGCGTCACCCGTTCGCCCGCCCTCCTCGGCCTCGCCAACCGCTGAGGCCCCTCTCGTCGCTGAGCCTCTCACGTCGCCAGAGCGCTGGCGTTCCCCGGTTTCCTATTGCCGAGATATCTTGCTTTCCGATATATTCCTTACATGACGACTCGGGCGATGACCGAACCCGCCTTCTTCATCCTCACCGCGCTGGTCGACACGCCCCGCCACGGCTACGGGATCGTCGGCGAGGTCGCCGAGCTCTCCGGCGGCCGGGTCCGGCTCAAGGTCGGCACCCTGTACGGGGTCCTCGACCGGCTGGTCGACCAGGGCCTGGTCGAGCCCGACCACGAGGAGGTCCAGCAGGGCCGGCTGCGCCGCTACTACCGGCTGACCGAGCCCGGCCGCCACGCCCTGACCGCCGAGGCCGAGCGCCAGGCCGCCAACGCCCGTGCCGCCACCCGGCGGCTGCGCGCCCCGAGGGCCGCCGACGCGCGAGGCTCCTCGTGACCAGGCTGGAGCGCCGCTATCGCCGCGTGCTCCGGGTGCTGCCGGCCGACTACCGCGAGGTCTGGGAAGAGGAGATGGTCGCCACCTTCCTCGACGGCGTGGACTCCGACGACGTCGAGGCCGCCGAGTACGCCGCCGACTTCGGCCGCCCGAGCTGGTCGGAGGTCGCCAGCGTGGTGGGCCTCGCGGTCCGGCTGCGGCTGGGCGTCGCCGGAGCGTCGCCCCGCTCGGTCGCGTGGGGACAGGCGCTGCGGCTGGTCGCGCTCATGGGGCTGCTGGTCAACGCTGCCGCGGTGACCATCGACGCGGGAACCAGGTTGTGGCTGTCCGGCCGGCTCGGCTGGCTGACCGCCCCGCCGGCCGAATGGGTCCCTGCCACGCCAACCGGCACCTTGCGGGCGCTCTGGGACCTTGCCGGGCTGCTGTGGCTGCCCGCCTTCGTCGGGGTGCTGCTCGGGCAGGTGCGCGCGGGACGGATGCTGGCGGCCCTCGCGGTCCTGGCCGACGCGGTCGCGGCGGTCTCGGCGACGGTCGACCTGGCCGCCGGAGCGACGCCGTTGCTGCTCACCATCTGGTCCCACCTGCTGGTCGACGCGCTGGTGGTGCTCGGGCTCGCCGCCTTCCACCGCGACGCCCCGCCGGTCACGCGCCGACCCTGGCTGATCGCGTTCGCCGTCGGGATCGCCGTGCTGCTGGGTCTGTACGTTGCGCTGCGGGCGGCGAGCCCGTCGATCCTGGTCGACTGGCCAGGTCTGTACTGCCTGCTGGTGCTCGGCGTGGCCGTCGCGCACCTGACCGCCCCAGAGCGGCGGGCGATCGGCGCGCCGGCCTGGTCGCTGGCCCTGGCGCTGGTCGCCCTGGGCGTGCTGGGAATGCGGCTGCTGTCGCTGCTCGACTACGGGGTGATCATCGCGGGTGGGGAGCGCGTCGCCCTGCTGGCGGTCGGGACCGCGGAAGCGCTCGCGGTCCTGGCCGTAGGTGTCCCGCTGGCGAGGCGCGCCACCAGCGCCCTGCGGAGCCTCCAACCGGAACCCGCGCGCACGGCGTCGCCTCCGCCAAGCTCCTAACGCGGCGCCGGTTGGTGCCAGGCGTCATGACCCGCCGGCGGGTACCTGGTGTGATCCTGATGTGGCGGCAGGTCGAGAGTGCGGGGACACCAGGATCGTGGCCGGTTAGCATCGAATGCGTGACCGCCGTCCCCCTGCGCCGAAACCGCGACTTCATGCTGCTCCAGATCGGGCAGCTGCTCTCGAATACCGGCACGCAGTCCACCGCCATCGCCTATCCGCTGCTCGTGCTGGCAGTGACCGGGTCGCCGACCAAGGCGGGCGTCGTCTCGTTCGCGCGCGCCCTCCCCTTGGCGCTGTTGGCGCTGCCCGCCGGCGTGGTCGCGGACCGTCGGAACCGCAGGCACCTGATGATCGCGGCCGACGGGGTCCGGGTGCTGGCGGTCGGCGGCCTCGCGGCGGCGATCCTGCTGCACCGGGTCTCCTTCTGGGCGATCCCGCTGGTCGCCTTCGTCGAGGGCAGCGGCGCCGCCGTGTTCGCTGTGGCCGAGACTGGCGCCATGCGCGCCGTCATCCCGGCACGCCAACTGCCGGCGGCCGCGGGCACCCAGACGGGCCGGCAGGCGGCGGTGTCGCTGGCCGGCCCGCCGCTCGGCGGAGCGTTGTTCGGGATCGGCCGCGCCCTCCCGTTCCTTGTTGACGCGGCCTCGTACGCATTCTCGATCGTCTCGCTGGTGGCGATGCGGACGCCGTTCCAGGAAGCGCGCGAGCCCGACCGCTCGTCGCTGCGCTCGCAGCTCGCGGAAGGGGTTCGCTTCCTGTGGGGTCACCCGTTCCTGCGGACGTGCATGATGCTGTTCGGGCTCACCAACTTCGTCGGGCCCGGCGTGCTGCTCGCGGTCGTTGTCGTCGGCGAGCAGCAAGGGCTGTCGGGCGGCGAGGTCGGCGCGCTGGTCGCGGCCTTCGGCGCCTGTGCACTGCTCGGCTCGCTGGTGGCGCCGCTGGTCCGCCGCCTCCTCCCGGTTCGGGCCGTGCTGCTGCTGGAGCTGTGGACGTGGCTTGGCTGCGCCGTGTTCCTGGTCTGGCCGAATGTCTACGCGCTGACCGCAAGCATCCTGCCCACCGCTCTGGCGATCCCGTCGACCAACTCGGTGGTCCACGGATACCGGATCGCGATCACGCCCGACCGCCTGCTCGGCCGTGCCGAGTCGGTGCGGACCACGATCTCATTGGCGATCGCACCGTTCGGCCCACTGGCCGCCGGGGTTCTGCTCGGCGCCGTGTCGGCGCGTGCCACGATCGCCGCGTTCGCTGGCTTCGGTCTGGTGCTGGCCGTGTGGGGGACGCTGAGCCCGTCGATCCGTGCGGCGCCGAGCCTGGACGAGCTGGATCACCTCTCCGCGGACCTAGCTCCCACAGCCACTACGAGTACCGCACCGCCGGGCTGAACGTACGGGAATCCGACGGGCCGGCCGACGCCGGTGCCTCGGGCGCGGAGGCGTGGGCGAACCGGACGACCCGTAAGACCCAGACGAGGGCTACGACGCCCGAGAGACGCGACCGCGGTTCGCGCGCACGGCGACCAGCTCAGGCCGCAGGCCGGCGGCCTCGAGAGCGCCGAACACCCGCTGCAGCTCTGGATCGAGCCGCTGGCGCGATGTCGGTGCCGGCGCCGGCGCGGTCGTGCCGCTGGCGGGCTCGCCACCACCCAGCCGCACCACCTGCGCATCCCGTTCGGCCATGAAGAACTCCACCAAGCAGTCGTCACACCCGCCCGTGCAGCCGTCACAACTGATCCGCAGTGGCTCCTGATGCTTCATCTCGGTCACGTCCTCCTGGTGCCGTCGGGGTACGGCCTGGACATGGACAACCTTACCCAGGGGGTGTGACAGCGACTCCGGAGCGCCCTTTCGCTTGATTTGCAGTTGCTTCGCCTGCTCGCTACTTTCGACCCGTACCACCCGCCGAGCTCCTCCCCCGGCCCGGCGAACTCTCATTGTCACCGTTCTCTCCTTGAGAAGGGAGTGCCACCTCACGTGCCCGTCCCCCAGCGGGCTCGGAAGCAACGGCGTCTGCCCCCTCTGCTCGTCGTCGCGGCGGCGATCGCGATCGGCGTGGGGCTCATGGTCGTCATCCCGGTCGCGACCGCCGCCCCCCGAGCCACTCCGGCCGACCTCGAGCAGCTCGGCACCCAGGTCTCACAGCTCGACGAGCAGCTCAACCAGGCGACCATCGAGCTCGGCATCCTCAACAAGCAGCTCGCCGACGCCCGGCGAACCGCCAAGGTCCAGTTCGGGTCGCTGGACAAGATCCGCAGCCGCATCGCGGTCCAGGCCACCGCCGCCTATGAGGGCAGCGGGCTCGGCTCCGTCGCGGCGCTGCTGAGCGGGGCCGACTCCAAGACGCTCCTCCAGAAGGCCGAGACCTTGGCGCTGCTCGCCCAGCGGGACGGCGACCTGCTTGCGGCGGCCAAGGCCGAGCAGCAGATCTACGACGCCGCGGTCGCCCAGGTCCAGCGCGCCAAGGCCGCGCAGGCCAAGGAGGTCGAGTCGATCGCCAAGCGCAAGGGCCAGATCGAGCGCAAGCTCAACCAGCTCGAGCGCATCCGCTCCCAGGTCGGCGATCCGCGCTCGGTGCCGCTGCCGAGCGACCTTCCGTCGCCGACCGGCCCGGCCTCCGACGCGGTCCACACCGCGCTCGCCCAGCTCGGCAAGCCCTATCGATGGGGCTCGTCCGGCCCGGGCGCGTTCGACTGCTCGGGGCTGACGATGTACGCGTGGCGCGCTGCCGGTGTCAGCCTTCCGCACTCCTCCGCGGCGCAGTACAACACGCTCCCGCATGTGTCGCAGAGCGCGCTGCAGCCGGGCGACCTGGTCTTCTTCGGGAGCCCGATCCACCACGTCGGCCTCTACATCGGCAAGGGCCTGATGGTCGCCGCGCCGTCGAGCGGCCGCGTCGTCCAGGTTCAGAAGGTCTTCCGGAGTGACTACGTCGGCGGCGCTCGCCCCTGAGCTGCAGGGCGTCAGCCATTCGCCCGCGGCGCCAGCGGCTGGGTCGGGTTCGCCCGGTCCCGCGGCTGGTGCCGCGACTCCCGAGCGGGTTCGGCCGCGTCGAGCAGCGCCTCGACCCGCGACCACGGCAGGTCGGCGAGCAGCGCGAGCAGCTGGTGGTCGGGCATCGAACGGAGAAGCGCCAGCACGCGGGTCGCGTCCGCCGAAGCGGAGCGCGTGCCGCCGCCGTCCTCGACCCGCGCCGCCCAGCCGCGGAGGTCGAGCACGAGATTGCCGATCGGCGGCGGCACCACCAGGTCGAGCTCGACCGCGGTGGCGACCACGCCGTCCAGCGAATCCGCGATGCTCACCACCCGCGCGGCCAGAGCCCGCCGCCGGACGAAAGGACTGTCGAGAGGGATGTCTCGCCGGTTGAGTTTGCTCCGCATGACGGCTCCCAGTTATGGCGCCACGCAGACGCATGGCATCATTCGGAAGCCGGCCCCCGGCGTTGGGGTCCTACTTGGCCGTAGTTCCCTGCCGGGGGCCGGCCCTTTGGAGGGGAACCGGGCACCAGGATCGGGAGGTCGCCGGGTTGGCGATCGGAGTCTTCGCCGCCGAGCGCTTGGAGCGCATGAGGCCCCGGCGCCACGGCGGGCGACATTCGCCGCGCGCATGGCGAAGAGGGCAGCAGAAAACAGCCCAGTCATGGTGGCCGTAGTTCCCCTTGCTTGGGGTCCTGAATTTGGGCGTGGTGAAGTAACCACAGAGCGCGCGGAACAGTCAACGAGTGGGCGACAAGAACAATCTCGTAGTCGGTTACGATCTCGCTGATGACCTCGAACCAGCGCGACCCCGGCCCTGACTCCCCGGACTCCACCGAGTGGGTGGATCCCTGGTCTTGGCGCGCCTACCCCGACCCGCCTCCTG
>JBEDUQ010000079.1:0-17370 GCA_040414855.1 Actinomycetota bacterium
AGCGCCACCGCGGCGACCCGGTCGAGCGGCACGGTCTCGAACCCGGGCGCCGCCAGCCGTTCGAACGCCGCGGCCGGCACCAGCTTGATCGGGATCGACACCACCAGGGTCGGCAGGCGCTCGGCGAGCGCGCGGGTACCGGTGGCGTTCAGCAGCGCTTCCGGGCCGATCGCGTCGGCGCCGACCAGCGCGACCGCCGGCTCGCCGCCGGCACCCTCCGGAGCTTCGCCGTACTGGCCGTACTGGGAGCGCAGCCGCGCCAGCACCGCGTCCACCAGCGAGCTGTGCGAGACGGTCGCCACCGGGCCCGGCCGCCGCTGGAGCCAGTGCGCCGCCGCGCCGGTCGCCGCGGTCTGGTCGCGGTCGAGCCGCCAGCGCAGGTCCGCCAGCGCGGTCGCCGGGTCGTCCGAAGCTGCCGCGCGCGCCAGGTGCCACATCGGCGCCATCGCCGGCTGGCCGCCGACCAGCAGCTCGATCGCCTCGGCCAGCAGGTCGGGGTCGGCGGCGACCTCGACCAGCCCGTCGAGCGCGCGCCGGGCCACCTCGGTCGCGCCGCCCTCGCGGTCGCCCGCCGCCTCGACCACGGCGGCGGGCAGCCGGTCACGCCGGTCCGCCATCTGCCAGTCATCCTCCGATGGGCGTTTCTACCCAGTCGTCCCTGCAGGCACCTGCCAGGGCATGACGGCACTCTACAATCGGAGAGCCGCGACCCGGCCACCGGCCATCGGAGCGACCTCGAGGAGGCACCAGTGAGCGAGCCAGAGGCCCATCAGGCCGAGGAGCTCGAGCGACAGCGTGCCCGCTGGCGGGAGCGCTACGAGCGCTCCGGCGAACGGGATGCCGATTTCTCGACCATCTCCGGCGAGGCGGTGCCACCGCTGGCCTCGCCAATGGACGACGAGGACCGCGACCTCGCGACCAGCGTCGGCTTCCCCGGTGAGTACCCCTACACCCGCGGGGTCTATCCGACCATGTACCGCGGGCGGCCGTGGACGATCCGGCAGTTCTCCGGCTTCGGCAATGTCCACGAGACCAACGAGCGCTACCGCTACCTGATCGCGCAGGGCGGCGGCGGGCTCAGCGTCGCCTTCGACATGCCGACGCTGATGGGCCGGGACTCCGACGACCCGCGCTCGCGGGGCGAGGTCGGCCACTGCGGCGTCGCGGTCGACTCGGCGGCCGACATGGAGATCCTGTTCGACGGCCTCCCGCTGGACAAGCTCACCACCTCGATGACCATCTCCGGGCCCGCGCCGATGCTGTTCGCGATGTACGTGGTCGCGGCCGAGCGCCAGGGCGCGGAGGTGAGCAAGCTCGGCGGCACGCTCCAGACCGACATCCTCAAGGAGTACATCGCCCAGAAGGAATGGCTGTTCCCGCCGGAGCCGCACCTGCGCCTGATCGCCGACCTGCTCGAGTACTGCGCGACCGACGTGCCGAAGTATCACCCGATCTCGGTGAGCGGCTACCACATCCGCGAGGCCGGCGCCACGGCCGCGCAGGAACTCGCGTTCACCCTCGCCGACGGGTTCGCCTACATCGAGCTGGCCAAGCGGCGGGGTCTCGACCCCAACGTGGTCGGCGAGCAGCTCTCCTTCTTCTTCGACGCGCACATCGACTTCTTCGAGGAGATCGGCAAGTTCCGTGCCGCGCGCCGCATCTGGGCCAGGTGGATGCGCGACCGGTACCACGTGACCAGCGAGAAGGCGCAGCAGCTCCGGTTCCACACCCAGACGGCCGGGGTCTCGCTCACCGCCCAGCAGCCCGACAACAACGTCGTCCGCACCGCGCTCGAGGCGCTGTCGGCGGTGCTCGGCGGGACCCAGAGCCTGCACACCAACGCGCTCGACGAGGTCTTCGCCCTGCCCACCGAGCGGGCGGCGGCGATCGCGCTGCGAACCCAGCAGGTGATCGCCGAGGAGACCGGCGTCGCCAGCACCATCGACCCGCTCGGCGGCTCCTGGTACGTCGAGCGCATGACCGACCTCCAGGAGCGCCTCGCCGAGGAGCTGTTCGCGGTCATCGACCGCTTCGGGAACGGCTCGATGCTGGACGGCGTGCTCACCGGCATCGAGCGTGGCTGGTTCCAGCAGCAGATGGCCGACGCCGCCTTCGCCTACCAGCAGCAGCTCGAAAAGGGCACCAAGGTGATCGTCGGCGTCAACAAGTACGTCACCCCGGACGAGCACGACCTCGAGATCCTGCGGATCTCCGAGGCGGTCGAGCGTGAGCAGCGCGCCGAGCTGGCGCGGCGCAGGGCCGCCCGCAACCAGGCGGACGTCGACGGCGCGCTCGACCGGCTGCGGCGGGCCGCCAGCGGGGACCAGAACCTGATCCCGCTGCTGATCGACGCGGCCAGGGTCGAGGCGACCGAGGGCGAGATGGTGGAGGCGCTCAAGCAGGTCTGGGGCACCTACACCGAGCCGCCGCGGTTCTAGGCCGCGTACAGGACTGTGCGGATGATCACCAGAGCGGACGTCGAGGAAGCCGCCGAGCGCGTCGGTGCCCGCGTGCGCCGGACCCCGACGGTCGAGGTCGAGCCGGAGGCGCTCGGCACCCCCGCGCCCGTGCTGCTCAAGCTGGAGCTGCTCCAGCACACCGGCTCGTTCAAGCCGCGCGGCATCTTCAACCGGATCCTCGGCTCGAGGGCGGACGCCAAGGCGAACGGGGTGATCGCCGCCTCGGGCGGCAACGCCGGGCTGGCGGTCGCCTACGCCGCCGAGCAGCTCGGGCTGCACGCGGAGATCTTCGTGCCGGTGTCGGCCTCGCCGGTGAAGGTCGCGCGGCTCCGCACCCTCGGGGCGGTGGTCAACGTCACCGGCGCTCACTACGCCGACGCCTTCGCCGCCAGCCAGGAGCGCGCCGCCGCCACCGGCGCGCTGGTGGTCCACGCCTACGATCAGCCGGAGGTCGCCGCCGGCCAGGGCACGCTCGCCAGGGAGCTCCAGGATCAGGAGCCCGGCGTCGACACGGTGCTGGTCGCGGTCGGGGGCGGCGGGCTGATCGCCGGCATGGCCACCTGGCTGGCGGGCAGGGCCCGCGTGGTCGCGGTCGAGCCGGAGCGCTGCCCGACCATGGCACGGGCGCTGGAGCGCGGCGAGCCGGTCGACGTCGAGGTCGGGGGGATCGCGGTCGACTCGCTCGGTGCCCGCAGGGTGAGCGAGGAGGCTCTCCTGGCGTGCCAGCGCGCCGGCGCGCTCTCGGTCCTGGTCAGCGACGAGGCGATCGGCGCCGCCCGCAAACTGCTCTGGGACCGCCTCCGCGTCGCCGCCGAGCCCGGCGGCGCCTGCGCGGTCGCCGCCCTCTCCGCCGGCGCCTACCGTCCCGGCCTTGGCGAACGCGTCGCCGCGATCGTGTGTGGCGGCAACACCGACCCGTCCGGCCTGGAGTCGCGGTAAGGACTGGCCCCCCGGGTCCACGCCTGGCCACGCGGGCTCGGCCAGTACAATTCGGACGCGCGGGACCGAGGTGGACCGCTGGACGAGGAGGCTGCTGTGGGGGAATTCGTGCGTGTCGAGGTCGACGAGGCCACGCGGGTCGGGACCATCCGGCTGGAGCGGCCGCCGGTCAATGCCCTCAACGCCCAGGTCCAGGACGAGCTGCGCGCCGCGGCGGAGGCGGTGGGCGCGGACGACCGGGTCGGCGCGGTGGTGCTGTGGGGCGGCCCGAAGGTGTTCGCGGCCGGGGCCGACATCAAGGAGATGCAGGGCAGGACCTTCGCCGAGATCTCCTCGCGCGCGGGCGAGCTCCAGGCGGCCTTCACCGCCCTGGCGCGCATCCCCAAGGTGGTGATCGCCGCGGTCAACGGCTACGCGCTCGGCGGCGGCTGCGAGCTGGCCCTGACCGCCGACCTCCGCTTCGCCGCCAGCGACGCGCAGCTCGGTCAGCCCGAGATCCTGCTCGGCATCATCCCCGGCGCCGGCGGCACCCAGCGGCTTCCGCGCCTGATCGGCCCCTCCCGCGCCAAGGAGCTGATCTACTCGGGCCGCTTCTGCAAGGCCGACGAGGCGCTGGCGATCGGGCTGGTCAACGAAGTGCATCCGCCCGATGAGGTCTACGCCAAGGCCACCGAGGCGGCCGCTCGCTACGCCAAGGGGCCGGGCATCGCCCTGCGCGCGGCCAAGCAGGCGATCGACGGCGGGCTCGACGTCGGCATCGACGCGGGCCTGCTGCTGGAGCGCCACGCATTCCAGTCGCTGTTCTCGACCGAGGACACCGCCGAGGGCATGGCCTCGTTCGTCGAGCGGGGCCCGGGCAAGGCGACCTTCAGCAACCGGTAGCCCGGCCGGATCGGGACCTCAGGTCGAGACCGGCTCGGGGGAGGCCGCGCGCAGGCCGGCGGCCGCCTGGTCCGGGTCGACCACGTTGATGATTATCCCGGTCCCGAGCTCGAACCCGCCGTAGGTGGTCAGGCGCGGCAACAGGTGCAGGTGCCAGTGGAAGTCGTCGACGCCAGGCGGCGCCGAGTGCAGCACCAGGTTGTAGGGCGCCCTGGGCCCGACCGCGCCGGCGAATCGGCGCAGCACCCGGCCGAGCGCGCCGGCCAGCTCCAGGTCCCCGGACTCGTCGCCCTCGTCGAAGCGCGCCCGGTGCTCAAGCGGCACGATCAGCGCCTCGTAGGGCATCGACGACGCCCACGGGCAGATCGCCAGCAGGCCGGCGGTCTCCTCGACCGTGCGCTCGCCGCCCCGCTCGCGCGCGGCGACCGCGCAGGCGGCGCAGTCGGGCCCGGCCAGGCGCTCCAGCTCCGCCCGGACCAGCTCGGGCCGCTCGGCGGTCGCGATCAGCTGGCTGTGCGGGTGCTCCAGCGAGGCGCCCGCGGTCCGCCCCTGATTGACGATCACCACGATCGAGCCGAACGGGTCGTCGCGGTGGGCGAGCAGCCGCGCCCGGTACGCGCCGAGCACCAGCGCGGTCTGCTTCTCGGCCAGCTCCGCCAGGGTCGCCTCGTGGTCGGTCGAGTGGATCACGACCTCGTGCGCGCCCGCGCTCGGGCTGGCGCGATACAGCCCGCCATCGGGGTTGGCGGGCCCAGGGTGGCCGGAGGGGTCCGGGGAACCCCAAGGGGGTGCCCCGGTGGGTCGGGAGAACGCCGGGTACTTGTTGGGGACCACGCGGACCACCCAGCCCGGGGTGTCGGCGGCGGTCCCCGGCTCCCGGTCCGCCCAGACCTCCGGCGGGGTCATGTGCTCGTTTCCAGGGCAGAACGGGCAGCCGAGCGTGCCGCGCGAGGGGCCGACGTCGCGCAGGAACGCCTCGGGGCGGGCGGCGCGCCCGGCGGCGATCGCGGCCAGGCGGCCGCTGAAGGGGTCCTCGCGCAGCTCGCCGGGCGCGGTCAGGGGCGCGGGCGGCGGCAGGTGGATGGGCGCGAGGCTGATCGGGCCCGACGGCGCGTGCTTCGGCTGAGGTCGGTTCACTGGCGCGGTTCCTTGGTCGGTCGGTCAGGTGATCAAGGAAGCCTATGGGGTCCGGGGGTGGCCGGCCAACCTCCAGGTCGGCGAGCCGTCCGAGCTGCTGGCCAACTCGTCCGTCGCGGCGGATTGAACGCAATCACGGTGGCAGTTGCGGCATCATGGGGCCGGCCCGCTCGGGCCCCTTTGCTCTCCAGTGACCCGTTTGGAGGAGCCCCTTGAAGATCCTGGTCACCGTCAAGCGCGTGCCGGACACGGCCGCGGAGAAGCGGCTCGATCCCGGGGACAAGACGCTCGACCGGGAGTCGGTCGAGACCATCATGAACCCTGTCGACGAGTACGCCGTCGAGGAAGCCCTTCGCCTCAAAGAGGCCGCCGGAGGCGAGGTCGTGGTGCTGTGCATGGGACCGGAGTCGGCGCTGCCGGTCATCCGCAAGGCGCTGTCGATGGGCCCCGACGCCGCCGTGCACGTCCACGACGCCGCCCTGCACGGCTCCGACGTGCTCGCCACCGCCAAGGTCCTGGCCGCGGCCATCCGCAAGGTCGAGCCCGACCTGGTCGTGTCCGGGTCCGAGTCGACCGACGCGCGCACCTCGCTGGTCGCCAGCGCGCTGGCCGAGTACCTCGGCTGGCCGGGGCTGATCGGCGCCAAGAAGCTCGAGGTGGACGGCGGCACCGTCCGCGTCCACCGCGAGACCGAGAGCGGCTACGACGTCCTCGAGGCCGACGGCCCGGCGGTGGTCTCGGTGGTCAAGGGCATCAACGAGCCGCGCTATCCCTCGTTCAAGGGGATCATGGCGGCCAAGTCGCGGCCGGTCACCGATTACGCGCTCGCCGACCTCGAGATCGACCCCGGCTCGGTCGGCCTGGCCGGCGCCGCCAGCGAGGTCGTCGACTTCACCCCGCGCCCGCCGCGTCAGGCCGGGCAGGTCGTCAAGGATGGCGGCGACGGCGCGGCGGCCCTCGAGCTGGCCGAGTTCCTGGCCAGCAACAAGTTCATCTAGCGGAGGCGGCGACATGGCAGCGGTTCTGGTACTGGTCGAGCACGAGGAGGGCAGTCTCAAGAAGGTCACTGCCCAGATGCTCAGCAAGGCACGCCAGCTCGGCGAGCCGGCGGCGGTGTTCGTCGGCGACGGGCTCGACGCGGCGACCGAGGCGCTCGGTCGCTACGGCGTGGCGGAAGTCTACGCGGCCACCGGCGAGGGCTGGAGCAACCAGCTCACCCTGCCCCAGGTGGACGCGCTGGCCGCGGCCGCCGAGCAGGCAGACCCGATCGCGGTGCTGGTGGCGGCGACCCCGGGCGGCAAGGAGGTCGGCGCGCGGCTGGCGGCCCGCAAGGGCTGGGGCATGCTCGCCGACGTCGTCGACCTCGACGACGACCTGATGGCGACCCAGAACGTCTTCGGCGGGGCGACCATCGTCCACTCCAGGGTCCGCGCCGGCACGCCCGTGCTGGCTATCAAGCCGAACGCCTTCCCGGTCGAAGAGTCCCAGAGCCAGCCGTCGGTGGTCGACCTCGGCCTGACCCGCGAGGCCGGACCGGCCGAGGTGCGCATGACCGAGCACGTGGTCGAGGAGCGCGGCGGGCGGCCGGACGTGGCCGAGGCGGAGATCGTCGTCTCGGGCGGCCGCGGGCTCCAGGACCCCGCCAACTTCGCGCTGGTAGAGGCGCTGGCCGACTCGCTCGGCGCCGCCGTCGGCGCCAGCCGGGCCGCGGTCGACGCCGGCTGGTACCCGCACCAGCACCAGGTGGGCCAGACGGGCAAGACGGTTTCACCGCAGCTTTACGTAGCCGTTGGTATATCAGGTGCAATCCAACACCGAGCGGGTATGCAGACGTCGAAGACGATCGTTGCCGTGAACAAGGACGCCGAGGCGCCGATCTTCTCGATCACGGACTTCGGCGTCGTGGGCGACCTGTTCAAGGTCGTCCCGCGCCTGACAGAGGAAATCACCAAGCGAAAGGGCTGATGGAAGGACCGCTGCCGATCGCGGGGGGCCGCCGCACCGCGGGTGGCCCTTCTCGACGCTCCGCAATCCCGGCGGCGGTCTCGATCCCGCGTGCCCTCTGCCTCGCCGTCCTGGTGCTGGTCAGGCAGCCGCGGCGGCGCGTGCGGGCCTGGGCGGCGAGGCGCGAGCTCGGCGCGATGGTCGCGGCCCACGGCCAGTTCGGCGGCGAGGCCCACCGGAGCGGCGAGGCCCGCGAGAGCGGCGAGTCCGCTCACCACGGCGAGGCTGACGCGGACGGGTCCCCGGCGGGGTCGCGGGCGCTGGACCGTCCGCTCGCCGAGCGTGCCGCCGCCGGGCGCCTGTACGCCCTGACCGCGCCGCCCTGGCCCGACCCGAAGCTCCCGGTCGCCGCGCGCCTCCCGGGATGGGTCCGCGGCGCGATCCTCCGCTATCTGGGCCCACGGCAGCTCGCGCGCTGCAGGCTCGCGCTCGCCGACGCCCGGCTCGGCGCGGCCGCCCTGGACCTTGGCGGGCTCCACGGCCCGCCGCTCGCGGTCGGCGAGCACGCCTGGGTCGCCGAGGAGGCGCTCGCGAGCGCCTCCGACGCGATCGACGCGCACCTCTCCGAGGCCAGGGCCGCGTGCCGCGAGCTCTTCGGGGCGCTCGCCCGCGCCGCACGGTCCGGTTCGACCGCGACCGGCAGGGGCCTGCGGACGGCGTCGCTCGCCTCGGCGCGGGCGACCCGGACCGGATTGAAGGCGAGCTGGCGGCGGACCCGCGCGGCGTCGCTGGCGCTGGCGCGGGCGGCCCGCTGGCTCGCGCTCGGGCTCATCTGGCTGATCCTCGGCACGGTGCGCGCGCTTGTCGCCGCGGAGCGGTCGATGATCCGGCGGCTCGGGCCGCTGGTGCGGGTGGTGGCCGCGCCGCCGGACCGGCGGCTGCCCGCCTGGCGGCGCTTCTTCCGTCCGGTCGCCGCCGCGCTGGTGCTGACCTTGCTCGCCGGCGCGCTCGCGGGCCTGCCCGCCGCGGCCGTGCTCGCCGGCTCGGTCAAGTCGGCCTCGGCCAGCCTGCCCGACCTGGCCACCATGCGGCCGCTCGCGCAGCCGGAGCGCAGCCAGGTCTACGACCGCAACGGCAAGCTGATCGACGTGCTCCACGACGAGCAGGACCGCATCGTGGTGCCACTGTCGTCGATGCCCAAGATCCTCCAGGACGCCGTGCTCGCCGCCGAGGACCAGCGCTTCTACCAGCACCACGGCATCGACGACCGCGGCATCCTGCGGGCTGTGGTCGCCAACCTGCTGGAGGGCGGGACCGTCCAGGGCGGCAGCACCATCACCCAGCAGCTGGTCCGCAACGCCTATCCCGACCTCCGCGACCGCTCGCTGATCCGCAAGGTCAAGGAGGCCTCGCTGGCGTCGCAGCTCGAGGACCGGATGAGCAAGCAGCAGATCCTCGAGGCCTACCTCAACCGGGTCTACTTCGGGTCCGGCTACTACGGCGTGGAGGCGGCCAGCCGCGGCTACTTCGGCAAGCACGCCGCCGATCTCAACGTCGCCCAGGCCGCGACCCTGGCCGGGGTCATCCGCGAGCCCGAGCGCGCCAACCCGCGCACCGCCCCGCAGCGCGCGACCCAGCGCCGCGACACCGTGCTCCAGCAGATGGCCAAGCTCAGCATGATCAGCCCGGAGCAGGCGACCACGGCCCAGGGCACGCCCGTGCAGGTCAAGCCGCCGCGGGACAGCGGCGACAACTACCCGTGGTTCATGGACGCGCTCAAGCGCCAGCTGCTCGCCGACCCGCGCCTTGGCAACACCGTCGCCGAGCGCAACCGGCAGCTCTACGAGGGCGGGCTCCGAATCGACACCACCCTCGACCCGACCATGCAGCAGCAGGCCGAGCAGGCGGCCGCGAACTGGCGTCCGGCCTCAGGGCCCGACGTCGCGATCGTCTCGATCGACCCGCGCAGCGGCGCCGTCCGCGCCCTGGTCGGCGGCCGCGACTTCAGCAAGCGCAAGTACAACCTCGCGGTCCAGGCCGAGCGCCAGGCGGGCTCGTCGTTCAAGGCGTTCGTGCTGGCCGCCGCGCTGAACGACGGCATCTCGCCGGACTCGCGCTGGGAGTCGAGCGGCTTCAGCGGGACCGTCTGCGGCTATCCCTGGTCGGTCAGCAACTACGAGGGCGGCGGCTCCGGGAAGATCAGCCTTCGCGAGGCCACCGCGCGGTCGGTGAACGGCGTCTACGCCCGGGTGATGGCCCAGCTCTGCCCCGCCAAGGTGGTCAGCATGGCCGAGCGCCTCGGGGTCAGCGTGCTGGCCTCGCAGGCACAGCAGCCGTCGATCGCGCTGGGCACCGCCAACGTGACCCCGATGGAGATGGCCAGCGCCTACGCCACCTTCGCCGACATGGGCGTCTACCACCAGCCGGTGCTGTTCACCAGGATCAGCCACCACGGCAAGACCCTCTTCAAGAGCTCGACCAAGGGCGAGCAGCGCATCTCTCCGGATCTCGCCTATCAGGTCACCAACGTGCTCAAGGGGGTCGTGCAGGGCGGCACCGGGACAGCCGCGCAGCTCGGCCGGCCGGTCGCCGGCAAGACCGGCACCACCTCGGACTACCGCGACGCCTGGTTCGTCGGCTACACGCCGCAGCTCTCGACCGCGGTGTGGATGGGCAACCCCGTGCAGGAGCAGCCGATGACCGACGTCGGCGGCATCCGGGTCACCGGCGGCTCATATCCGGCGCGGATCTGGCACGATTTCATGGCCGCCGCGCTCGCCGGCCGGCCGTCGCTGGACTGGCGCCGCCCGGACGGCGGTCCCGAGTACGCGGTCGTGTCGGGCCAGGGTGACCAGCAGGGTCAACGGGACGGGAGGCGGCGCGGCGGCGGCCAGGGCTAGGCTCGGGCTAGGCTAGGCGCGGCACCGCGTGCCGGTCCGCGCGACCTCCAGAGAATTCCAGAACCGCTGAAGGGGACATCCGTGCCATATCTCGACTACGCCGCCAGCGCGCCGCTTCGCCGCGAGGTGTTCGAGGCGATGCGCCCGTTCCTGGAGCACCCGGTCGGCAACCCGTCGAGCCAACACGGACCGGGCAGGGCGGCGAGGGCCGCGATCGAGACCGCCCGCGAGCAGGTCGCGGCGCTGGTCGGCGCACAGCCCGGCGAGGTGATCTTCACCTCGGGCGGCACCGAGGCCGACAACCTCGCGGTCAAGGGCACCGTCCTGGCGCGCGACCGGGACCGGCGCCACCTGGTAGTGTCGGCGGTCGAGCACCACGCCGTCCTCGACGCGGCGGAGTGGGCGGCCCTCGACGCGGGAGCATCGGTGTCGCTCGCCCCGGTCGACGGGCTCGGCAGGGTCGACCTCGGCCAGCTCGCCGCGCTGGTCGAGCCGGGCCGCACCGCGCTGGTGGCGCTGATGGCCGCAAACAACGAGGTCGGGACGGTCCAGCCGCTGCGCGCCGCCTCCGAGCTGGCCCACGCCGCCGGTGCGCTGCTGCACTGCGACGCGGTCCAGGCCGCCAGGCACCCGGGGGTGGACATGGCCGCCGACGGCCTCGACCTGGTCGCGCTGGCCGCCCACAAGCTGGGTGGCCCGACCGGGATCGGCGCGCTGGTGGCGCGGAGCGGCGTCAGCCTCCGCCCGCTGGTCCACGGCGGCGGCCAGGAGCGCGGCATGCGCTCCGGGACCATGGCGGCCGCGGCGATCGCCGGCTTCGGCGCCGCCGCGTCGCTCGCCATGGCCGAGCGCGAGGCCGGCGGCGCCGAGCTGGCCCGGCTGCGCGCTCGCCTGCTGGACGGCCTCCGGGCGCTCCAGGCGGACGTCGAGGTCAACGGCGACCCGGCGAACGCCCTGCCCGGGCTGCTGTCGGTCCGGCTCCCGGGCCGCCGAAGCGAGGACGTCCTGCTGCTGCTGGACCGCTACGGGGTCGCCTGCTCGGCCGCCTCGGCCTGCGCCAGCGGCGCGATCGGCGCCTCCCACGTGCTCCTGGCCATGGGTCGCGACGACACCGCCGCGCGCGAGACCGTGCGGCTGAGCCTCGGGCACGAGTCGAGCGACGCCGACGTCGACGCGGCGATCGAGGGCTTCCGCCGCTGCTTCGAGGTGCTCGACGCCGGTGCGCCCGCCGACGCCGGCTCCGCGGGCGCCGCGGCCTCCGCGGCCTCGGCGGGCTCCGCGGGCGCGGCGGGCTCCGCGGGCTCGGCGTCCGGGGCTGGTCGCGGCCGCGCCGCCGTCCCTTCGCGAGGTGCGCCATGACCGGCGGCGGGCGCGTGCTGGCCGCGATGAGCGGCGGGGTCGACTCGTCGGTCGCGGCGACGCTGCTGGTCGAGGCCGGTTTCGAGGTGACGGGGGTGCACCTCAAGCTCTCGGATACCCCGGCTCACCTTCAGGTGCAGGGCAAGGGTTGCTGCACCGTGGCGGACGCCGAGGACGCCCGCAGGGTGGCCGACAACCTGGGCATCCCCTTCTACGTCTGGGACCTCGCCGACGAGTTCCACCGCGCGGTGGTGGCCGACTTCGAGGCCGAGTACGCCGCCGGTCGCACGCCCAACCCCTGCGCCCGCTGCAACGAGCGGGTCAAGGTCGCCGCGCTGCTCGACCGCGCCAGGCGGCTCGGCTTCGAGTCGCTGGCGACCGGGCACTACGCCCGGGTCGAGGACGGCCGGCTCTACCGCGCCGCCGACCCGGCCAAGGACCAGTCGTACGTCCTCTACATGCTCGGCCGCGAGCAGCTCGCCCACCTGCGGCTGCCGCTCGGCACGCTGACCAAGCCACAGGTCCGCGAGATCGCCGCGGCCCATGGACTCCGCGTCGCCGCCAAGCCGGAGTCCTACGATGTCTGCTTCATCCCCGACGGCGACACGGCCGGATGGCTGGAGCGCCGCCTCGGGCGCCGTGCCGGCGAGATCGTCGACCGCGACGGCAAGGTTCTCGGCGAGCACCACGGCGCCTACCGGTTCACTGTCGGCCAGCGCAGGGGCCTCGGGCTGTCGGCGCCGTCGCCGCGCTACGTGCTCGGGATCGAGCCGGCCGCCAACCGTGTGGTGGTCGGGGAGCGCGAGGCGCTGGCGGTCGGCGCGGTCGAGCTGGAGGCGGCGACCGCCACCGACGGGCTCGGGCTCCGTGGGGGCAGGGCGGTGGTCCGGCTCCGCGCCCACGGGACCGAGGTCGGCTGCGCGGTGGTCCCGACCGGCGACGGCCGCGCCCGTGTCGAGCTGGACGAGCCGGTGCTCGGGATCGCCACCGGCCAGGCCGCCGTGCTCTACGACGGCGACCTCGTGCTGGGCGGCGGCACGATCGCGGCCACCATCCCGGTGGCAAGCGCCGCCGCCAGCTCCGCGACCCCGGGCGGTCGCGCCCCGGCCGGCACGACGTGAGCCGCGTGCCCCGGTCGTTCCGGCCGCGCGGCGCGGGGACCGGCGTCGGGAGCATGCCCCAACCGCACGCGGCCGAGGCCGTCGAGGCGGCCGTCACCGCCTGTCCCGAGCTGCCGTTCTGGCCGACCCGGCCGCTCGCCGTGCCCGCCGAGCAGATGGTCCTCCAGTGGGCCGCCGGCCTTCCCGGGGTCGGCGAGGTCCAGGCCGGCCAGGGGGAGGCCGAGGCCGACAAGCGTGGGGCCGAGGCCGGCCGGGGTGCGTCGTCTCGTCCCGCCTGGGTCGGGCGCGACCGTGCGCCGGGCGGCCCGGGCCTGGCCGCGGCGGCGGCCGGCACGCTCGACCCGTTCCTCCGCGCGCTGTCCGGCCGTCCGGAGGGCTGGCTCAAGCTCCAGGCGACCGGGCCGGTGACCCTGGCGCTGGCGGTCGAGGCCGGCGACCATCGGGCCTTCGCACGAGCCGACGTCCGTGGACCGCTCGCGCTCGGCTACGCCGCGCGCATCCGCTGGCTGGTCACCAGGGTCCGCGAGGCGCTGCCCGGCTGGAAGCTGCTGCTGGTGCTGGACGAGCCGTCGCTCGGCGACCCGATGGTCGCGGAGCGGCCGCGGATCGCGGTCGAGCTGTGGCGGGCGGTCGGCGCCACCGGCGCGGAGCTGACCGGCCTCCACTGCTGCGCGCCGCCTCCGTGGCCGCTGATCCTCGACATCGACCCCCAGCTGGTCTCGTTCGATGCCGTCAGCCACGGCGACCACGCCACCGACGATCCCGCCTTCCGCCGCCTGGTCGAGAGCGGCTCGGCGGTCGCGTGGGGCCTGGTGCCGGCCACCGGACCGCTCGAGTCAGCCGATCCGGACGACCTCGCCGACCGGCTGCTCGACCTGGTCGAGTGGACCGCCGGAGACTATCTCCCCGAGGTGCTCGCCCGCTCGCTGGTCACGCCGACCTGCGGGCTGGCCTCGACCGAGCCGCACGAGGCGGTGCGGCGGCTGTCGCTCGCCGCCTCGGTCGGCTCCAGGGCATGGGAATTTGCCGAGCTGCCCTGATCTGCTGATTCCCGACTGCTCGCTTTGCTGCAGACGATAAATACCTCGTCTGCGTGATCGTCCTGGTCACAAGCGCCTCGATGATCCAGGACATGAGATCTCGCGCGTTTGTCCGCATGCTCGTGCTCGGCGTCGTTCCCGTCCTGGTCGGCCTGTCCGCGTGGGTCGCGCCCGGCACGGCGGAGGCGGCTCTGGCCAAGTTCCCGAACACGCCGCTGCGCGCGTGGCGCGCCGAGGGGGTCGGGTTCGCCGCGCTGACGGTCGGCGACACCGCCTATGTCGGAGGCAGCTTCTCGACCGTGCGCAGCCCCGACGGCGGCACGGTCGTCAACCGGGGCAACCTCGCCGCCTTCGACCTGCGGACCGGCGCGCTGCTCACCGGCTTCCAGGCGAACACGAACGACACCGTGCGGTCGATCGCCTACGACGGCACCCGGCTGTACATCGGTGGGTCCTTCAGCACCGTCAACGGGGTCAGCAGGCAGCGGGTCGCCGCCCTCGACCCGGTCACCGGGGCGGTCAGCACCAGCTGGGTCGCCAACGCCTCCTCCAACGTGTCGAGCCTGGCGGTCGCGGCCGGCAGGCTCTACGTGGCCGGCAGCTTCACCACCATCAAGGGCGTCGCCCGCTCGCGTCTGGCCGCGCTCAACCTCGCCGACGCCTCGGTGACCTCGTTCGCGCCGCAGGTGAACGACCGTCTCGGCGCGCTGGCGGTCAGCGCCGACGGCAGCCGCGTCTACGTCGGCGGCAGCTATACCGCGATCAACGGCAGCGCGACCAGGTGGCTGACCAAGCTGGACGGCGCCGGCAACGTGGTCCCGACCACCTGGGCCAGCATCGACGGCGAGGCCCTCGACCTGGAGCTGTCCCCGGACGGCACCCGGCTGGCGGTCAGCACGAGCGGCAACCAGGGCGCCTGGTACAACACCACCACCGGCGCACGGCTCTGGCGCCAGCGCTGCGACGGTGACGCCCAGGCGGTCTGGATCATCGGCGACTCGATGTTCACCGGCTTCCACGACACCTGCGGGGCCGACGCGACCGTCCGGCTGACCAGCAACGCCACCGCGACCGGCGCCAGGGACACCGAGTTCACCCCGAGCTTCGACCGGTTCTGGGGCGTCCGCGCGATCGCCGGCGACGCCTCGGCGCTGCTGATCGCGGGCGACTTCACCAACATCTCCGGGGTGCCGGCCCAGGGCTTCGCGATCTTCAGCGCGCTGCCGCCGCCACCGCCGCCCCCGGTGCAGCTCGCCGCCAACGCCACCTGGCGCTACCTCGACAACGGCACCACCCCGGCCGCGAGCTGGACCGGGGAGGGCTTCGACGACAGCGTGTGGGCGTCGGGTCCGGCGCAGCTCGGCTTCGGCGACGGCGACGAGTCGACGGTGGTGTCGTTCGGCCCCAACCCGAACGCCAAGTACATCACCACCTACTTCCGGACGACGTTCAACGCCACCGCGGTGCCGTCGATGCTGACCCTCGACCTGCTCGACGACGACGGCGCGGTCGTCTACGTCAACGGCGTCGAGGTGGCCCGGGACAACCTGCCCGCCGGCACGATCACCAGCTCGACCAGGGCGGTCGTCAACCGCTCCGGCGCCGCCGAGTCGGAGATCCACAGCTTCTCGGTCCCGCCGTCGCTGGTGCACCCCGGCGTCAATACCATCGCCGCCGAGGTCCACCAGGACGCGCCGTCCAGCAGCGACCTCAGCTTCCAGGCGGCGCTCAGCTCGACGGCCTGAGCTCAGAACCGCTCCAGCAGGCGCGGGATCGACTCGACGACGAGGAAGCGCTCGTCCGGCTGCGGCAGTTCGCGGTGCTCCAGCACCCAGGTGTGCGGATGGGGGACCAGCACGGCGCCAATGCCGGCCTCCAGCGCCGGCCAGATGTCGGAGGCCGGGGAGTTGCCGATCATCCAGGTGGCCTTCGGGTCGAGGCCGCGCGCCTCGACCAGCCACCGGTAGACGGCGGTGTCCTTCTCCTCGACGATGTCGACCTGCTCGAACAGCCCGCCGAGCCCGGAGGCGTTCAGCTTCCTTCGCTGGTCCTCGGGCGCGCCCTTGGTCAGCAGCGAGAGCCGATGGCGCCCGCCCAGGTCCCGGAGCGTCTCGGCGACGCCAGGCAACAGCTCGACCGCGCCCTCGCGCATCGGCAGGCAGAGCCGCAGCAGGACCTCTTCGTCCTCGGGGTCGGGCGGCAGCCCGCTGCGCAGCCTGAGCAGGCAGGCCTGGAGGCTCTTGTGGAAGACCGCGACGCCGTAGCCGTGGGTGCGCGCGTTGGCGCGCTCGATCTCGTCGAGCACCTCGCGGACCTGCCGGCGCGTCATGCTCTGATGGGAGAGGTGGTCGATGAAGCCTTCGATCGCCCGCTCGAACAGGACGTTGTTCTCCCAGAGCGTGTCGTCGGCGTCGAAGATCAGGTTCATCCCGCCGGCCATCGTCTCACCGGATCGACCAGCGCGAGGATCGCCGCCCAGCCGCCCTCGGACGGCGGACCGATCAGGTGGTCGGCGTTGGCGATCGCGCCGGCCGCGCCGCCGTCGACCGCGCAGGCGATGCTGGCCGCTGCCAGCAGCTCGACGTCGTTGGCGCCGTCGCCGACCGCCAGCACGCGGCCCGGGTCCAGACCCTGGTCGCGGCAGAACGACAGCACGCCGCTCCACTTGCTGACCCCGGGAGGGCGGACCTGGAGGGTCGCCCCGCCGTACATCAGGTCGCGGGTGACGCTCGCGCTACCGAAGCCGGTGGCCACCACCGCCTCGGCGACCTCGGTGAGCGCCACCGGGTCGCCGCCGACCACCGTGAACGAGAGCACCGGGTCGACCTCGACCGCGCGGGCGGGGTCGCCGTGGACCACCCAGGGCGCCGCCCGGGCGAGGTGGCGCGGGTGGGTGGACGGGCGGTCGCCGACCAGGATGTCCACCTCGGGCAGGTCCAGGTGCAGGCAGGGCTGGAACCCGGCGGCGGCGAAGGTCGCGAGCACGGTCGCGGCGGCGACCGGCTCGAAGACCACCCGGTGGAAGGGGCGGCCGTCGCGGAGGTCGTGGCCGATCGAGCCGTCGAGCATGACCGCGGGGCCGCACAGGCCGGCCGCCTCGAGCACGACGGTCGCGGTGCGCGGGCGCCTTCCGGTCGCGATCAGCACCGGGATGCCCGCGTCCAGCAGCGCGCGCACCGCTCCGGCAGTCCTGGGGTGGATGCGCTCGCCTGGGTCCGACAACGTGCCGTCGAGGTCGGTGACGACCAGATCGACAGCGCTTGACATGATCCGAGCGTACCGGGTTCAGTCGCCGAACGGGGGCTCCCACCCAGCGAACAATCCCCGAGGCCCCTCCGAACGTAGGCGGCTCCGGGGCCTGCCGGCCTCCCGGGCCCTCCCCCTACCTTGCCCGGACGCCCTCCGGCTCGGGCTCGGCGGCGCCGGGCAGCGCGGGCCCGGGCCGCTCCGACCGCTCCGACTGCTCCGCCGGTTCCGCCGGCTCCGCGAGTTCCGGCGGTTCGAGGCGCTCGCGGAGGGCGATGCGGCGGTGGAGGCGGCGCATGGGCGCCGGCGCCCACCAGTTCCACCTGCCCATCAGCTTCATCGC